>CADCLN010000003.1 GCA_902802265.1 uncultured Bacteroidales bacterium | reverse complement strand
GCAATATCTGATATATGCGATGAGATTACGTATATTCACAAAGGCAAAGTCGTGGCTGATTTCTCAGGTATGTCAGCAGAGTCTATTGAGCATTATATTTTTGAAGAATTCCTTTCACCTGTGTCCATAAAAGCGAAATGAAACAAGCAAAACTTCTCTTCCTCCTGATTGTCGCCCTCGCATTCGCCTCTTGCGGCAGCGACGAACCAAGGTATGCCGACCCGGAGGCACACGAAAAGACCGTGCAGCTGAATGAGCAGTACCGGCCGCTCATGGTCGGCACATGGCACTACGAGAACATCAGCGACACGCAGCGTTACTTTGAGTGCCTGATGTTTCAGTCCGACGGCACACTGACGGGAATGCGCAAGTGGCAAACCCGCAAGCTCGTCACCATCGACGGGGAGCAACGCTACACCGACTGGGAGGACGTGGAACTGAGCGGCACGTTCACGGGAACGTGGCAGCTGAGATACTGGAGTCCCGAGGGCAACAGCGGCGAGAAGCGCAACTGCCTTCAACTGACCGCCACCTACGACGATGCCGAGCGAGACTACATGGCCTACTCCTGCGCCCTCACCTTCGCCTACGCCGATGCCACCTCCCTCCGCATCCAAGGCTATTATGTCAAAGACCCCGACGGCTGGGTCAATTACCAGCGCGGCGCGGCTGAACCCGGGTTCTGAAAACATTATCAAAATTCGCTCGATAGCGTAAACCACTCAGCCCTATTCGTCACAATGACGTGTGGGCTGAATATTAAGACGGGTATACGTTCTATTCCCAGTTAATATCAAAAGATCAAATAATCTTGTCTGTTTGAATAAATGAAAATAAAAAAACATAAAACTATCTATTTTCTTTCGTTTATTGAAGTTTTTGTTTATCTTTGCAGATAAAATGCGAAGAAGAAAAAGCGATGCACTAAATTTGTCATTCAATGTTTACGTTGAAAAGAGAATATTTAGATTGGTAATCAATGTTGGTAGAGACTCATAATCAATTTATAAAATAATGAAACATAAGATTGTAAAACAAAAGGAAGTTCCTGTTTATCATGTAGTACAGCAATTCTTAAATGCTCGACAAGACAAGAAAGAATGTGCTCGAACAGCTGCTTTGATGAAATACAAAGTCACAGGCCCTGTTCTTTCACAATCTTTGGAATCATTATTTAAGGTTTCTTCTCATTACAAAAGTCTACTTTGGGGTAACTTGTTTCCCAAAGACATTGATGAACTTGGAGAAGGGAACAGTTATTTCTTTCGTTCGGAGAATATTCTTGGAGACTTTAATTGGCTGTATATTCTTGTTAGCAAACATCACAACGTTTTATCTGAATATGTTTCAATAAGAGACCAAATTGAGAAATCTGTAATTAGCGGATATTATGACGAAGCTCTTTCTATTCTCGAAAAAGCTAAGCACAGGTTTGGGATAAGTATATGGTATTACGAAACTAAGCTGCTAATTTATAGCTATTCTGGAAACGAACAAAAAAGCCTTGAACTTTTAACTGAGGTAAATAAAGCAAAGAAAGATGCAAAGCATGGGTTTGTGACCTTTTTGTTGTCATATCTATATAAAAGAAGTTCTAAATCCTATTCAGCTTTTGCGTATGATTCAGAGCTTGAGAACAAATTCAAACTAAACAGAACCGTTTTTCAAGAGGATCGTTATAGTTATTATCTTTTTAGACTAAATTTCTATAAGACATTTGAATCGCAAGATTTGTCGCCAGTTCTGATCATGGAGGCAACAAACTCTTTGATAGATCGATATAACATCTTTATTTATTTGATTAAAGCATACTTTGCCAAGAGTGAAGATTTGCTTGGTAAAAATCTTGCATCTGCATTGGCTATTAAATTTTATAGAAAAACTAACGACCGACTATTATCTTCTTTGGTGGCATATACTAATGCTAAATACTTGTCTATAGATTACTTTAATCGTGATTACGTAGAAATATTGGATCTTTACTACAAGGGAGAATATCTTACCTGTAGTGAGAAATGCAAATTGTTTGTAATCAACGACAATTCACATTTTGATATTCTAAAAATCTATTGCAGGTCTATGATTTCATTAGGTAAAAGATACACTCCGATTTGTTCTAATAATGATTCTATACTGAACCAAATCACACATCTTTTATATGATGCAATGACAAGTTCTGAGAATGAGGACATTCTAAATTCTTTGTATCAGATAGACAAAAACATATATGGTCTTGGAATAGCATGTGGCTTAGACTATTATCTTTCAGGTGAGTATGAAACTGCGAATAAAAATCTGAAATACCTTTCACTTACCTGCTTTGACCCAATGTATTGTGGAATATATGATGATGTGAAGAAAAAAGACGACTATATAGATTCTGGATTGTCGAAAGTTGGATTCTATTCAGCACTTGATTATCAAAAGAAGAGAAATTCTGATGATGTTTCTGATTCACATGAAATTGCAAAATATATTGTAGATGTAGATTCTGCAAAAATCGCATTCAGAAATGAAGATTATGAATCTGCATTGAATTTATGGCAGACTGTATTGATTGAGAACAACAGAGTTCTTCCAATCGTACAATGTGCCATAGATTATATTTTTAGGTGCTTTGTCAAATTGAATAAAAAGCAAGATGCCATTACATTCTATGTAGATTACTATCTGAAAGGGGAAGCATATGTCAGCCAGATTATGACGTCAGACTTGATTAATTCTATGTATCATGAGAAGTATAAGAAAGGTGTGAAAAATGGATTGGATCTTCAACTCTTTGTTTTCCTAAATGCAACAGAAGATGAAAAGAAGAGTGCTCTACTTGAGAGATTTTGTAACTATAAAGATGTAGAACTGGTATCTGACTTGATACCAGAATTAGATACAGAAATGAAAAATAGTCCAGAAAAAGTAGAGCTGTATTTATTCCTTCTTGCCTCTGAAGACATTTTGAGACATATGCTATATATTACCAGCACAAAGAAGATGCTGGAGGAACAGCAGAAGATATCTCAATATCTAACGACACTAAACACTTCTCCTCGGATAGATGATTATAAAGCTCTCAATCAGGAAATAGTGGACACAATGATAGTATACCAAAACATTAGGAAAATAGACGAAAGCAAAATATATGTAAATCAGGCGGCTCTCATGAAATATGAGTTTGCTGAACACGAAGGTCTATATAATCAATTTCGGAATCAGTTTGCCAATTCTGGTCAAACCAATTCATATTATATTGTTAACACTATTTCTGACTGGACAGACATAAATAAAGATAGAGCACTTATTAGGACGAAGGTAAAGTTCACAAGTAAAGCCTTTATAGATTCAGCTTGCCAAGTATTTACCGTGATTCGCGATAAGTTCCTATTTAGTAAGTTTGGTCTAAAGACATACTTAAGCACTCGAATTCGTCATGGGGTTTTGGAGGGTGTGTTAAGATCTGGATATGATGGATTGCATCTATTGTTGACCACAGTCAATAATAAGTACATTCCAACAAATTACTGGATGAAAAAATATGGATTAACTCAAACGGAGCATCTTGACCTCACTAAGATGCTTGAGAAATTCTCGATTGGAGTTAACCATGCTATAGATTCATTTAAAGAGAATGCGCTTCAAATAAAAATCGAAGATACTGATAAGGGCATGTTCGATTATAGACTAACTCCTGATGACATGTGCTATGCAACAGTTTACTCAAATACAAAAACAGAAGATTATAACCATTTTTGTATGGTCCTTATGGAATATATGCTAAAAATGGCTAATAGTAGTCTCGTAAATATACGAAAGGAGATAAATGACAATTTGAAAAATACACTTAATAAACTTGTGGACAATTTATCTCAGGACATTCAAGTATTTGCAGAGCGTCATTTTTATGATGAACTAAATAGAGCTGTGATAAATGCGAGGACCGAAACGATTCAGAAAATAGCTCACATAGAAAAATGGTTTTATCTACAAGATGCAAAGTTTGATAATTTTTCCCTTGTTAAGCAAATGCAGGCAGTATGGCAAATAACATCAAAAATGTATCCGAACATTATAGAAGACTTATCATTTGAAGGATTCGAAAATGATGTTATCATAAAATCAGAATATGTGATTCATATATCAGATATGCTTACCATTTTCTACAATAATATGTTTAGTTACAGTAAAGTAGAAAGCCCAAGGCCATTCCGAATTTCTCTTGTTCGAGAAGGAAATAATGTAATACTAACATTTGAAAATAATATAAGCGAACATGAAGATTCTCTGAATGCCAAGTTTAAAGAAATGCTACAACTTGAAAGCCGGCTCCAAATGGAGGGAAGAAGCGGATTGGTTAAAGTAAATAAAATAATTAAAGCAGAGCTTGGTTGTGAAAGAAATTTGCTAGAAATAAAAGCAGAGAATGGTAAATGTATTGCGTCTGTAGTATTGAACTTAAAGGAAATATGCATATGAAAAAGTTGCTCTTGGTGGAAGATTTACCAGAAAAAGCAGATGAAATAAAGAAGGAAATATTAAAAGAGTTTCCTGCAATAGTGATTGTTGAAAAATCGTCATACCATTCTGCCATTGAAGAAATATATAGGCATTATAATGATTATTTTCTCATTCTCTTAGATATATCTATGTCGACATTTGATGTCAACATAGAAGAAAATGGAGGCGTTCCAGAAACCTTGGCTGGAAAGAGAATATTAGAAGGTATGTACCTACGTGATATTCCTACAAAAGTGAAAGTTGTCACTATGTTTGAAAATTTTGATGGTAAAAGTATCAGCCAGCTTGATAAAGAACTGAAAGATGATAATCCTGATAGTTATGATGGTTTTATCTTTTTTTCTTTCAAAAAAAGTGATTGGAAGAAACAATTAACTAATTATATTCATTCGATAATATGATAAAAATACTGATTCTCGACGATTCTGACAGAAAAATCGACAAAATTAAACAGGTACTTGTTGAGGGATGTGACCTTCATGAAAATGATATTGAGGTCGCGAAGAGTGTTGCCAATGGAAGAAAGGCGATATCAAAGGATTATTTCGACCTTGTTCTGCTGGATCTTGTTCTTCCTTTATTTGAAAACGAAGAACCACAAGAAGAGGGAGGATTGAGTTTCATTCGTGAAATAATGTCAGCAGACGGAAGAGTGAAAGTTCCAGCTCAGATAATTGGATTGACAGAAAAGGCAAACGCCTATAATAAAGAAAAAGAAGAATTTCAGTCTCTTCTCTTCAATGTCATCCAATGCAAACAAGGTGATGCAGAATGGATAAATCAACTTAAGTATGCTGTTAATTATTCCATTAGGTGTAAAAATTCAATAGAGAGTCGACTTCAAAACAGGAACAAATATGATATAGCTGTAATATGCGCTCTTTCTGAAGAATTTAAGCAAATGATTGAGGCTTTTGGCGGTGAAAATAAATGGCAAAGAATTAACGTGGAGGAAGATGTACCATTTCAATTCAAGAGCACTGTAGTCACCACGGCAAACAATAATGATATACGTGTTGTAGCTGCGATGGCAGGTCGTCCAGGTGTTATCCCCACTTCAGTATTGACGACTCTAATGTACACACTCTTTCATGTAGATACCGTATTTATGACAGGATTTTCTGCGGGCTTCCCTTCAAATCAATTGAAGCTTGGAGATATACTTGTAGCATCGTCTATTCAGGACTATGCATCAGGCAAGTTAAAAGATATAGATGGCAGTGTACAACTAATAAAAGAGATTCACCAAATAGAAGTATCGACAAGACTGTCTCTTCCTATGCAGGAATTAATAGAAGATGATGATACACAATCAGCCATTATGTCAAAGATAAAGAAGGCAAATTTACTTGTTGATGAGAGAGATTCGTATCAAGTCCAATGGTCTGCAACATGTTGTGGACCTTATGTAGTAACTTCTACTGAAGTTGTTAAGGAGTTGCAAGAAAGTGATCGTAAGTTAGAGGGATTAGATATGGAAGGATTTGGATTATACCTTACTTCAAAATTATTATCAGGTAAAACTCAAAAAAATGCTCTTTGGATGAAAGGTGTTGGCGATTTTGCAGATCCAAACAAAGCAAATGGATATCATAAGACCTGTTCATTTGGAAGTGCTGTGTTATTGTATCGCTTTATAAAAGAAAAATTGTAATTGTCTTCTAAATAAGAATTACCATCGCAACAAAGTCAAAATGAAGACTGTTTGAAAGACCAACCAATTAAGCCTTCATCCTTCATTTCCAGAGTCTCCATACTCATGGAATTCCTATTTATGCTACAATGGTGACATTCATATACCATATCATAGCCCAACAAAAGTTAAATACGTTAAATCTATGCTTTCATTTCGTACAATCCATAGTCTCCAATCCACTTTTCTACCGTTTAAAGCGTAAGTAATTGATTATCAATATTTAATATATTCTAAAGATAAACTTGTTGAGGAATAGAAGACAAATGAATTTTATATTATAGTATATGGAAAAAGAGTTTGTTTACACCCCAGAGTTTATTGACAGGTTGTCCCCTGGTCAGATATTTGTCTTTGGCAGCAATGTGCTGGGGTACCACATGGGCGGTGCTTCGCGAATGGCCTATAAGCAGTTTGGCGCTGTATGGGGACAGGCAGAGGGACTGCAAGGACAGAGCTATGCCATCCCGACGGATTTTGGAAAGGATGGGAAAATTCCAGATATAAAACCCTATATAGACAGATTCGTGGCGTTTGCAAAACAGCATCAGGAATTGTTTTTCTTTGTCATTCGCATAGGATGTGGTCTTGGTGGATATTCTGACCGAGAGATGGCTCAGTATTTCAAGGATGTTTTAGACATGAAGAATGTTGCTCTGCCGCGTAGTTTCGTCGAGGCTTTGCTGGGTAAGTCTGACTATAATATTGAGCGTTTTGTTGAAGCACAGGATTCCTGCGGCATGTATGACTCTGCTCTGAGAGAAATACGAATTGGCAGGAAGATGGGGCACTGGATCTGGTATATATTTCCCCAACTGAAAGGGCTTGGACATAGCTACAATTCGGAGTTCTACGGAATTGAAGGAACGGAAGAGGCTAAGGCTTATCTGAATCATGAGATTGCCGGACATCGTCTAAGGGAGATTACGGAATGTTTGTTACAAGTAAATCAGGTAACAGCACAGGAGATGTTCGGCTTTCCTGATGTATTGAAGGTTCAGTCGTGCATGACGCTGTTTGACAAAGTTTCCCCCAATGATGTCTTTGTGGCTGTACTGGACAAATATTATGGTGGCAATCGGTGTGAAAAGACGCTTTGGTTGTTAAGTAACAGACAAGAAAAGTCGAAAAATCGAGTGGCAATGAAGCGTTTGATCATTACAAAAGACTTTCGAATGATGCTGGAGGAAAAAGAAGTGAAAATGGAACCGTTGAACAAGGCTGTGTATCTGTTGTTCTTAAATCATCCGGAAGGCATTGTCTTTAAAACCTTGCCCGATTGTCGGGAGGAATTGACGCAGATATATTCACGTCTAAGACCAAATGGTTTGACGGAAAAGGAACTGAAAAGCATTACGAATGTGACTGACCCGCTATCAAATTCTATCAACGAAAAGTGTTCACGGATTCGCCAAGCATTTTCAAGTATCGTGGATGCTGAGGTGTTGCATTATTATGTGATTACAGGAAAAAGTGGAGAGGCAAAACGGATTACTCTGCCTCAGAACATGATAATTTGGGAATAAAAAGCCTTTTCACAAGCCTTGTGGAGCTTTTTGTTTTGGTGGTGAAGATAGAAAGTTGTATTTTTGCCACTCGTTAAGTGAAAATAAAGAGTGATAAATTAAAAATCCATCTTGCATGTGATAAAAAAGAGGGGTTGTTTCGCTCAATAAAATGAAAGATTATGAAAACACTATTTGCCGCCATGCTGTTCATGGCATCATTTACAACCAGCACGCAACAGCAGAGTCAGGTGTATATCTGCACGGGACCTGATGCTTACAGGTATCACAAGACAGACAGGTGCAGGGGGTTGAATCGTTGTACAGGTGAAATTAGGAAGGTCCCTGTGAGCTATGCACAGTCTGTAGGTTTTACGGTTTGCAGGATTTGTAAACCAAGATAAAAGCGGTTTAATATGATTCGGCTTAAGGTTGCAATTGCTAATGTTTGGGCGATATTGGGTTTGTGGTTTTCCTGCGGACAAGCAGGGAAGGAAACTCGTCATGTTGAGATTTCTGAGACGGACAGTGATGGGGTGGAGACAGTGGTGCTTGACTCGACGGAAAAGTTTGTGGCTTATTACCCAAAGTTTGAGCGGATTGACCTGGTGTGTGGAGTGATGCCAGAGAAGACGGATAGGAGTGTGGTGTTTATGGCGGAGGCGGCTTTTACGGGCTCGTTGCTGAAGGAGTTTAAGCATACGAATATTGCGGGGGATCATGTGTCGAGTGGTGTGCGCTATAAGGGGTATAGGTGCAAGCGCAATACGGGGGCGTTTGTGTATTACCAGGGAACAGGGAAGTTTCTGTACAAGGATTATTCGGATGAGTTGGATTCGGCAGCTCTGCATGGTGGTATGGGTGTGGCACAGGAGATGATGATTCATGAGGGCGTGGAGGTGGAACACAAGAGACCGAATGGGAACAGGAATCAGTTCCGTGCTTTGTGCGAAAAGGATGGATGTGTTTGTGTGATTGAGACTTGTGGGGTGGTAACGTTTGGTGCGTTTATCAAAGATTTGTTGGGTTATGGTGTGACGGAGGCTTTGTATCTGGATATGGGCCCTGGATGGAATTACGCCTGGTGGCGAGATGGTAATGGCAGGACGCATGATATTCATCCGAGGATTCGTACTTCTGTCTATTGTACAAATTGGATTGTTTTTTATAAAAAATCGGAGCAATTGTGATTGTTGTGTAAAAAATACGCAAATAAATTTGGAGGAATGAAAAATTCTCTTTACCTTTGCCGCGTGTTTTTTACGCAATAAATTTAATACATATTTATATTATGAAAAAGTTTTTATTTTTACCGATTTTCGCTTTCGGCCTGATGGTGCCAGAACAGGCAGAGGCTCAGGATGTGGGTGCCAAGGATTCTACGAGTAAAGTTTCATCGGAAAATAAGGTGTTTGAAACTATGGATCAGAAGCCTGAATTTCCTGGCGGGAGGCAGGGACTTATGATTTTTCTCTCGCAAAATCTCACTTATCCCAAGGAGGCAGAGAAGAATCGGATAGAAGGAAAGGTGTTGGTGCAGTTTATTGTCAATAGGGATGGGTCAATTGTTGATTCACGGGTGATAAAGAGTGTTCATCCGCTATTGGATGCAGAGGCTTTGCGTGTGGTGAATCTCATGCCCAAATGGAAACCTGGAGAAGTGAAGGGTAAGCCTGTACGGGTCAGATACGCTTTGCCTGTTACCTTTAAAATTCCAACAGATGACCTTAAATATTGATGGATTATGAGAAGATTGGTTTTATTTGTGGCTGCTTTAGCCATTTCCACGGTTCTGTTTGCTCAGAATATTAAACGTCCTGATACGTATAACTTTAACAGGGGAATGGAAGCCATAGAGAATGAGAATTATCAGGAGGCGTTGGAGTATTTGAACAAGGATCTTTCGGATAATCCGAAGAATGGGTATGCCTTTGCTTTGATTGCTGTGATAAGGAATTATAGCAAGGAGTATGGACGTGCTTTGACTGCTGCGGATTTGGCCATCAAATATCTTCCTAAGAAGGACGAAGAATATACTGTTTTAGCATATATGACAAGGGCTGCCGTGTACATGAATCTGGAAGATACGGTGAATGCTCTTTCTGATTATGAGTCTGCCATCCGATTGTATCCCAGTAAAACTGATGGCTATGAGAGTCGCGGTCAGATTTATTTTGAGCAGGAGAAGTATGACTTAAGTGATGCTGACTACAGGATGATGGTAAATTTGGATCCTGGAAACACGATTGGGTATATGGGTTTGGGACGTAATGCCCTCATGCAGAAACGCTGGGAGGAGGCTCTGAAGCACTTTGATTATGTCCTGAAATTGGACGACAGCTATGTTTCTGCTTATTCATTTCGGGCAGAAGTCTATTCGGCGTTGGAAAAATGGAATGAGGCTACAGACGATCTTTTGTCTGCAATGAAGTTGAAATATGACCCAAAAGCTCTGTATATGCTTGAAGATTTGAAAGAACCGGCCTTTTCTATGATGGTTTCCAAATTGAAGATACAGGCGGCGAAGCAGCCCAACAATGCTATTTGGCCGAGCGTTCTTGCCAAAATGTATGAGACAAATGGGCAGTATAAAAAGGCCATATCTTATTATGATGAATCGAACAGGATAGATCCTTTGCCTTCGGCTTATTTCAGGAAGGCTTTATGCTATTCGTTGTTGGGGGATTACAGGCAGGCTATGCAGGAAACAGATTTGGCGCTGAATATGGATAGCACAGGTTTGAATTATATGGCATTGAAGGCAGATCTCTATTATGATTTAGGTGATATGAAGGCTGCCATAGAGGGGTGGGACAAGGTGCTTGCTACTGATCCTGAATATGGCTATGGATATTACCGCCGTGGCTGGTTCAAGTACCATACGGGCGACTTGGATGCTGCCCTGGAAGATTTGTCCATGGCTATCGTGCTTGAACCGGATTATTCTTACGCATACGTAAGTCGGGGAGACATCTACCTGAAACAGGGAAAGAAAGAATTGGCAGAAGATGACTTCAAGAAAGTCATTGAGATAGAAGAAAAGGCTGATGAATATGACTGCATATTTTATGCCTATCTGGGTTTGGGACAAAACGACAAGGCCATCGAAACGCTCAATGCCACGATAGAGAAGGACACGACTGATGCGAGCAATTATTATGAGGCTACCTGCGTGTATTCAAGAATGAAGGATAAGGAGAAAGCCTTGATGTACTTTGAGAAGTGCCTGGAAATGGGGTACTGCAATTTTGCTCATATAGAAAGGGATTTTGATTTGGACTTTATACGTGATACAAAAAAATTCAAGTCGCTTGTCGATAAATACAAGGCAAAGCAGCAGCAGGGTAATAATGAGGAGAAGCAGAACAGCAGCAGGATGGTCACTACAGAGGTGCCATTCACCAAAGAAGGTGGAGTTTGCAAGGTGAAATGTAAGATAAATGGCTTGCCGCTGCACTTTGTCTTTGACACAGGTGCCAGCGATGTCACCTTGTCGATGGTGGAGGCTACGTTTATGATGAAAAATGACTATCTGAAAAGTACAGATGTGATAGGTAATCAACATTATATGGATGCGAATGGTGATGTTAGTGTGGGTACAGTCATCAATCTGCGGAATGTGAACTTCGGAGATTTGGAGCTCAATAACATTCGTGCTTCGGTTGTTAGGAACCAGAAGGCACCACTTTTGTTGGGTCAGAGTGTTTTGGGAAGACTTGGCAAGATAGAAATAGACAACCATCATCAGGTGCTGAAGATTACGCATCAAGATCTAATCAAAAAATAGTGTTTGTTTCATTGATAGAAATTGGGTATTTGTTTCGCTCAATAAGAAAAACTTTTTACATGAATCTTTAAAATCGCAAAAAACTATGAGTGTATTATCAAATTTTTTTGGACTCTTTGGCAAGGAAGATCCAAAGGGCAATGTGAGTGATAAGGAAAAGAAGCAGGAAAGACCTGCACCTAAGCAGGAGGCACCTAAGCAGGAGGCACCTAAGCAGGAGGTACCTAAACAGGAGGTACCTAAGGATGCCAAGAGTAAGGCGCACATCTACAACCTTATCATTGTGGACGAGAGCGGGTCGATGAGTAATTTGCGGGAGGCTACGCTGTCGGGTGTGAACGAGACGATTGAGACGATTCGGGCTGCTCAGAAGGAGTTTGCTGAGACGCAGCGGCATTGGTTGACGCTGGTGACGTTTGACGGGGGAACCACTCGGCCTGATGTGCGGACGATGATTGATTGTGCACCTATCGAGAAGGTGGAGGATTTTAAGGAGTATTGGCCTACGGGAAATACGCCGCTGTATGATGCGATGGGGCAGTCGCTGACGGATCTGAAGCAGCGTATTCAGGGGGATGCGGATGCTACGGGTGTGGTGACGGTGCTGACGGATGGACTGGAGAATGCGTCGCATGAGTGGAATGCTGGTATGGTGCGGAAGTTGATTGATGGGCTGAAGGAGTTGGGCTGGTCGTTCTCTTACATGGGTTCGGCGCATAATGTGAAGGAGGTAAGCGATTTGCTGTCTATCGAGAATGTGGTGGAGTTTACCCATGATGCGATGGGTACGGCTACGAGCTGGATGCGTGAGAGCTCGGCAAAGCATGCTTATTACGACAAGATGCATCAGATGTATGATGACCCCAATCGCTACACGGCGAATGAGATGATGAAGATGAGGCAACAGTTTGCGCAGGATTATTATGGGAATCGTGTGTCGCCGGATAATATTGACACTTTGGCGGAGAATGAGATTTTTGTCTTTGGCAGTAATGCTGGGGGTCAACATGCTGGTGGTGCGGCTGCGTTTGCCATGCAAGAGTTTGGTGCTGTGTGGGGACAGGGTGAAGGTCTGCAGGGACGTAGTTATGCCATTCCGACGATGGAGGGGCTGGGAAATCTGCAGGCTGCTGTCGATAGGTTTACCAAGTTTGCTGGTCTGCACCCAGAGTTGCGCTTCCTGGTGACTCGTGTGGGCTGTGGCATCGCTGGATATTCTGTGAAAGAGATTGCGCCGATGTTCAGGAATTGTGCGCGATTGGAGAATGTGGCGCTGCCTGAGGATTTCTGGCTTGTGCTTGGGTTGATTATGAATTTCTAAGTTTGTATCTAATCAGGACAGTCTTTCTTGTGGGACTGTCCTTTTTTTGTTTAAGGACTTTTCCCAATAGGTAAAAACCGCCGTTCTTTTCCGCGTTGTTGCATTTTGAATGTGTTTCCGACACCCCCTCGATTTTGTACTTAAAATGCGAAATTGGGGCTTTTCTGGGCTGTTTTTAGTTTTTTTAGCTAATAATCATGGTTGTTATTAGGGAAAAATGTGTATCTTTGCAGAGAAATACACATTATATTTTATTTTTATAGATGGAAGATCAAGATAGAATTATTAAAGTGGACATCAATCAGACGATGAAGCAGTCGTACATCGACTATTCCATGTCGGTGATTGTGGCTCGTGCGTTGCCTGATGTCCGTGATGGCTTCAAGCCTGTGCATCGCCGTATCTTGTTCAGCATGGACGAGAACGGCATTACTTCAGACAAACCTACTCGTAAATGTGCCCGTATCGTCGGTGATGTGCTGGGACACCTGCACCCGCACGGCGATTCTTCGGTGTATGGTGCATTGGTGCGACTGGCTCAGCCGTGGGCTATGCGCTACACACTGGTAGAGGGACAGGGTAACTTCGGTTCGGTGGATGGTGACGGTGCTGCTGCCATGCGTTATACGGAGGCTCGTCTTTCCAAGATTGGTGAAGCTATGCTTCAGGACATTGACAAGGAAACGGTCGATATGGAGGACAACTTCGACAATTCGCAGAAGGAACCCACCGTGCTGCCTACACGCATTCCGAACCTGCTGGTGAATGGTGCTACGGGTATTGCCGTGGGTATGGCGACGAACATCCCTACGCACAACCTGGGCGAGGTAATCGACGGCTGTGTGGCCTTCATTGACAATCCCGAGATGACCAGCCTGGAGCTGATGCAGTATGTCAAGGCTCCCGACTTCCCGACGGGCGGCATCATCTGCGGCATTGATGGGGTTCGCGAGGCTTACGAAACAGGTCGTGGACGCATCGTGGTTCGTTCCAAGACGGAGATTGAGAACGACGGTCAGCACGACAAGATTATCGTCAACGAGATTCCCTACAACGTCAACAAGTCGGAACTGATCAAGAAGATTGCCGACCTTGTGAACGAGAAGAAGATAGATGGCATCAGCAACGTGAACGATGAATCGGACCGTGAGGGTATGCGCATTGTGATAGACGTGAAACGCGACGCTAATGCCAATGTCATCCTGAACAAGCTCTATAAGCTGACCGAATTGCAGAGCAGTTTCTCTGTGAACTGCATTGCCATCGTGAACAAGCGTCCGAAGCAACTCTCCCTGCGCGACTGCATCAAGTGCTTCATTGACCACCGCCACGATGTGACCATCCGCCGCACGCAGTTCGAGAAGCGCAAGGCTGAAGCCCGTGCCCACATCCTGGAGGGACTGATCATTGCCTGCGACAACATCGACGAAGTGGTTCACATCATTCGTGCTTCACGCACACCGAGCGATGCCCAGCGCGGCTTGGAGGCCCGTTTCGACCTGGACGAACTGCAGTCGAAGGCCATCGTGGATATGCGTCTGAGCCAACTCACAGGTCTGCGTGTGGATGAACTCCACGCCGAGTATGAAGACCTGCTGAAGCTCATCAACTACCTGCAGCAAATCCTCGACGACCCCGAACTCTGCAAGAAGGTGATGAAGGACGAACTGATCGAAGTGAAAGAGAAATTCAACGACGAGCGCCGTACTTACATCGACTACACCGCCAGCGAAAATTTCAATCCCGAAGACTTCTATCCCAACGTGCCTGTGGTTATTACCGTCAGCCACCTGGGCTACATCAAGCGTACAGACCTGAGCGAATTCCGTGCACAGGGTAGGGGTGGCATCGGTGTGAAAGGCGGTTCGACACGCGACAGCGACTTCATCGAGAACATCTATACAGCCAACACCCACAACACGCTGCTCTTCTTCACGCAGAAGGGCCGCTGCTTCTGGATGAAGGGCTACGAAGTGCCCGAAGGCGGAAAGACCTTCAAGGGACGTGCCATTCAGAACCTGCTCAACATCGAGTCCGACGACAAGGTGACAGCCATTCTCTGTGTGGCCAAATTCAACGATTCCGACTACGTGGCTTCGCGCAACATCGTCTTCTGTACGAAGAACGGTATCATCAAGAAGACCAGTCTGCAGGACTATTCACGTCCACGTTCCAACGGATTGAATGCCATCAATATCACCGAGGGCGACCGTGTCATCGAAGTGCTCCTGACCAACGGCAGCGACGAAATCATCATTGCCAACCGTGGTGGCCGTGCTATCCGCTTCAACGAGCAGACCGTCCGCAACATGGGACGCAATGCTACGGGTGTACGCGCCATTCGCCTCGACGAAGGTGGCGACGACGAAGTGGTAGGCATGATTTCCATTCGCAAGCCCGAAGGCTTTGACGAAGCCATGGAGCAGATTGACCTTATCCAGGACGAAGAAGAACGTCAGGCAGCCCTCGAAGCCAAGCTGGCTGAGTGGCCCGAGATGCCCACCATCCTCGTGCTTTCAGAGAAAGGTGTAGGCAAGCGTTCTGCACTGGATTCCTACCGCATCACCAACCGCAACGGAAAAGGTGTGAAGACCATTGCCATCACAGAAAAGACGGGCAAACTGGTTGCCATCAAGAAGGTCACTGTGGACCAGGACATCATGATTATCAACAAGTCGGGCATCACCATCCGTGTCGCCGTGAAGGACATCAAGCAGTCGGGCCGACTCACACAGGGTGTGCGCATCATCGACATACAGAAACGCAACGACGTCATCAGCAGCGTCTGCGTGGTGGAACACGAAGAACCTGAAGAAGAAGCCGTAGAACTGGATGCCGAGGGTAATCCCATCGTGCCCCCCACAGAACCCGCTGAAGAAGCATAATCAAATTTCTAACCATTTAAATAATTTACTGTTATGAAAAAAATCTTTTTAGCATGTGCGCTGCTTGCAACCCTGACCGCCAACGCACAGATGACAAAAGAGGAGAAGGCTGCCATGAAGGAAGCCCAATCCGTTGTAAAGAAAGCACTGTCAACCTACAATGGTTCGGTGAAAAACGAACAGAGCGGACGCAAAGAGACTAACTTTGAGAAGATGGACCAGGCTCGCGACATGATAAAGCCTGCCTTGACCAATCCGTACACCAAAGACGATGCACACACATGGCAGACAGCTGCCGACATTGAATTTCAGTATTTCCTGAAGTACGAAGTGGCCGCCAAAGCCGATGAAAGCCTGAGGCCACAGATGCTGGACGCTGCCTACAACACAGCTACTTACTGCATGAAATTTGACGACCTCTACCAGACTCAGGGCAAGAAGCCCGACGAAATTGCAGCTCAGCACAAGCGCTACCAGGGCATTGCTGCCAATCCGCTGCTGATCTGTCTGCAGGCCGCACAGGGACTTTCAAGCTCCGACAACCAGGACGAAGTGCAGCAGGCTGTGAAGTATGCTACCATCGCCTACGAAGGACTGGGCAAGTCGCACCTGATGAGCGACTTTGAAAACCCATCAAAGGCTGAGTGGATTTCCTATGCAAAAGCCTTCATGGCACAGTCGCTCTCCAACCTGAAGACTGCCAAGGACGAGGATGTAGAAGCCGCTTACCTCGGACTGATCGGCACCAAGTTCGAGTCAACGGCTTACCAGGCTTTGGCCATCCGCTTCAGAGACAAGAACCACGACAAGTACGTAGAATACCTGAAGAAGGGTCTGACAAGCCTTTCTCCTTCCGACGACGCTTACGCCAACATCGCCATCATGCTGATGCAGGACCAGTATAACAACGACAAGGCTGCTTGTCTGGAGACCATTCAGCTCATCAAGAAGAATCTGCCCGACAACGAGAACACCGTGCGTGCCTACCTGATGGAGGGACAGATTTATTTCGACCAGAAGAACTACAAGAAGGCTGAACAAATCTTCCAGGAAGCCGTAGATAAGTACCCAGACGAAGAGCAGGCTATCACCATGCCCGCCAAGTGCGCATGGCAGAACGCCCTGGTTTCCGGCAAAAAGGAAGACGCTCAGCACGCCATCGACATGTTTGCCGGTTTGCAACAGAAATATCCCGAGCATCCTGAATACTGGGGCGAGGCATTGTACATTCTTTACAACAACGCCAACCAGTTAGACAAGGCAAAGCTCTACAAGAAGTATTATTCTGCAAAATAATCATTTCATAGTTTTTTTTGGACAGAGGGTGCGCCCATTCCCGTGGAGCCACTCTCTGTTTTTTTCCTTTTCCCTGAATGTATAGACAACTCCTTTGCCTCCTGCTGTGCCTCGCCAGTCTTCCCATCAAAGCCCAGCAGAACGACAGCCTGCCGCAAGGTGTGGATTCAGCCTACCTGGCCACGCTCGACTCGCTGATGGAAGCCGAAAAGGTGCAAGAGTTCGCCCTGAACCTGATTCAACGCTACGAGGATTTGCGTCTGAAGGAAGAAATGAACTTCTCCTACGAAGGCGTGCAACCCCTCCTGCGCGGCATCATCATGTCGATTACCGAGCGAGGCTACCACAACATCCCAGCCAAGTTTCATTCCTATTCCAGCGGCACCCATTTCGCCGACTATCTGCCTGCTGCTGCGCCGTTGGCCACAGCCTGGGCATTGCGGCTTGCGGGTGTTGAGTCGCGCAGCACACCCCGACGCATGGCCACCGCTTCAGCCCTTTCCGTGATCCTGACGGCAGGTTTGACCTGCGGACTGAACAGCGCTGTCAACGAACTCTCGCCCGACCACCACACCAACCACGCCTTACCCTCAGGCCATGCTGCCCTGGCATTTGCTTCGGCCACCATACTGAGCCGAGAATACGGGCATTATTCCCCCTGGGTGACGGTAGGCAGCTATGCCTGTGCCACGGCTACACAGGCACTCCGTCTGCACCACAACCGCCACTGGGTCAACGACATCTTCATGGGAGCCGGCATCGGAGCCTTGTCCACGAATCTTGCCTATTTCATCGCCGACAAATTCTACGGGGCTGCAGGCATTAACCGCATCGAACTGCGCCGCCGCGACCTCCTGCGCACCATGCAGTTCATCGACCGCCCCACAGGACTGCGACTGCTTTCGGGCACAGAGGTGGGCGACCGCAAGGTGACCCTTTACTCCGAAAATGCCGAAGCACAAATCATCGCCTCGGCAGCTTTTTCCACAGGTCTGGAACTGAACTACTACCTCAATCCGCTCTTTTCGATCGACGCCATTGTGAAGGCGGCCACCACTACCGCCAAACTGAACACAGGCTCCAACCGGCCTGCCGACGCTCCCAGCCAGGGCGACCGCCTGAACATCTATCATGCCGACCTTGCCGCCCATTTCTACAGGCTTGCGACCCATGGCGGGCATCCGTCACACCACAGCCTGTCAATTCTCCGACGGCACTCACACCTACCGCCTGCCAGCCCAAACCCGCTTCACTTTGGGCTTCGGCATCGACCTGGAACTGCTCTCAAGCCGCAACTACCTTCTCGGTTTCGCCGGCGAATACCAATACACTTTCAACGCCCACTTTTCCAACCGCTACACCATTTCCAGCTTTTGGAAACTCTTCTTCTGACAGGTTCAAAACATTCGCTATTAAAATAGAAAAAGGGAATATGCCCTCTAATAGCACATTCCCCTTTAAATTTGAAATCCGATTGAATTTATCGCGTCATAATAAACTTATATGAGTAACTAAAATCGTGAATGTTTCCTGTTCTATTTCTATATACTATGCCTTCTATTGATGATGGACTGGATAAACTATTAACAACACCTCTGAATGATTCACTTAACCAATTAGGGTTAGACCATGATCCTTCTGTCCAAGAGAAATTTATACTGACATTTCCATCGGTACTTATACTCCATCTACCGATTTCGGATGAAGATGTATAATTTGAGTTTTTCTGAGTTACCGTTCCTTCCGAAGTGAATGTTAAAATTGGGCTGTTATAAACAGAATTGTCTTCATTATATATTGTGCAGTACCATATACCAGAAAGGTCTGGAAGTTCTACTTCGGTTGTGAATGTTTTATCTTCACCATAATATGTTTGACCATCAGCCTCAATATACGCACAATAAGTATAGGTGGTTCCTGGCTTCAAACCATTCAATGTTATTGTTTGTGTGCCATCAGAACTGTTTGCAGCCTGTCTGCAAGAACCTTCATCCCAAGTATATTCAACACCACAAACGCCGCCCTCTGGTACATTCTCATAGGTGCATGAAACTGTAGCGGAGTTAGTGGTCACATTAGAACAGTCACCAGTTGTTGCTACTGCCATGTTATGGTCAAGTGGATAATCATGGACTTCACCGTATATTGGGGAATCACTACCAACAATATAGGCATAGCCATAAAGCCGAGCTGTTGAGTGTGCCGAATTACGGAAGTATGCATAGCGACTATCAGTATAGTTCGTTCCAAATTCAGAAAGAGGAATTTCTGCTTTTTTCCCATTAGGGTCTTCATATACATAGCCCCATTCTCTAATGTATGATATGTCTTCTACATTGAGCGTGGCTGTGATAGATGCATCAAACCTATAATCATACTTAACGCCATCGTTTTCAAATCCATCCTCCTTATATCGAGACTTTGTGACTTTGAAGTCAGAAAGTGTAACTGAGCAACTTACATTACTGGTGGAAAAATTCATGAATTCCCCATAATAAGTCTTTCCAAAAGCTTCCACGAATGCACAATACGTGTATGTGGTTCCTGGCTTTAAACCTGTTAAATTAATAGCTTGTGTACCATTTACCCTTCCAATTCTTTTACTAACGGACCCATCGTTCCAAGTATACTCAACACCACAAATGCCATCTTCTGGTACATTCTCATAAGAACATGATATTGTAGCAGAATTCATTGATTCATTTGAAGTTGTCCCTGTGATAGCCTTCGGTGTTAGAGTTGTGAATGATTGACTGCCGCCAGAATAGATAAGTTCTAACCCATCAACAACGATTCTATAATTGGGAATGTAACTATACGCATTTCCTGGTTCTAAATCACTGATGTTGGACTCTAGTTTCCATAACCCTTCAGATACTACATTGCTATTAGCTATTAAAGTTTTAGAAATTGGTTCAACAGAAAAATATAGATTTCCTCTAAGACCTTTCAAAGAAGTAATACTACCATTTAACACAGCACTTATGCATGTTATTTCTGTCGCAGGTAAAGGCTCAATATTAATGCCATACTTTTTCTTGTAATAATCCCGATAAACCTCCATTTGTTTTTTGCTTGGAAATAAATCTTTATACAGTTTGGACATGCTCATTCCTAAAGAAGTTAGAGACACGCCAAAGGCTGCGTAACTTGTAAGAAGTGATGCATCGAAAGCGGGAACTAATAACAGCTCTGGTATAGCATAAGCCGCAACAGTCATTCCTGCTGCAGCACATAGAGAAGACCATACACCCCACGCATCAAGTCCTAAAGAGGCAACATCAACTAACAAACACTGATTTCTTAATTCTGGATTTTTGTCAAGTTCACCAATATTTTCTAAGAAATCGGTTATGACACTAGCGCCAATTGATAAACCAATATCTTTTTTCCTGTCTTTTGAAAGTTTAGATAGTCCATTTATAAATTTTTCATTTTTTGAGAAAAATTCAGCTATCCTAAGCGACCAAGCTGCATTTCGATAGCTTTTAGAATATAATCTACTATAACTATTATCTTCTACGTAAATTTCAACATATCCATCATTAGTAAATTCAATATAATTGAGTCCGCTATCCATTTCATAGTCAACAAAAAACAAATTGTTCCCGTCGAAAAATTGTCGAATACGACCTTCCTCATCAGTGATAAATTGCCATGCTATACCATTATACCCTGAAATAAAAACTATCGTGTCATTTGAACCGAAGTCTCCGTTATAACTTGCGCACAGTGAAGCACGATTGTCAACATATACTTTTTTTATAGCAAGAGTGTCGAAGTCGAATTCATAAAGCCTATAATCACCAAAATTGTCCAAAGATGGCACTGCATTCTCCATTTTAATATCAAGTATGCTGTCTGCTTGTAATGTGTACAGCGCTCCATTCACATAAACATGGGACTTATAAAATCCGTTTTCAATGTTATGAACTATGCTATCTATGTATTCTGTATAAAAGCCATTAAAGCTTCTGTCTTTCATCGTATATCGAAGATACTTCTGTGCTTGGAGTGAAGTGCACAGTACAATCAGACTCAGAATGAAAACTATCCTTCTCATCTCTTCACGATTTTATAAGTTAGACCATTAACTGAAACCACATAGACACCTACATTTAGGTTCGAGAGCGGGAAAGAATATTCACCTGCTGCTTGAACTGTTTTGTTGAAAATGAGTGTTCCGTTGAGAGCGTGAAGGGACACAGTGCTATTAGCACTCAGAGAGGGGAAAAGCAGAGATTCACCGTCAAGTCGGACGGAAGCCTTTCCTGTTTTCAAGTTGGTAATGGCTGTTGCTGTGTTACTTTCATAAGTAAAGCGAGCCATGTTCTCAAGCATATAGTTTACTTCCACACCTTGGGCTGCTATGACCAAGTTTGTTTCTGTGAAAGTTATCTTTGGCTTTTCTGCCAAAGCATACGCAACTTTAGTTCCGTCTTTTGCCCAGACAACCAACTGCGTCTTAGGCTCGTCCGCCATTGTCGAAAGACTGGAAAACGACAATAGCATCAACAAAATTTTTTTCATTTGCCTAAAAAGTTTAAAAGGTTAATAATAAATTTACTTCGGGGCTTTACTAACTTCAGGCAAAAAAGAAAGCGCAAACCCACCATTCCCAGAACTGGCCTAGCACTGCCAACTATCCACCAATGGAGAAGTCTGCGCCTATAGGAAGCGCATACTCCTTGTGGATAGTCATTGCTCATTACTTCTCTTTCGAGGTGCTAGTTCGTTCTGGGAAGTGAGCTTGATTTTTGTGTTTCAAAGGAAACACGTTGCAAAAATACAAACAAATTTTTGAATAATCATTGTTTTATAATGGAAAAGTTATTAAAAACATCTTTTTTCTAAGAAATGAACCAATAGGGCTATTTTTACAGCCACTATTTATATTATTATGTACAAAACCAATGAATGGTGGTTGTTAATTGCAGAAAAATGCCTATCTTTGCGCCCAAAACGTATTTTGTTCATGAAGAATATACGCAATTTTTGCATTATCGCGCACATCGACCACGGCAAATCGACCCTGGCCGACCGTCTGCTTGAAAAGACAAACACCATCAAGATTACTCAGGGACAGATGCTCGACGACATGGACCTGGAACAGGAACGTGGCATCACCATCAAGAGCCATGCCATCCAGATGGAATACGACTATCGTCCGCTGCCCACATCCCCCAGGAAGGAAGAACTTGCCCCAGGCAAATACATCCTGAACCTGATTGACACCCCAGGACACGTGGACTTCTCCTACGAGGTGAGCCGAAGCATCGCTGCCTGCGAAGGAGCCTTGCTCGTGGTCGATGCCACACAGGGCGTGCAGGCACAGACCATCAGCAACCTCTACATGGCTATTGACCACGACCTGGAGATTGTGCCCGTCATCAACAAGATTGACATGCCCAATGCCATGCCCGAAGAAGTGGCCGACGAAATTGTCGATTTGATAGGCTGCGACCCAGACGACATCCTCTACGCATCGGGCAAGACGGGCGAGGGAGTGGATGACATCCTGCGTGCCGTCGTGGAGCGCATCCCCCATCCCGTAGGCGACGAACAGGCACCCCTGCAGGCACTCATCTTCGACTCTGTGTTCAACTCCTACCGAGGCATCATTGCCTACTTCAAAATTGTCAACGGCATCATGCGCCCAGGTGAAAAAGTACGCTTCATCAACACCAAGAAGGAATACCTGGCAGAGGAAGTAGGTACGCTCCGCATGGACATGGTGCCCAAGAAAGAGCTCCGCACGGGCGACGTGGGCTACATCGTCACCGGCATCAAGAATGCAGTAGAGGTGAAAGTTGGCGACACCATCACCTCGGTGAACAACCCTACCGACCAGGCCATACAGGGTTTCCAGGAAGTGAAGCCCATGGTCTTTGCGGGTATCTATCCCATCGAAACCGAGGACTACGAGAACCTGCGCACCAGCCTGGAGAAGCTGCAGCTCAACGACGCTTCACTCACCTTCCAGCACGAATCCTCAGCTGCCCTGGGCTTCGGCTTCCGTTGCGGATTCCTGGGACTGCTCCACATGGAGATTGTGCAGGAACGACTCGACCGCGAATTCAACATGGACGTCATCACCACCGTGCCCAACGTGTCCTACATGGTCTATGACAAGCACGGAGGTGCAGAGGAAGTGCACAACCCCTCAGGTATGCCCGACCCCACACTCATCGAACACGTGGAAGAACCTTATATCCGCGCCACCGTCATCACAACCGCCAACTACATCGGCCCCATCATGACACTCTGCCTGGGCAAGCGCGCCGAACTCATCAAGCAGGACTTCATCGCCGGCAACCGTGTGGAGATAGAATACCTCATGCCTCTGGGCGAAATCGTGATTGACTTCTACGACAAGCTGAAAAGTGTGAGCCGAGGCTATGCCAGCTTCGACTACCATCCCGCAGGCTTCCGTCCGTCCAAACTGGTGAAGCTCGACATCCTGCTCAATGGCGAATCGGTCGATGCGCTCAGCACGCTGACCCACGTGGATAACGCTGTCACCCTGGGTCGCCGTATGTGTGAACGCCTGAAGGAACTCTTGCCGCGTCAGCAGTTCGACATTGCCATCCAGGCAGCCATCGGCGGCAAGATTGTAGCCCGTGAAACCGTGAAGCAAGTGCGCAAGGATGTGCTTGCCAAGTGCTACGGTGGCGACGTGAGCCGTAAACGTAAGCTCCTCGAAAAACAAAAGCGAGGCAAGAAGCGCATGAAGCAAATCGGCAACGTCTCCGTCCCCCAGAAAGCCTTCCTCGCTGTGCTGAAACTCGACGACGATTAGAACAACGGATTACACGTACACAAGGAGTGCCCTACGGGCAGAAATCGCACAAATCAAACAAATCGTACAAATAATAAATTTAAAATAAAAAAGATTTGAAAGATTTGGTAGATTTGAAAGATTTGGCTTACGCCGAGCTAAAGGTTCTCTGCGAAGCAGACTGATAAAGGAGTGCCCTACGGGCAGAAATCGCACAAATCAAACAAATCTCACAAATTTTTTAATAATAATAAAATAGATTTGAAGGATTTGAAAGATTTGATCGATTTGGCTTACGCCGAGCTAAAGGTTCTCTGCGAAGCAGACTAACAAGAAGTGCCCTTGGGCAGAACCAATAATCAATATTTGCAATCATCTAAAAACTTATACATACATGAAACACCTTTATTTCCTTCTCACCGCCCTTATGGGCATGGTCTCCATGACTGCAACTGCTCACGATATTGAAGTTCGCAATAAGGAGGGCGTAATGATATATTATGTGTACACGGATAACAATAAAACGGAGTTGGCTGTCAGTTATGAGGGAGACACATATAAATCCTATTCGGATAGATATTCAGGCGATATTATTATTCCCGATACCGTTACTTACAATGGAAAAACATTGAAAGTGACAAGCATCGGCAATGACGCTTTCGATGGCTGCAGCGGCCTAACATCCATCACCATTCCCGAAGGCGTGAAAAGCATCGGCTATCAAGCTTTCTGTAACTGTAGCGGCCTGACATCCGTCACCATTCCCGAAAGCGTGACAAGCATCGGCAGTGGTGCTTTCTATGGCTGCAGCGGTCTGACATCCGTCAACATTCCCGAAGGCGTGCCAAGCATCGGCCGTGGTGCTTTCTCTGGCTGCAGCGGCCTGACATCCATTACTATTCCCGAAAGCGTGACAAGCATCGGCGAATATGCTTTCTCTGGCTGCAGCAGCCTGACACAGATGATTGTTAAAGAGGGAAATCAAGTATATGATTCACGAAACAACTGTAATGCTATCATTGAAACAGCAACTAACTCATTAATTGCAGGATGCCAATCAACTATTATTCCCGAAGGCGTGACAAGCATCGGCGAATATGCTTTCAATGGCTGCAGCGGCCTGACATCCATCACCATTCCCGAAGGCGTGACAAGCATCGGCATATGGGCTTTCTCTGGTTGCAGCGGTCTGACATCCATCACCATTCCCGAAAGTGTGACAAGCATCGGCGAATATGCTTTCTTTGTCTGCAGAGGCCTGACATCCATCACCATTTCCGAAGGCGTGAAAAGCATCGGCAATGACGCTTTCTCTCACTGTAGCGGCCTGACATCCATCACTATTCCCGAAAGCGTGACAAACATCGGCGCTTGGGCTTTCTATGGCTGCAGCGGCCTGACAGCCATTACCATTCCCGAAGGCGTGACAAGCATCGGTGTTGGGACTTTCTCTGGCTGCAGCAGCCTGACAATCGTCACCATAAACTGTTCCAATGTAGGTTCTTGGTTTAGTGGCAATACTTCCATCAAGGAAATCACATTAGGAGAAAAAGTTACAAGCATTGGCAATGACGCTTTCAAAGGCTGCAGCGGTCTAACTATCGTCACCATAAACTGTTCCAATGTGGGTTCTTGGTTTAATGGCAATACTTCCATCAAGGAAATCACATTGGGCGATAAAGTGACAAGCATCGGCAATAGTGCTTTCGAAGGCTGCAACGGTCTGACATCTGTGAGAGTGGGTAGTGGCGTAACTAATATAGGAGAAAAGGCTTTTGCCAATTGCTCCAAGATAGAGGATTTTTACTGTTATGCTGTGAGATATCCCAACGTTACGGCTGATGCCTTTAACAATTCGTACATAGATTACATTACTTTGCATGTGCCAGAAAAATCCTTGAAACAGTACAAGGCACATGAAGTGTGGGGCAAATTTATGGAGATTGTACCCATCGGAAAAGAAGGAGATATAGACCCCAGATCTGGCGACATCGACCACGACGGACATTTCACGGTATCGGACATCACTACTCTGATTAATATGTATTTGGAGTACGAGGGTGAATGATTTAACCGCAGTCGCGGGCTTTAAAAAAACAAGAAAAAACAAAAGAAAACAAGAAAAAAAAATCGTTTTCTCATGCTTGTTTATTTGCTTGTCTGATAAAAGGTTTTCTTTTGTTTTTTCTTGTTTTTTCTTGTTTTTCTAAAGCCGCCGCAGGCGTAAAAACATTTTGTTCCAACTTATTTTTTTTACTAATATTACTAACTCATAAAACTCAGAATAAAGATGAAGAAACTATTTACCTTACTGACCTTTGCAGTGGCTGGGCTGACAGCCAGTGCTGACCCCATTGATGCGGAACGCGCCAAGCAACTTGCGGCTGACTTTCTGCAACAAGACAGTCCCCTGACCTTAGTGAAACAAGCCTCCCGCCACGAAGCCAAAGCCCGCAAGCTCAGCGCTGCAACACGAGCCACAGCCCCCTTCTACATCTACAGCCGTGGGGCAGGGCAGGGCTACATCATCATTGCGGGCGACGACTGTATGCCCATCGTCCTGGGCTATACCGAACAGGGCGACTTCGACGAAAACAATGTGCCCGACGCCCTGCAGGACATGTTCGACGCCTGGACGCTGATGGTGGAAGATGCTCAGGCCAACGGCACGAACACCCCTAAGCAGGAAGCCAAGGCTCGGCGTGCCGCTGCCGACAGGTCGAACATCGCTCCGCTGCTGACCAGCCACTGGCATCAGGACAGCCCCTACAACAACCACTGCCCCTTTCTGAAGAACTCCAGCAACCGTGCCATCACAGGCTGCGTGGCTACGGCTGCCTGCCAGGTTCTATACTATTGGCGCAAGGACCTGCCTTCTACCCTGCAAGGCTCAACACCTACCTACAGCTACGGCGATGCGCCCGTCACCGAGAGCGTGCCCAAGGGGACAGAACTGCACTGGGAACTGATGAAGGACAACCACTGGAACAGCGATCCGGCTGCTGTGAAAGATGCCGTGGCTGAATTTTGCTTTGCCACGGGTGCTGCCACCTGGCTCACCTACGGCAGTTCTACTTCGGGCCACATCGAGGACATTCCCTACACCTACAGCCACTACTACGGCATGAACGGCGGTACGGTTCACTACCGCAACTCCTACAGTCAGGAGAGCTGGGTGCAGTTGCTCTACAAGGAACTGCTGGCCCACCGGCCCGTGATGTACACAGGCGTTCACCCCGACCAGGGCGGACATGCCGTGGTGATACATGGCTACAAGACAGCTGTCGGAACAACCTCCGACCTCTTCTACTTCAACTTCGGCTGGGGCGGACAGGGCGACGGTTATTACACGGTCGATACCAGCAACGGCATGAACGGATTCAAAGACTACCAGTCGGCCCTTATCGGTGCCATACCCAAGCAGTGGAACATGGACATCAACGTGCGACCTGCCGCCGGCACCGTATATGCCCAGCGCACCAACGACTTCGAGGTGACCATCCAGAACAACTCCACCATCGCCCACAGCGGATTCTACCTCTTTGCCGCAACCAGCAAGAGCAATCCCAAGGCCCTGAAAGACGCCAAGTCGTCTGATACCGAAACCATCGTCGCCACAGGCGAGACCGTCACGCTGACCCTCAGCTGCAAACCCACCAGCACAAAGACGTGGTACATCACCCTCACCGATGCCAACCTCAACGTGCTGAAACAGATTGAAGTCGTACCGGAAGTGGCTCCCGCAGAATTGTCGCTCATCGACATCGCCGTGAACGGATCGGCCGACACCGACACCATCGACGGCATCGCTTACCACAGAATCTACAACGACCGAGCCAGTGTCACCGTCCACATGCTCAATGCCGGCAGCATCGACTACGAAGGCACAGCCCGCATCGACATTTTTGCCCTCAACGACTCTACGGGCGAATGGACCAAGATAGGCAACAAGAGCGCCAGCAACAGCCTGTTGCCAGCCAGACAAGTCACACCCGTCACCATCGGCGTGTCGAACACCTCGAACTGTCCCATCGAACCAGGCAAACGCTACTGTGCAGAGGTGACAAGCCCCTGGAGCACCACCGTGTCGAAAGACACCATCGACTTCTCCCAGGCCGAGAACCTGCGCACCTACTTCACCCTCACGGGCGAAAGCGACCTCACAGTAGCCGACTTCCAGGACAACATCCTCTACCTGAAGGGACACTGGGACAAGGTCACCTTCGAAAACATCGTGAAGCGACCAACCTACAAGACGGCTCAGAACTACGACCTCACCGCCGTGGAGTCCTTCACAGACAACTACGACCCCACCTACCTCACAAGCCCCAACTCGCTGGTCTTTGCACCCGAACATCAGACTTTCCAGACGCCCAACATCCTGAGCGGCACCCAGATGTGTCCGAACCTCAGCTTGCAGGCAGGCTATGACTTCATGCCGACAGCAGACTTCACGGCATGGAACGCCACCCTCCGCATCGGCAGCGAAGTGGGCCTCTGGTACATGGTCACCGTGCCCTTCGCGGCTTACGTGCCCGACGGCATCATTGCCCGACGCATCGACTCACACCGCAGCTCAGGCTTATCCACCAAGAACGTAGTCGATGTCGATACGCTGCAGGCCGGATGCACCTACATGGTCATGGCATCCTCGCTGCGCAACATGAACCTCGTCTCCACACCAGGAGCCAAGAGCGTACACGTCGCAGCTAAACCCGCCGTGAACCCCGACACAGCCATCATCGGCACCTACGTGCTGACCCCCACGCCCGACAAGGCTCAACTGCTCAACGACGAAGAGAAGCAATACTTCGTGCCCGTGGAGGAAGGCACCCTCGTCGAGGGACTCCGTGGCTACTTCTACGACGAGAAGGTGACCAAGACCTTCCGCGCCTATCCCAGCATCCTCATCGACCCCGCCTACGTCAACCTGGCCAAAGCCATCCAGCAGGCATACGAAATACTCGACGCCTATAGCGACAGCGTCACGCAGCGGGCCTACAACGCCTACTCAGACAGCATCAACGCTGCCGAGCACGAATTTTCACACCGAGCCGAAACCACACTCACCACACCCGCACTCATCAATGCCTACGCCGAGCACCTGCTCCAGCTGGGCGAAGAGTACAAGCTCATCCGCGAGGACGAGAACCCCGCCGGCGACGTGAACGGTGACGGCAAACTTGACCTCTCGGACATCACCGACCTCATCTCAATCTATCTCTCCAACACCCAACCTGAAGGCTTAGACCTCGACGGCGACGGAGTCCTCACCATAGAAGACATCGCCCAGCTGATAGCCCTATATCTGGGCGAATAGGCTTCCAGCCCATCACCATCATAACGATTCCCTTTTCCAGTGGCACAGTTCTCCCGCTCTCGGCACAGAACTGTGCCACTGCCGTCACAAAGTTCTCCCGCTGCACTGGCACTGCATTGCCACCGCAGCGGGAGAACTTTCCCACCGTAACAACAGAACTGTGCTACTGCAACGACAGAACTGTGCTATTTTTTTCTAAGGAACCTTTAGCTCGGCGGTAGCCAATTTAGGAACCAAGGAAAGTCGATGCTGAACATCAATATAAATCCTAAAATCCTTGATTCCTTAGAAAAAAACAGATTCGTTCCTTAGAAAAGTAAAAGAACAAGCCTATTCGCCCAGATACAGGTCTATCAGCTGGGCGATGCCAAACAACCGCGTTTGGAGGTTCGAGGCAACAGGTACTGAGGGTGCCATAGAAAAACACAGGGACGCATCACTGCGTCCCTGAGCCGGAATAGCTTAAGCTTACGAAAAATTCTACTAACCTGTTTTATGGTGTGTTTACTTTTTCACTACGCGCGGATGGTACTGGAAGAGATGCTGGTTGGCACGGAGCGTCTTGATGTCGAGGTCGGGCTGAACCTTTCCTTCCCAACTGGCACCCCACATGGCAAAGGGCTCGCCTTCGGGCACGATGTAGGTAATCTTGTCGAGATAGAGCGGCAGCGGCTCAAACACATGGACGATGGCGAAGTAGTCGCCCGAACAGCCCTCCATCCAGAACATCGGGCCGGTAGGGTATTCCTGCATCTCTTTGAGCTTGTACTGGTGACCATTCGAGTCCATCAGCACGTCGCCCGTGCCCCGTCCGAAGTATTCACGCATCCAGTTCATCTCGGTGGCCACAGCCATGTAGGTGGCTTCGGGCGTGAGCCACAGCGCAAGGGTGTTTTCGGCTACGGGCTTAATCAGGTGCGGGTCGTCATAGACAGCCCACGACTGGAAGTTGTCCTTGTTGTAATCCTTTGCCGGACTGACCAGGTGGGGATGGTGGAACTTGGGGATGGTGTCGTAGTGGGCCACGTCTAAATGGTATTGCAGACTGACGTCCATGCCGCGCAGGTACCAGTTGGGCACGCCATAGATGGCAATGTCCTTCGTGTCGGGGGCCAGTGGTGGAAAGAAGATTTTGAAGTCGAGCACATCGCCCTCTTTGCCTTTCACGCTGAACACCCGCTTGTAGCAGTCGGGCTCGGTGCCGCGCGACTGATAGATGGTGCCCGTCTGCTTGTCGAGGATGACACACTCTTCGCTGGCAAGCCAGAGGTTGTTCACCACGTCGGCAGGCATGCGGAAGTAGCAGTGGAGCACGGTCTGGTCGTCTTCTTCGGTCAGTTGCCACATGACGCGATGGTAGGAATAGGAACTTGGCAGGCCTGACGGAATGTTGTCGGGAAAGATGCTATCGATGTTCTTTTCCACGGGCACATTGCTGATGATGCCCATGTTGTCGTGCCACGAGTTGTTCTCCGTGCTGGGCCATTCCACGGTCTTCTTCTTGGTCTTCTTGTCGATGACGGCTTCGGGACAGGGGGCCATAAAGACAAAACTTTTGGCCAGCACTTTTACGTTTTTGTTTTGTTGTGCCTGCATAGCTGTGCAGACGAGTGCCAGAAGGCTGAAGATGATGGTTCGTTTCATGTTTGTATGTGTTTTAGATGTTTATTTCTTTATAATGTCTTCATGTGTGTCAGTTCGTCGCGGTAGTCGCGGAAACACTCCGACGGCACATAGGTCTCTTTGGGCGAATGGGTGGTGTAGAGCAGAATCTTGTCGCCACCGATGCGCTCGGCTATCCAGAGGTATTTCATGCCCTTGCGGCGGTCTTCCAGGGTGAAGAAGAACTGGCGGTGGGAGAAGTTGAGCAGGTAGCCAGGTGTGGAGTCGTCGTAGCAGCACGCCACTTGCAGCAGTCGGCCGAAGAGGTCGATGTCGCGCGTGTCGGGGAAGACGTAGGCAAGGGCTACGACCGTGCTGTCGCGGTGTTCCAGGCAGTTCAGCGCTACCGACTCGATGCCGTGGTAGTTGGCCAGTTTCGTGATGAACTCGTCCACCTTGTCGGGAGCCTGATACGCAGCGGTGTCGGGAGCGGAGTGTTGAGAAGCATAGACGATTTGGGCGTCAGCCTGAGTAGCCGGAGCGTATGACTTATAATCATACAATGTGTCGGCAGCGGGAGCCGCAGTTTTCCTTTCCGCCTTTTTCTTGACAACGGGCTTGGCTGGTTGGTTTGCGGCCAAATGCTTCATGGGTGGTGGTGGCAGATGGTTCAGCTTCCTGCGCTTGGGAGGAATGGTTTTGCGTGGCACCTTGATGATGCGCCGTGCCACTTTGGGTGTCTCGTCGGCAGTCTTTCCTGGATGGAGCGGGAAGATGAGCAGCAGCAGGACACTGGCGGCAGCGGCTATGGCAGCGGCGGTGTAGATCCAGACGCGACGCTTGGGCTTGCTGCCGATATGCGGCGCGGGCTTTGTGTCGATGTCGGGCAGACTGCTCATGATGCGGTCGGTCAGTTCGTCGGAATTGTCGATGAGGGGTTGGCTGCCTTGCAGTCGGTCGAGTATGTCGTCTATTTTATTCATATCCTAAATCTATCAGTCGTTTTCGGATGGTCTGTCGTGCCACGTACAGATTGCTTTTCACTTGGCGGCTGTCCAGGGACGTGATTTGTTCCACTTCCTGCGACGAAAGCCCCTCCAGTTGGCACAATGTGAACACCAGTCGCTGCTTCTCGCTGAGTCCGTCGGCCAGCATTCTCACGATGGCAATCCATTTGCTGTTTTCCAGCCTTCGGTGGCTGTCGCTGTCGCAGGCGAACTGTCTCAGCACCGTTTCGTCCTCGGGCATAGGCACCAGGGCTTTGGCCGACTTCATGCGGTCGATACACAGGCGGGTGATGATGGTGTAGAGCCACGTGGTGAATGGTCGTTCCGAGTTGTAGTTTCCGATGCCCTGCCACACTCGGATGAAGGTGTCCTGCACAGCGTCCTTGGCTTCCTCCTCGTTGGTCAGCATTTTCAGCGCTACCGAAAACAGCATTTGCTGGTACGTATGCACGACCCACCGGAATGCGGCCTTGTCGCCGCACCGACATCGCGTGAGTATTTCGCTGTCTATCTGAACCATTTCACCTGCGTTTCTATTTGTATATACGATGGGGAAGAGAGAAAGTCAAATGAGGAATATGTTTTTTTTCAAAAAAAGTTCGTTTTCTATAGAAAGAACGTCTCTATCCCCTGCAAAGGTACAACTTTTCTCTTAAAAACAATCTTGTTTCTGAAAAATGTTGTATCTTTGCAGACTTAAAAACTATTCGCAATGTTAGAAGAATATCTAAATAAGATTATTAATGCTGATTGTATGGATGTGTTGAAGAAACTTCCAGACAACTGTATTGATTTAGTCGTCACTTCTCCACCGTACAACTTAAAGAATTCAACAGGCAATGGCATGAAGGATGGGCGTGGTGGCAAATGGGCAAATGCGGCACTTATAGAAGGCTATGAGAATTATGACGATTGTATGCCTAATGAGGAATATGCAAAATGGCAGCATGAAGTAATGATGGAACTTGTTCGAGTGATTAAGGACGATGGTGCCATATTTTACAACCACAAATGGCGTGTGCAGGCAGGTCTCATGCAGGATCGTCGTGACATCATATATGATGTGCCACTGCGCCAAATTATTATCTGGAAGCGAAAGGGTGGCATCAATTTCAATGCCGGATACTTCTTACCGACATACGAGGTAATATATTTTATTGCCAAGAAAGACTTCAAGCTCGCTCCACATGCGAACAGTTATGGTGATGTGTGGGAAATCATGCAGGAACAGCGTAATGACCATCCTGCACCGTTTCCCGTTGAATTGATTGACCGTATTATTTCGTCCACGACTAGCCAAATTATCCTCGATCCTTTCATGGGTTCCGGCACAACTGCAGTTGTTGCTGCCGGACTTGGTCGTGACTTCATCGGTATCGAGAAATCAGAGAAATACTGTAAGTCAGCCCTTGAACGCCTCGAAAAGAATAAGGTGAATCCCGAGGTGGCCAAGTTCCACCAGCCGATGCTCTTCTCTGAGGTTGTACCCATTACTCCGACACGCAAAAAAAAGAAAAAAGATGAATACCATATTGAAAGCCTTTTCTAAGGAAGAATTAATCGAGAAATTCAAAGTTATCTATGCCAAGGGATGGATAGAAAATTATCGCGGAAAGAATGATGGCGCTGTTGGTAACATTCTCGAAGATCTGTTGGAAATACCGGAAAACAATCTGCCCATCCCTAATGCTGCCGAATGGGAACTGAAAGCTCAAAGAGCTACAACCACCTCGCTACTCACCATGTTCCACACTGAGCCTTCGCCCACTGCTATGAGTATCGTTTCAAACATTCTGATTCCGAAGTATGGCTGGCCACATTCGAAAGCAGGAGGCGAATACCCAGAGGATGAAAAATCCTTCCGTGCCACACTTAATGCCAGTACATTCACTGACCGTGGTTTCAAGGTCAATGTCAACGACAAGCAGCGCAAGATAGAAATCATCTTCGATAAAGCATATATAGACGAGCGTCACATTAACTGGACCAAAAGTGTAAAACAGCGTGCAGGACACCTCGGCAATTTTGACATTGTACCTTATTGGGGGTTCGACGACCTTTTCCACAAGGCTGGCACCAAGCTTAAGAATTGCTTTTATGTCCGTGCTGATGTCAAGTACGAAGGCAAGGGCTGTAAGCGAAAGGAATATTTTTTCTATAATTATGTCCTCAAACTCTCAAATTTTGACCAGAAAAAGTTTATTGAATCCATTCGTGATGGCAAAATATATATCGACTTCGATGCACGTACAGGGCACAACCACGGCACAAAATTCCGTATCCGGTACAGTGACATTCCGAACCTTTATAAAAATGCAGAGGTTGTGATTGATGAACGTGGTAAGAAGCAGTAATCTATCTTTATCACCACTGGTACAAAAAACATCCATCGGAATGTCATGCGATTTTCTGCCGAGCATCCCGATGGATTTCTTTATATGAATAGAGCTTTTCCTAATATAAATAATGTGTGATTCTCACTCTTTAATAAGGTAGCGGTCGCCTGTTTCGTTAACGATGCGGCGGCGGTAGGCTTCGGGATAGCCAGGACGAGTGACGGGTGCTGAGAATCCGTAGGGATTCTTCTTGAATCGGCCTTTTTCGTCCTGCGGACGCACAGCCATGTCGATGTGCTTCACCTGCAGAAATTCAAAAAGCTGCTGCCAACGTTTCATCATGCGGTCGGCTTGCTGCTTGGAGTAGTCGGTCAGAATCTTGGTGTATTTGTCAGGATGCGACAGTTTTGCACCCCTGGCAATGTCCTCTATCATCTTCTTCTCGTTGATGGTTGCCGCTTCGAGCGAGTCGCGCACCTGCTGCAGGTCAGGGAACATCTTACTGTAGTAGGGATATACGCAGTTGGCCACGGTGTTCTGCAACCAGAATGCGCTTTTGGTGGAATAGTGCAATTCGTCCTGTTTGCCAGGGACGCGACGATAGCAGGTGGGCACTTCGCTGGATCCGCAATAGACGGGTGTGAAGGGAGCCATGTTGGGGTCGTCGTTGGTGAACCAGACTATGCCGCCGATGGCATCGGGCAATTTGGCTCGCATCTGACAAACGACACAGAAGGAAGCCTGCTGTGTGGAAACAGGACGCTCGTTAAAGTATTTCTTGCCATCGAGTTCCCATGACAGCGGTGTGGGCAGATAGGGCATCTGATAGGGGCCTGCACCTGGCTGGTCGCGGAAGTCGATGGGTGTGCCTTCGTAATGGTCGCGCATGGCAGCGATGACATCTGTCAGCTGGACAGGATTGTCGGGCTTTACGTAGAGTGGCATTTCGGTGTGGCGGGCGTTGGGGTCGGTCACGGGCACCAGTCCAAAGGCATAATCGGTGTATTCAGCCATGCCGCTGTAGAAACGATTGAACAAGCTCCAGACACGGGCCTCGCAATAGCGTGTGGCGCTGAAGTCGGAGGGTGCAAAGGCATCGCGGAAGGAGAAGTCGGCATCCTTCTTACCTGTGAAATAGCCTTTCTCGCGGGCAAATTTGATGATGTCCTTGGAGTAGATCACGTTCTTCTTGTCCTTCAGGTTGAAGCGTGTGATGCGGCTCTGATTGGCATGAGCGCAGATGCAGTCGTCCGGAATGCGTACAGCGACCCAGTTGGCACCGCGATTGCCTGGTCCCTTGCCAATCATCTCCATAATCCAGGCTTCGTTTTTGTCGCAGATGGAGAACGATTCGCCCTCTGAATTGTAGCCATATTCGGCTACCAGGTCGGTCATGACCTTGATGGCCTCGCGGGCGGTTTTGGCGCGTTCCAATGCGATTTGCATCAGGGAGGTGTAGTCCAGAATGCCGGTGGTGTCGCAGAGTTCTTCGCGTCCGCCGAAAGTGGTTTCGCAGACGGCCACCTGGAATTCGTTCATCTGTCCGATTACATGGTAAGTCTCCTCAACCTGTGGTATTTCGCCCCACGGACGGTTGGTGTCGCCGTCAAAGATTTTGCGCTTTTCGCCTTTGTCATGCTTGCCACCTCGGTGGAAGTACATGCTGCCGTAGGTGCCGTAGTTGTCGGCTGAGTAGGTGACATAGACAGCCTTGCCGTCCGCAGCCTCTTTGCCCACGATGAGGTTGGTGCAGGCCTGGGACTGAAGAATGAAGAGTGAGGACTGAAGAATCAGTAGTGTAAGTAGTTTTTTCATGTGATATGAGTTTTTAATTATTCAAAATTCAGGTAGGGAATCAGTCGTCCGAGGTCTTCAGCCGTGAAGAGCCCCAGGCTGCTGAGTTGCGCGGAGTCCCTGATGGGGCCATAGAGCCGGATGTATTCCAGGATGCCCTGCGTCTGTTCCTTGTTGATGTAAGGATGCCTTTTCAGCTGATAGAATCCGGAATGGTTGATGTTGATTTTCTTGAGTTCCGGCTTCGGACTGAGTGTGAACCACGACAGCAGGTCGGGTGTGAAGAACTTGCACTCCAACAGTTGGTTGAGGTCGTAGAAGCCGCCCAGCATGTTGCGATAGCGCAGGATGCTGGCAGAGATGGTCCTGCCGATGCCAGGGATGCGCCGGAGCGTGATGGAGTCGGCAGTGTTGGCATCCACCGTGGTGTGCTCCACGAACTTCCCGATGACCGTCGTTTCTTCCACTTCGTCCGTAGTGGTGCGTGGCTGAACGTGTGGGCGCTGGGCGTTGAGTGCCTTGTAGTGCCGGATTTCGTTCCGGTAGAACTTGTCCTTCTGGTCGTAGTATTCCGCTTGCAGGCGGTAGTGCTCTTCCTGTCGCTTGCGGCGTTCTTCCCGCTTTTGCTGATAGGTGGAGTCTGCGGTTGTGGTATTTTGCGGCCGTGCGGTTGTGGAGGCTTGCGGTTCCGCTGTGATGTCGTCGTTCTGGAAAAGCATCATCAGACCTATGCCAAACAATATAACGACAGCGAGCAGTATGACTGTATGCCGCTCTCTGCCGTTAAAATGTTCGGAAAAGAAGTCCATTACTTGATGATGAGTTTGTCGCTGCCCTTAGCCTTGAACGACATGTCGAGTCCCTTGACGGAGTGGGTGAGTGCTCCGAATGAAATGAAGTCCACGCCTGCCTTGGCGTATGGAATCATCGTGTCGTAGGTGATGCCGCCCGAGGATTCTGTCTCGGCACGTCCGGCCACCAGTTTCACGGCCTTTTCAGTGTCTTCGGGCGTGAAATTGTCGAACATGATGCGGTCGCAGCCTTCTGCCAGGGCCTCTTCCAGTTCTTTCCAGTTGCGCACTTCGCACTCTATCTTCAGGTCTTTGCCTTTCTCCTTGCAGTATTGCTTGGCACGGCTGATGGCATTGTGCACACCGCCGCAGAAGTCGATGTGGTTGTCCTTCAGCAGAATCATGTCGAAGAGTCCGATGCGGTGGTTCATGCCGCCGCCAATCTTCACGGCTTCCTTCTCCAGCATACGCATTCCTGGCGTAGTCTTTCGGGTGTCGAGCACACGGGTCTTGGTTCCGGCGTCGATCAGCGCCTGCTGATACTTGTGCGTCATCGTGGCAATGCCCGACATGCGCTGCAGAATGTTGAGCATCAGACGTTCTGTCTGGAGCAGAGACTGTTCCTTGCCCTTGACGGACATGACGATGTCGCCAGGGCGGACGTGTGCTCCGTCCTGGATAAACACCTCCACCTGCATGGTGGGGTCGAAGCGGTGAAACACTTGCTTGGCTATCTCCACGCCGGCAAAGATGCCTTCCTCCTTGATGAGCAAAAGGCTTTCGCCCTCCTGGTCGGCTGGGATGCAGCAGAGGGTGGTGTGGTCGCCGTCGCCGATGTCTTCGGCAAAAGCCAAGTCAATCAGTCGGTCGTTGAGTTCAGATACGGATAACATGGTCGAGCGTTGTTTAGAAGAAGAAACCAAAACCTACCTTGATGCCGAAACGGCTCTTGTTGCCGAAGTCGGACAGGGACATGTTGTAATAGATACTGGGTTCCAGTGTGACGTGACGGTTCAGGAAGAAGCTGTAGCCCACTTCCGGCGTCAGGTAGAAGTCGTCGTAGTTGTCGAACAGGTGCTGATAGGTGGCACCGGCGCTGAGGAAGATGCCGTTCTGCACAATGTAGTAGCGGCAGCGGCCACCTACTGTGAGCGACTGCGTGTTGGAGTTCTGGAAGTTGTAGCCCACTTCGGCCAGTACCATCCAGTTGTCGGCAAAGGTATAGCCTGCGAGGGCGTCCACACCGAGGGCAAATTTTGTGGTCTCGCTGTAGGAGACACCCAGTCCTGAAGCTGAAGCTCCACCATAGAACTGACCTTTTTCAAACTGTGCCGAAGCACTTGCAATGCCCATCAGGGCGAAGATTGAGGCAAGAAATACTTTCTTCATACTGAAATAGATTTTATGAGTGATTGTTTCGTAATTGTTCTTTTTTCCAGAGTGCCCACGACAGCGCGAGGACGATGACGAGATAGATGAGGATGTTGGGCAAATTGACCATCCAGGCATTCCACTTGACGCCATAATATATATAGAAAAGGAGTCCGGCGCAGAAAAAGGCGCAGGGCAGCCACAGATGCTTTTTCATACCCTCTTGTGCCATAAGATGTAGGCTCCGAGGAACGAGGCCGTAGTCACGCCACCGATGCCGTAGGAGAGATTGTGGTCAAGGTTGAAGCCCTCGGGAGCTATCAGGATGTAAACGGTGCAGACCAGTGTCATCCACAGGGCTGGAACAAGGCCAATCAACACTTCGGCGATGTTGCGCCGATCCCGTCTTTGGCGGAGCGACAGCCAAATGGTGACAGACCAGAGGGTGAATACCGACAGCGTCTGATTGAACCAGGCAAAGTAACGCCACAGTATGTCGAAGTTGATGTTCAGCAAGATGCCGGAGACGATGAACAGAGGCACGGAGAGAATCAGACGCTTGTAAACCTTGTTCTGCTTGTAGTGCATGAAGTCCGCAGCAATGAGTCGGGCAGACCGGAATGCTGTGTCGCCGCTGGTGATGGGGGCTGCCACCACGCCCAGCACGGCAAGGATGGCTCCCACGCTGCCCAGCCAGCTGTGGCAGATAGCATTGACCAGGATGGCAGGTGAAGGTTTGCCCGTCTCGGGGTTCACCATGGCGTTGAGCAGTTTCTCGTAAGGTGTACTTCCGTCCACATTCAGACTGTCGGCAAACTTGATGGCAGCGGCAGCCCATATCAGCGCCACCAGTCCCTCGGCAATCATGGCTCCGTAGAAAATGGGCCGTCCGTACTTTTCGTTTTGCAGACAGCGTGCCATCATGGGCGACTGCGTGGCATGGAATCCGCTCACGGCTCCGCAGGCAATGGTGATGAACAGGCCAGGGAAGATGGGCATGACCGACTTGGGGTGATGATTGCTGAACGCCTCTGTGATTTCGGGCATGTTGCCAGCCTCTGAAAAGATGCCGTAACAGATGCCGACGGCCATGATGAGCAGGGCGCAGCCGAAGATGGGATAGATTCTGCCGATGAGTTTGTCAATGGGCAGCAGAGTGGCAAGGATGTAGTAGGCAAAGATGAGTATGACCCAGAAGTCCTTCGACCACAGGAAACCCTGGTTGCCTATCATGCCGTCGAGAATGTCGGCAGGAGTGGTGACGAAGACTGCGCCTACCAGAATCATCAGCACAAGGGAGAGGAAGCGCATCAAGAGGCGTGGCACCTGTCCCAGATTGTCTCCGATGATTTCGGGCAGACTGGCTCCGTTCATGCGGATTGAAATCATGCCCGACAGGTAGTCGTGTACGGCTCCGCCGAAGATGCAGCCCAGCACAATCCAGAAGTAGGCTGCCGGACCGAACAGAATGCCCTGGATGGCACCGAAGATGGGTCCCGTGCCGGCGATGTTAAGAAACTGGATGAGAAAGACCTTCCATGTGGGCATGGCAATGTAGTCCACGCCGTCGGCACAGGTATAACAGGGGGTCTTGCGTGTAGGGTCGGAACCAAACACACGGTCAACCAGGCCACCGTAAAGCACGTAGCCCAAGACCAGAAACAAAAGGGATGTGATGAATGTAATCATTTTTTTTCTGCAATTTCATTTAAAAAGTTGCGCAAAAGTAGTAATTTTGTATTACCTTTGCAACAAATTTAAGTTTTTATAATGTTTTATTTCCATCAGATAGCCATCTTTTTGACATTTTTCTCCATTTTGTGCGGTAAAATGATGGCACAGACGGAGGCTGTCACTTCTGCACTCTACAATCAGCCACAGCCCAAACACGAGGTGAGAGCCGTGTGGCTGACCACCCTCAACGGACTGGACTGGCCGCGAACCAAAGCCAACGATGCGGCAGGCATAGAACGGCAGAAGGCTGAACTGGTTGACATCCTGAACCGCCTGCAACGGGTGCACATCAACACCGTAATTCTCCAGACCCGTGTGCGCGGTACCGTGATTTACCCCTCGCAATACGAGCCCTGGGACGAATGCCTGACAGGACATCCTGGCAGGAATCCAGGCTACGACCCCCTGCAGTTCTGCCTCGACGAATGCCACCGCCGCGGCATGGAACTCCACGCCTGGCTGGTCTGCATCCCTCTGGGCAAGGCCGCCAAGCAAAAGCAATACGGACAGGAAAGCATTCTCCGCCGGCAACCAACCCTCTGCAAGACTGCCGGACAGGAAGTGTTCATGGTGCCAGGTCAAACGGGAACGGCAGACTACATCGCCGCGATGTGCCGCGAAATCACTGAGAAATACGACATTGACGGCATCTCCCTGGACTACATCCGTTACCCCGAAAGCGTATATAAGTTCTCCGACGACGCACTCTACAAGAACAACACCGGCAGCAACCCTGCGACGGACACAGGCAAAAGGACTTCCGCCTCCAGAAAACGCGGCAGACGCACCGCCGCACCCAAAGCCACCGCCGCGGAACTGGCAAACTGGCGCAGGGAGAACATTACGCGCATCGTCCGCTGCATCCACGACACCGTGAAGCCCCTGAAGCCCTGGGTGAAACTGAGCAGTTCGCCCATCGGCAAGTATGGCAATCTGAGCCGCTACTCATCGGGCGGATGGAACTGCTACAACGCTGTATATCAGGACCCGCAGCTGTGGCTCAGGGAGAACATACAGGACATGCTCTTCCCGATGATGTATTTCCAGGGCAACCATTTCTATCCCTTCCTCTTCGACTGGCTCGAACACAGCTACGGACACCCCGTGGCTCCAGGCCTCGGCATTTATTTCCTGGACCCCCGCGAAGGGAAATGGACGCTCAACACTGTGCGTGCCGAGATGCACACAGCCCGACGCAGCGGCATCGGCGGCATGGCATTCTATCGCAGCGACTTCCTCACACGCAACGTGAAAGGACTGTACGACTGCTGCGAGGACGAATTTTTCCCGTACCCAGCCTTGACCCCGACGATGGACTGGATGGACACAGCCCAGCCCAAGCCACAAGCCCCGACCCAGCTGCGCCGCACAGCGGACGGGCTGCAATGGCAGGGCGACGCACCCCTCTATAATGTCTATGGCAGCAACCTGTGGCCCGTAGATACGGAGCGAGCCGAAAACCTGCTGGCTGTGCGTGTGACGGGCCACAGCTATCCACTCACCGGCAGAGCCTTGCGGATGCGCTATTTTGCCGTGACCGCTTCCGACCGACTGGGCTACGAAAGCGTACCTGCACAGGATGTGCAGAATCCGCAATCGTCTGTGAAAGAACTGAATGTGTCCCGACTCATCAATCCCGACCTGAAGGGACAGAAGAAATCTTCTGCCCGAAAATCATCGAAAAAGAAGAAGCGCTGAACCCTCGTTCCCCTGCCACATTTTTACCCTTCCGTTACCACTGCAATGGTAAACCATTACCACTTTGATGGTAACGTTTTACCACACGGCTGGTAAAGTTTTACCACTGCAATGGTAAAGTTTTACCAAAGTAGTGGTAACAAAGTGGTAAAACTTTGCTGCCAGAGTGGCCATGCAATGCCGTTTTGGAGGGAGTGGAAAAATTTTTCTGCGAACATTCTTTTTTCTTTAATTTTGAATTGCTACCTTTGCAGCATGAAAGTAATGTTGATACAGGTTGGCAAGACCGTGAACCGCCATTTTGTGGAACTTATCGACGAGTACGCCGACAGGTTGCGCCACTATGTGAACTTCGACGTGTGCACCATTCCCGAACTGAAGAACACGAAGGCTTTGACCACGGAACAGCAGAAAACGGCTGAGGGGGAACAGATTCTGAAACAGCTGCAGGGTGGGGACCATGTGGTGCTCCTGGACGAGCACGGCAAGGAACTGCGCAGCGTGGAGCTTTCGGCGTGGATGGAACGGAAGATGCAGACGGTCAGCAAGCGTCTGGTCTTTGTCATCGGCGGTCCCTACGGCTTTTCGGCTGAGGTCTATGCAGCAGCCAACGAAAAGCTCAGCCTCTCGCGCATGACCTTCTCCCACCAGATGGTTCGGCTGCTGTTCGTCGAGCAGCTCTATCGCGCCATGACCATCATGCGCGGCGAACCGTATCACCATGAATAGCGACTCAGGTTGAATTAAAGTATAAAATTAACAATACTGATGAAAAGACTGATATACATAGGATTGATAGTATCGTCACTGCTCATTGCCGCCTGTGGCGAAGACCGCACGCACGAGTTTGTGGAACTGACGCAACACAGCACATGGATTTATGAACAGATGAAGGACAAGTACCTCTGGGGCGACCTCATTCCAGAGCAGGACTACAAGGCTTTCTTCTATGAGGGCACGAAGTTTTTCTCGTCCGTCACCAAGGCTGCGAACAAGAACGACTCGTGGTCGTACTGCCTGTCCGACACGGCACAGACCGACCCCCACGAGCGTGGCTACTTCAACCACCACGACACCTACGGCATGGATTTCACCCTGATGTCCGACCCCACGCGGATGACGTCGCGCTCGTTTGTGCGTGTGACCTACGTGGCCCCAGGTTCGCCTGCCGACCAGTGCGGACTGCATCGCGGCGACTTCATCTCCATGGTGGACAGCACCCGAATGACTTCGGGCAACGTGGCAAAATACCTGAAAAACGGCAGCAGCCATTCACTCATCGTCCACCACATCGACACCCTCACCAACGACACCGTGGTGTGGACAGACACCCTCTTTGCAAAGCTGCCAGCCTCCTGCTACGTGGAAGAAGAAGCATTCCCCGTGCGCAATTTCATCAACTTCGCAGGATCGTGGATTGGATACCTCATGTGTACCCGTCTGACGGCCGGTCCCGACGAGCAGCAGACTTCAAGCGACAAGTATCTGAAGCAGCTGGACGACCACATGGCATACTTCCTGCAGGAAGAACCCACAGAACTGGTGCTCGACCTGCGCCTGTGCAACTACGGAACCATAGAAATGGCCCAGCGCATCGCCAGCTATATCGTGCCCGCCAACCGCAGGGACGGCATTTTTGCCCAGACGTACTGGAACGACCGCTACGCTGGAAACAACCAGACCTTCCGCTACGACGCCACGCTGGGCAGCCTGGAACTCTCGCGCGTGTACATTATTGTAAGTAATTACACGCAAGGAGCTGCCGAATGGCTGATACAGGGCCTGAAAAACACCCTCGGCGAAAAGAATGTCATCCTGATAGGCACAGCTCCCACCAAGGGGCAAAACGTTCAGACCCAGTACATTGGTTCCTCCTTCGGCTACCGGCTCTATCCCGCCGTCGCCTACGTGGCCGATGGCACGGGCAACTATAATTACACCACCTTCCAGCCCAACTACTCCATCAGCGAATCGAACAGCAAAACCCTCATGTACATGAAGGAATTTGGCGAACCCGAAGAACTCCTCTTCCTCACCACCCTCTACGCCATGTTCTTGGTAGAAGAGTAGGGGGGCACCAGGAGTTTTTTCACATTCCTTGAATTCAACGACCTTGTTTTAAGAAAAAAGCTGTATCTTTGCAGCAATAAATGTTTTTGCAATGAATTACGAAGAAAAAGATTCCGAACAGAGCTGTACTGCCAGTGAACCAGCAGCCGTTTCAGGTTCTGCCACTGTGTACACAAAAGTAAACACCTATCCCTCTATCTTGGACTTGCTGGAAGAACGAATCCGTCGAACTCCACATGGAGAAGACTGCCGTACCTATACTTCAGACGAACTTTTAGAACAATTGCGTCCACGCATCAAAGCTCTGTTTGAATGAAGTCGATTCAATTTACATCCGAAGTAGAAGAGGATTTGCTTCAGCTTCTTTGCTCGTTATGGTGTAAATCTACGATACTTTATCTACAGAAAAAGCCCACGCACCACATGGTACATATTCTTTGAAGAAACAGATCAAGCATATTACATTCGTCACATTACCAATAATCACATCGCTGGGAAATACTTCAATGTGTAATTAATAACGAAGAATTTTCGGCGCACCTCTATTTCCTAAGCAATTTGAAGCAAGAACTTGTCAATACTACAGGGAAGATAGACAATTTATATACACCATACAACAAGAATTGAAGAATGCCAAAATTGTTGAAGTACAATAACGTTTATCTTTTACTTTAGGATAGGGGCTTGTGTTGATAAAGAATACCATATAGACAAAACGGCAGAACATTCAGATCCATACAAGACAAAAGGGCAGAAGGCACTGACTTTCTGTCCTTTTTGTGTGGTGAGGCATGGGGATTGTTGCGGAGTGGGGCAACAGAATTTATTAATCCATTAAAACTTACATACATTATGAACTTCAACAACAATCAAAATCAACAGCCACAGGACGAGCGTGAGGTTCTGGAAAAGTATGCAACCAACCTCATCGAACTGGCACGGAACGGCAAGCTGGACCCAGTGATTGGCCGTGACGAAGAAATAAGGCGCATCTTGCAGATTCTTTCGCGCCGAACCAAGAATAACCCTATCCTCATCGGCGAACCAGGTACTGGTAAGACGGCTATCGTGGAGGGACTGGCAGGAAGAATACTGCGCGGCGATGTGCCCGACAATCTGAAGGACAAGCAGCTCTACAGCCTGGACATGGGTGCCCTCATTGCGGGTGCGAAATATCAGGGCGAATTTGAAGAGCGACTGAAGGGTGTCATCAACGCCGTTGTGAAATCGAATGGGCAAATCATTCTGTTCATCGACGAAATCCACACCCTCGTCGGTGCGGGACAGACGCAAGGAGCGATGGATGCCGCAAACATCCTGAAGCCGGCCCTGGCTCGCGGTGAACTGCGCAGCATCGGCGCTACGACGCTGGACGAATACCAGAAGTATTTTGAAAAGGACAAGGCGCTGGAACGTCGTTTCCAGACGGTGATGGTGAGCGAACCCGACGTGCTCAGCTCTATCTCCATCCTGCGTGGACTGAAAGAGCGGTACGAGAATCACCACAAGGTGCGCATCAAGGACGAAGCCATCATCGCTGCCGTGGAACTGTCGAACCGCTACATCACCGAGCGTTTCCTCCCCGACAAAGCCATCGACCTGATGGATGAAGCCGCTGCCAAGCTCCGCATGGAACGCGACTCGCTGCCCGAGGAACTGGACGAACTCTCCCGACGCATCAAGCAACTGGAGATTGAACGCGAAGCTATTAAACGCGAGAATGACCAGAAGAAGCTGGACGAACTCAATGCCATCATCTCTACGCTGAAGGCCGACGAGCAGAAGCAGAAGCAGAAGTGGGAGGGTGAACGTGCGCTGCTGAACCAGATTCAAAGTGACAAGCAGCAGATAGAGAACCTGAAGTTTGAGGCTGACCGTGCGGAGCGCGAGGGCAACTATGCAAAGGTGGCAGAAATACGTTACGGCAAGTTGCAACGTCTGGAGGAAGACATCAAGACCGTGCAGTCGCGACTGGCTGAAGCGCAGGATGGCAATGCGCTGGTGAAGGAGGAAGTCACAGCCGACGACATTGCCGACGTGGTGAGCCGCTGGACGGGCATCCCCGTGAGCAAGATGCAAACCAGCGAGCGCGAAAAACTGCTGCATCTGGAGCAGGAGCTTCATAGGCGCGTGGTAGGTCAGGACAAGGCCATCAAGGCTGTAAGCGATGCTGTGCGCCGCAGTCGTGCCGGACTGCAGGACCCGAAGCGACCCATCGGCAGCTTCATTTTCCTCGGCACGACGGGTGTGGGCAAGACGGAACTGGCAAAAGCTTTGGCCGACTACCTGTTTGATGACGAGTCGATGATGACACGAATCGACATGTCGGAATATCAGGAGAAACACACCGTCAGCCGACTGGTGGGTGCGCCTCCAGGATACATCGGCTATGAAGAGGGAGGTCAGCTGACCGAGGCTGTCCGTCGGAAACCCTACAGCGTGGTGCTCTTCGACGAGATTGAGAAAGCTCACCCCGACGTGTTCAACGTACTGCTGCAAGTGCTCGACGACGGGCGTCTGACCGACAACAAGGGCCGCACGGTGAACTTCAAGAACACAATCATCATCATGACCAGCAATGCGCCGCGCGATGCGCTCTTCAGCATCTTCCGGCCCGAATTTCTGAACCGTGTCGATGAAATCATAGAGTTCACGCCGCTGGGCGAGGATGAAATCCGAGAGATTGTGAAACTGCAGATTGACCGCGTTGTGAAGATGGTTGCCCAGAACGGCATCACGCTCTCGGTGGACGACCAGGCCATCAGCTTCATTGCCCGTGCAGGCTTCGACCCGCAGTTCGGTGCACGTCCGGTGAAACGGGCTATTCAGGAAAAACTGCTGAACGAACTGTCGAAGAAGATGCTCAGCGGCGAGGTCAACAGAGATAAGCCCATTGCCGTGAGTGCCACGGAAAACGAGCTGGTATTCAAATAGGGAATGCCAAAGAGTTTTGCCTTGAACAGACAGAAACCTAACAAAAATGAGCGTTTAGAGAAAAATCAGAATCTTCTCTAAACGCTCTGCCGTTTTCTTACAAGGCTTTTTACAAATTTCCTCTTTCCTTATCCAAATAATACTTATAGGTTCCTACGGTCAGTTCATCGCAGGCAGCTTCGTCGCAAACCACGATGGCATGGGGGTGCATCTGGAGCATGGAAGCTGTCCACTTGTGTGAAATCTCGCCGTCGATGACGTGCTGCAAGGCGCGAGCCTTGTTGTGGCCGTTCACCACGATAAGCACTTCCTTGGCATCCATCACGGTGCCGATGCCCACCGTCAAGGCCTGCTTTGGCACAAGAGCCAGGTCGCCGTCGAAGAAACGGCTGTTGGCATGAATGGTGTCGGTGGTCAGCGTCTTGATACGTGTGCGAGACGACAGCGAAGACCCTGGCTCGTTGAAAGCCAAGTGGCCGTCGGGACCGATGCCGCCCATGAAGAGGTCGATGCCACCGGCCTGGGCAATCAGTTCCTCATAGTGGTTGCACTCTGCAATCAGGTCTTTGGCGTTGCCGTTCAAGATGTGCACATTCTCTGGCTTAATATCAATCTGGCTGAACAGGTTCTTCCACATGAAGCTGTGGTAAGACTCCGGATGGTCTTCGGGCAAATTCACATATTCGTCCATGTTGAATGTCACAACGTTCTGGAACGACAATTTTCCTTCCTTGTTCAGACGGATAAACTCTTTATACATTCCCAGCGGCGATGAGCCTGTAGGACAACCCAGCACAAAAGGCTTTTCGGGTGTAGGATTAGACTCAATAATCCGCTTTGCCACATAGTTGGCAGCCCACTTCGACAGGGCTTCGTAGTTCGGTTCAATAATAACTCTCATGTTGTTTTCCTTTATTTATATAATGAATAAAAACAGTTACATCTGTGTAGGAACGCATAGAAATGCGCAAAACACGGTTGCAAAAGTACAGATAAAATGCGATTCCACAAAGAAAATGCTTATTTTTTTTCACCTTTCGGCACATTTTGTCGCAAAAAGAGAAACTGTTTCATCTTTTCGTCACGAAGAGGTGAAACAGTTTTGATTCTCTAACATTTTATGGTTTACGTAATTCTAAAGAAACATAGCTGTTCTTGTTCCTTTCAAAAGAAGTTTTCTTAGAACTGCTAAGCCGTTGTGCCTCACGGCACGATATGAACATTATTATGAGTAAAGAAATTTTCTTTTCGCGCTGCAAAGGTACGGCAAATTTCCGAACTACGCAATACTCAAAATGTGTGAAATAGAGCAAGAACGTGAGTATTTGCACTCAAAATGCCCTGAAATTTCGCTGGCGTCCATCCACGGCAATGCACTCCATCTCGATGAGCCATGTGGGCCGACAGACCGGAGCCAGCGTAATGACGTGAGGCGTATTCGGGAAACGCTCCTCAAACAGGCGGCTGATGCGCTCATAGTCTGCCATGTCGCGCAGATAGACAATGATTTGCATGACATCGTCGTAGGTCATGCCGCCTTCAGCCAACAGCGTCTCCACGTTTTCCCACATTCGGTGCGTCTGACTTTCCACATCGCCCACGTGCACCACCTCTCCCTTGTTGTTGATAGAGGCGGTGCCCGAAATGAAGACGTGTCCACGGTCGCCATATTCCATCAGCGTGCCGCGTTCAAAGGTCACGCCATACTCGTAAGTCTTGTTCAGATGCGTCAGGGCATAGAGATAACGCTGCTGCGCAGGCTGAAAACCTTGCAGGGCATAGCATCCCAACTGGATGATGGCCTTCGGGTCGGCAGGATTACCGCCAATGCCTGTGGAGGCAATGTAGTGCGTATCGGGTGTCAGCCCTTGATCGGTGAAATTCTCTCGGCGAGCCACCACCAGTCCCTTGTACTGTGTATCTACGTCGCGCACGAAGAACCAGGTGCGGATGCAGTTCTCAGCCAGCGTCATCCGATGCTCGCGGAGTTGCTGTTCATAGCGCAGCAGGAGTGTCTCGCTCTGTTCGTAGGAAGAACCTTCGCCCACAGCCATGCCCATCGTCCAGAGATGTTCATAGCCATTGTGCCGCACCAGCGTACTGCCCAGCGCGTCTGCTCCGTAAACCACCTCGGCTTCGGCACCGACCAGGTAAATCCACAGTGCCACCTTGCTGCCGTTCAGCGGTGGCTGCTGGATGCACGAGAGAGTAGGGTGGACACCGAGATGGCACTGCCGCAAACTTTCTTCAACCAATCCTTGCTGGTTGGTTGCGTCAGAAAGGAAAAATCGTTTGAACACGGGTTGGGCACCTTTCAGCAGGGGGTGCGTCATCAGCACAGTCTCAGCGCCCAACAGTCTTTCCAACTGTCCGGCAAACACATCGCAGCGCGGTTCAATCTGTATAATAGCATGAAATTCAGCCAACCCGTCCGTTGGCTTGAACACGCTGAACTGGAGTTTCGCCCCCAGTTCCTCGTCATATATAGTCTGATATTCCATAAAACGAGTGCAAAATTAGCACTTTTCAGCGAAATCGGCACTATGTCGCAGGCAAAAAGTTCTTTTTTCCATTTAAAAAAGGAACGTGACAATATAAAAAACGAGAAGAAACAGGGCTAAAAATGATTTTTTCAGAAAAAAACAGGCAGAATTCTATTAAAAATAGTTACCTTTGCGCCAGCAAGTTCCACCAGACTTCTCGTCGAAAGACCAGCGGACCAGGGTGGGACGTTCATTTATAGGTAGGAACGATTTTTTGCCGCAAGGGATTCGAAAGGAAAAAAGACAGCAATAATTTAATATAGAAGTATATGAAACAACCAATCATCACCATCATCGCAGCCATCGTCTTCACCCTCGTAGGGGTGCAGGAGACCGCGGCACAGACACAGAGCGCTCCAATTCTGACTGTCTCCAACGTCACCGACACCAACGCATTAATCTCATGGACTGCCCCCACCGACACCTCAACCTACACCCTCAAACTTTTTCTCCACGGCTCTAACAACATTCTTGAAGTCTCTGCAGAGCAGAAGGGCAGGAAGGATGCGTGGTATTCGCTGGACGGCATTCGCCTGAGCGAAAAACCGACACAACGCGGATTGTATATCAATAATGGTAAAAAAGTTCTCATCAAGTAAGCGATAGGAAGAAAACACACATGCAGCATCCAAATCACAGAATCTAAGCAGTGAAGGTAGCGACGTTCCGGATCCAGAGCTTCGCTATTTTCACTGCCTAAAATGGGTAAAGAAAAAGGGGATTTTAAGATTTATATAAAAACACACATTTAAGCGAATGAATAAAATTTTAGTAAATCCGGATATACACGGAAGATCATTTTGGAAAAAATCCTGTGAACATATTGAAGAATATGACCGCGTGATTTTTTTGGGCGATTATCTTGACCCGTATAGTTTTGAATACATCAGTGTTGAATCTGCGATATCAAATTTTGAAGACATTATTGACCTCAAAAGGAACAATATGGACAAAGTTGTATTGTTGTTGGGAAACCACGATATGCCTTATTATTCTGACGTATATTTTCATTTTTCAAGTTGGCATAGCAGACACTCATCCATGTTCCACGAACAAATAAAAGAATTGTTCAATGCAAACAAAGATTTGTTCAAGATTGCACATGTTGAGAAAGACGTAATTTTCACACATGCCGGAATAGAAAGCGGCTGGTTGAGGAAAATCGTTAAATGCGACAGTTCCGACATTCATGAAATATGTGAAGTAATAAACAAACTGACAGAAGATGTCAGTGGCTTATCCAAACTGTTCACCGTTTCACTATCAAGAGGCGGTCATGATAAATATGCTTCTTGTATATGGTCTGATGTAAACGATATGGAGTGGAGCTTGAAAAGTGAGGGATATGATGATAAGGAGTTTCATGACATGAAACAAATATTCGGACATACAATCCAAACCCACATGGGACTCAAGAACAACGTGGAATTCGGAAAAGCCATTGAATTTGCAAACTGCAAAATGATTGATACCGCACAATCCTATGTGTTAGATACAGACAGTTTTATAATAAATCCCATTGAAAAGTAATGTCAATGCTTTAGTTATTATGTCTTAGCTATTTTTATATTTGTTGCCTGAAACTGATAGATTTCCACATATACACGACAAATACTATGCGCAGTGGGAACGCACCGACAGTAAAAAGGTGGTGGAGAGAGGAACAGGTGTTTTATTTACTCTAAGGTCCTTAGAGTAAAATATATGTCCTTAGAGAAAAACGCATTTTTGTTACTCCCGAAAAATGCATTGAAAAAATATTATGTCGGCGAGCCTTTAGTTCGCCGACATAATAAAATCCAGTTTACTTTTGCAGATACAGTTCTATCAGCGACGTGATGTCGTCGATGGTGAGTTTGCCGTCACCGTCAAGGTCGGCTCCTTCTTCGGACGAAAGATAAGCTGAGATGAGCCAGGTGATGTCTTCCAGGTTGAATTCGCCGTCGCCGTTCACGTCGCCAGGAATAGCAACGTCGAAGTGCAGCTGCAACGTTTTATATACGGAAAGGAACCCTGCTAATGTTGCATCTATTTTCTCTAAAGTCACAAGGTCGGCACCGGTAAGGGTGTAGTTGATGTCGTCGGCAGATGTGACTCCAGGAGCAAGGACGACATGTTCATTTTTTACAGTAAATAGCAGTTTGTCCTCCATGGATAAAATTGCATTATCTTCCGTCTTCAGCTGTTGGAGTATCGTTAGCACATACGGCACCAACCACTCCATGTTATCTTCCGCATTAATTTCCATTCCATCTTTTACAGTGAGTACTAAGTCCTCTCTGTTGTCTTGGCCCGCCTCAAAGTGTACGGTCACGGTTTTGTAATGCAGGAAGAAATTATAATAATCATTCCCCATTTCTTTTAATTTTGGGAGGTCTTCCTCTGTGATGGTATAGCTCATGTCGTCAGCCTCCGAAACACCAGGAAAGATGCGGTAAACCATATCATCAGAAGACTCAAAAAACGTAAACAAGGGTTTACCCTCCATGGATGCATAATAATAGTTGTCTTCGTTAAACTGTAATTGATTGCATAAATACATCAAGCCAATGGCATAGAACACTTCGTCTTCGTCATCATAGGGGAGTCCAGTTTTTATTGTTACCTCCAAGTTTTCTGCGAAGAGCAACTGAATCGTTTTGTAGGAGGCTGCGAAATCGTAGAGGTCCTTGTCAGCATCGGCCAACTTGTCGAGGTCTTCTTGAGTGATGGTGTAATTGATGTTGTCATCAATCGTAACATCAGGAGCAATGGCGATAACGCCGTCGTCGGTCATCGTCATCAATACTTTGTCGTCCAGGGAAGAAACTACGGTCTCTCCTTTCTCGAAGTCGTAGTCAGCCTTGAGCTGATTGAAATAATACGTCATTAAAGCAAACGACTTATAAATGCCTTGGTTTATTTCTGTCGTCAGGTTCATTTCTGTAAAGAGCTTAGCCACGAAGTCTTCTGGGACGTCGAAATGCAGCTGCAATACCTTGTAGGGCCGAATGTACTCGTATAACTCATTATCTATATTTTTTATGGCCTCACGGTTTTCAGCGGTCAGGGTATAGATAATGTCATCCTTAGAAGTGACACCAGAAGCAATGATAATACGATCATCGTCACTCACAGAAAATAATTTTTTACCATCCTTCGACAAGAAATAAGTCATATTATTCTCCTTGTCATTTTCAATTTTTATTTGATCGGTAGAAGTAAGGATTTCAATCATAACCTCAATATCCATGAGAGCTTGGCTTCCTTCTTTCTCATCAAGCGACATGCCTGACTTTATCGTGGCTACCAACCAATCTATCTTATTGTCCACGAAATGCAGCATCAACGTATTGTAAGGCTGAATCATCTCGTAGAACTTTTCATTTTTGTTTTTTATGGTTTCACGGTCTTCATCGGTCAGGGTATAGATAATGTCATCCTTAGAAGTGACACCAGAAGCAACGGTAATACAATCTTCTTTATCATCTATATAGAACAATTCTTTACCATCCTTCGACAAGAAAACCATCCTTCTATTTTCAGAGTCCTCTTCCATTTTCAGTTGATTGACAAAAATAAGTGACTGAACCACATTCAAAGCAGGGCTTTCTTCACCAGCCGTCATGCCAGTCTTTATTGTGCCTGCCAAGTCGGTCGGATTTCCGATGAAGTGCAGCGTCACTGTCTTGTAAACCCGAATGAATTCGAAAAACTCTTCATCCTTGCTTTTTATATACTCAATGTCTTCCTCGGTAAGGGTGTAGGTAATGTCGTCTTCAGATGTAACCCCAGGAGCCATGGTAATACTTTCATCATCTTTATTAAAATATAATAATTGTTTACCATCTTTCGACAAGAAAACATGCCTATTATTTTCATAGTCCTCTTCCATTTTCATTTGATTGACAAAGATAAAGAACTCAACCGCAATCAAAGCAGGGTTTTCTTCAGTAATCATCATGCCTGACTCTATCGTGCCTACCAACTCGAAGTCGGTTTGACCTTCACCGAAGTGCAGCGTCAACGTCTTGTAGGGCTGGATAAATGTGTATAAATCATTTATTTCTTGCAATTTTTCGCGGTCGGCATCAGTAATGGTATAGCTGATATCATCCGCTTCCGTGACATCCGGAAAGAGTTGGTAACAGTGGAAAGCCTCTGAAACCGTAAACAAATCTTTGCCATCTTTGGAGGCATAGACATACTTTCCTGCTTTGTTTTCGTACATTTGCAACTGGTTGCATAAATACAGCACACCAATGAGCTTGCTCATTTCATTGTCGTCCACATAGGGAGTTCCCGTCTCCATGGTCAACACCAGGTTCTCGGTGGGTTCTGCAAAGACTTTCTGTGCGCCCATAGTCATGACCATTAGCGCAATCATCAATGTAAGTAATTTCTGCTTCATAATCTGTTTTGTTTTTGATTAAAAAAATAAATTATCTGCGCAAAGATAGTTTGTTTTTATTATATAGCCAAACAAAATCCGTCTTTTTTACAATACAACATGATCCGTCACGGCTTTCCCCTTGCCGGCATACACTTCGACTGGGACTACTCCGTGGACTATACGCCGGAGCAGCAGGTGGCATACGAGACGATGGTGCTCAATGAATACGAGGTTGACCCTGCCTACTTCGAGGAGAAATACAACATGCCCGTAGGAGAACGTCGCCAACAACCAAGCCCATTAGCCCCATCAGCCCCATTAGCCCCAGACAAAAAAAGGAAGCAGCAAAACAACGCACGCCCTTTTTTCGACTGAGCCCCAGTGACTACCTGGGGCTGCATGAACGCTATGCCCGAATCTTAGGCGACCAGGCTCTTCAGGCGACTTTCAGCCGCGAGGACAAGATACGCCAGGAACTCTCGCGCCTGTTCGAGGGAATGATGAAGACGCTCTACAAGGAGCAGGGCTCCCAGTTCCGCATAGAGTTACTGGAGACACCGAAAATGCAGGAGTTCATAGAGACACATGCCGACGCGCTCAACTCAGGTTTCCAGCAGGTCAAAATGTCGGATGCCATGCGACAGCGTCTTCAGCGGTCGAACTACATCTTCTCTGGCATGAAGACGTTCCACGAGCTCAACGAGGCGTTCCCCTCTCTCATCGACGAGAACGGCAATAGAAAACCATTCGAACAGTTTTTGAATGACGTTCAAAAGATAGACCGCACCTACAACCACAACTACCTCCGTGCGGAATACAACTTCGTCCACGCATCGGCAACAATGGCGGCCAAGTGGGAGGAGTTCATGCAGGACGGCGATAGATACAATCTTCAGTACCGAACCGCCCACGACGACCGTGTCCGTCCTGAACACGCTGCCCTCGATAGAGTAACACTGCCCATCACAGACCCCTTCTGGGAAGAATACTACCCGCCCAACGGCTGGAACTGTCGATGCACCGTCGTACAAGTCCGAAAGTCAAAATACCCCGAAACACCACACGACCAGGCAATGGCGCTCGGTGAGGAGGCTACGGGCAAAGACACCAAGGGTATCTTCCACTTCAATCCTGGCATAGAGAAGAAAACTATTCCGGACTACAACCCGTACACCATCAAACGGTGCCGGGACTGCGACATAGCAAAGGGGAAACTAAAACTCGCTTTTGTTCCTGACAACGAAGTGTGCGCTGCATGCGAACTTCTGCATCGATGTGCAGGGGATAATGAAAAGTCAGCAACTGCAATCGAAAGGACACACTATCTCCACGAAATGGAACCGTTGCTCCAAATCAGGCATGAAAAGCCCATCGACGAGGGTACAATCAAAGTCGGGTTCTCTACTTATGGGAATAAACACCTTTTCTCTGATACATTCGGCAGATCAAGGGTCTTACTCAAAGAGGATTTGAAAGATTTGGGGGAACTCCTTGAAAGCGGCACCTATATTGATGATTCAGCACTTACCCATCCAAGGAGGGACAATATCGTTCATTTCTACTATTACAAGGCAGAACTGCATGGACGAACTGTCAGATTAAACGTAGCAAAGGATGTTGAAGAATTACGCAATGGTCGAATAATTGTAAAGTATTACCTTTATTCTGTTAACGATATAAATGAATAAAGCACCAAAGGCGGCGCTTAGGTCTCAATTGCCAGGTTGCCATTCCTTCAGTGCTTGTTCTGGCTGCAAAGGTACAAAAAAAAATCCAACCTCCAAACAATATGAACGAAAATATACAGAAAATCATCAAAAACATCCTCCGAGACATCGCCGTGGACATGAAAGACGAGTTCGACCAGAACTTCGAACGACAGGCGTTCTTCTCCGAAAAATGGCAGCGGCGCAAGTCGCCCATCAGAAACGAAGGAAGAGCCATACTCACCGACACAGGACAGTTGCGACGCAGTATCAAAAGCCGGACAACAGAAAACTCCATCATCTTCTACACAGACCTACCATACGCCGAAATACACAACGACGGAGGGGAAATCGTCGTTACCGACCGCATGAAACGATTCTTCAGAGCAAAGGCATACGAGGCCGCAGGAACTTTCGGACGAAAAAAAACAACAACCACAAAAGCAAAGAGGACACAGACATTGACTGACCGACAGTTCTGGGGATGGATGCATACCGCTACACTCACACCCGAAGCCGAGTTCTGGTGCGCACTCGCCATGAAGCCCGTCGGCTCCACCATACGCATACCACGACGACGGTTCCTCGGAACAGCACCCGAAGTCGAAAAAGCCGTCCGCGACATCATCGAGGAAAACATCACCGACTACATCGAACAAACCATAGAATTTGAAATAAAAAGAATACAGCAATGAAAGAAAAATTAGATTTACAAGTCATCAGCGAGAAATTTCACGATGCAGAACCACAAAACGTACACGCCTATCCCTTCCCCAACACCACAGACTGCCTCAGAGCCGTCTGCCACATCTTAAAACTCATCTTCTGCAAAAACCGACAGAAGGGAACCATACTCATCATCAATCCCTGAACGGATTGTTTGCCCCAATCATTTATTAAACAAGAGTGCCACCATCCGAGAGGACAAATGAGTTTTAAAGTTTTACCGTGCAAAGTTACGTCCTTTCTCCAATACCTTTCAAATCTGAAACGATACAAAAATTGTCTGAAACGATACAAGTGTCATTTTTTATTCGTATCTTTGCGCCCATTATGTATAGTTTAAGCGAAGCCTGGTTCAAAATGCACGGTCAGCTACCCTACGAACAGTGGGATGGCAGGATATACTGCCAAGAGACCGATGCCGCCATCACTTTCCGTGCCAATAAGACACAAGGGTTCATGGCTGCCTATACCTTTACACTCGTCATCGAGGGATGGCTCACGATTGTCTATAACGGACAAGAGCTGACCCTGCACCCCAATGACCTCTACATCTATTCACCTGGACTGGAAGTAAACATTCTGGCTGCTTCGGCAGACTATCGGGGCATTTGTCTGTTGGCCGATGAGCACATCAGCATCGAACTGCCTACCGTGAGGGATATGGTACACATCGCCTATCTGCCCATCGTGAGAGTGCATGAACCCAAGCTGACGCTGCCCCGCGAAGATGCTGATCAGCTTGCCGCGAAGATGGGGGAGATGATCAATTACCTGCATTCCGACCACATTTTCAAAGATAAAGTGTTGCAAATGCTTTATGCCATCTTCTTGCTTGATCTGCAGAATGCACTGGACCGTGCCATTGCCCAGCGTAGTGTGCCTCAGCGTGTGGAGGAAATCTTCATCGGCTTTATCCGTCTGCTGCCCCAGCACTTTGCCGCGCATCACGACATAGCCTTCTATGCCTCCGCACTCAATATTTCACCTGTCTATCTTTCCCGCGTAGTCCGTCAGGTCACTGGCCGCACCGTCATCGACTACATTAATCAGCACTTGCTGATTGAGGCTTCCTACTTACTGCGAACCACATCGTTCAGCATCGCCCAGATAGCCGACCAGCTTCACTTTGCCGACACCCCGTCGTTCAGCAAGTTCTTCTCACGCAAGAAGGGCATCACACCCAAGGAATACAGAAGGAAGTAAGAAGGATGTAAAAAAAATTACACTTGACGGAGAAAAATCCCTGTCAAGTGTAAAAAAAATTGGTTATCATCACGACAACCAATCTTTACTAACCTTAAAATAAATCTAATACCATGAAAAACACGTTGCAAAGGTACGGCTTTTTTCCAATATGACAAGAAAAATGCAGAAAAAAACGCACACAGAAAACGTTTTTTAACTATTCTGTGGCGTTTTTGGATAATTATGAGTGGTTTTATGAGTAATTTGGTCATAAAAATGACTTTTTTCCTGGTTAATCATAAAACCTCTTTGGGACGGAGAAAAAAGTTATTCCACATAGAGCACAAGCCCTTTCAGGTATTCTCCCTCTGGATGATAAATGTTCACGGGATGGTCTGCGGGCTGGTGAAGCTGGTGCAAAATGCGCACATGACGGCCTGCCATTGCTGCTGCGGTGAACACAGCGGCGCGGAACTGGTCTTTGTTGACCGCCTGCGAACAAGAGAAGGTGAAGAGAATGCCGCCTGGTTGTATCTTCTCAAAGGCTTTTCGGTTCAGTCGGGTATAACCCTTCAGCGCATTGCGCAGGGCGTCTTTGTGCTTGGCAAAGGCTGGCGGGTCGAGGATGATGAGGTCGTAGGGCGTCTGCATACGGTCGAGGAAGCGGAAGGCATCCTCTGCAAAAGCCTCATGACGCGGGTCGTCGGGAAAGTTGAGCTGTACGTTGGCGTTGGTCAGGTCAATGGCCTTCTGGCTGGAATCTACCGAGTGCACCAAACGTGCCCCTCCGCGCATGGCGTAGAAGGAGAAGCCACCCGTGTAGCAGAACATATTGAGCACGTTCCGCCCCCTTGAGTATTGCTCCAACAAACGGCGGTTTTCTCGCTGATCTACAAAGAAGCCCGTCTTTTGTCCATGCAACCAATCGACGTGAAACTTCAGTCCGTTCTCCACCGCAATATCGTCCGTAGAACCGCCTAAGAGAAACACGTTTTCCTGTCCAAGTTCAGCCTTGTAGGGCAGGGTTGTTTCCGATTTATAATAAATGTTTTCCACCGAACCAGCCATCACCTGCTGCAGGGCGGCTGCTATGATTTGGCGGTCGTGGTGCATTCCGACGCTGTGGGCCTGCATCACGGCTGTCTTGCCATAGATGTCGATGACGAGTCCAGGCAGGTTGTCGCCTTCGCCGTGAACAAGGCGGAAAGCGGTGGTGCAAGGAGAATTTTCCGTAGCGGACCTTGTTGACGGAGCCAGTCCTATAGACCGGCGCACATCGAGGGCAATGGCCAGTTTGCGCTCGTAGAACTGCTGGTCAATGGTCTCATGGGTGAAGGTGAGCACACGCACCATGATGGAACCAATCTGGAAGTGTCCCGTGGCGATGTATTCGCCTTCTGCCGTATAGATTTCTACGATTTCGCCTTCTTCGGGCTGGGCTGATGTATGGTGGATAGCCCCTGAAAATATCCAGGGATGGAAACGGCGGAGCGATTCGTCTTTGCCGTGCTTGAGGTAGATTTTCTTCATGGGAGAGATGGGGGATGAATGGAATTTAAGTGAGGGATGGGTCTGGAGAGATTTGCAGCTGATAGTCGTGGGTGGCCATCAGTCGTGTGATTTCTTCGTGGATGCGGATGCACGCCCAGGCGTCTGTGGCGGCATAGACCTGTTGGGCGGGTGTCAGGCAGTCGGCTTCCCAGTTGGAGAGCTGCTGGCTTTTGGAAATTTTCTCGCCGAACAGGTTCGCATAGATCTTCTGCAGGCTCATGTCCTTGATGCCGATGTCCTGCACTTCGTTTTGCAGGTCGATGAACGTGCCCGCACGAAACTTTCCGCGGACGCGCAGGTTGTGGAAATCATCTTTCAGCGAAAGTCCCACCTTCGTGACGGTCTTGTCTTCCAGCAGGCGGACAACGGGTCGCGGCAGTCCTTCCATCAGGTTCAGACGGAACAGGAAACAACAGTCGTGGCAGGCCACTTGCAGCAACGCCACGGTGTGAAGGTGTCCGCGCTTAAAGGAAGGACGTGTCTCGGTGTCGAAACCCAAGATGGGCTGTGCAAGCAGAAAGCTGACAGCTCGTTCAGCCTCCTGTTCGCTCTGGATGATATAGATGCGCCCCGTGAACTGTGCACGGGGAAGATTGTTGATGAGGGCTTTGTCGTATCGGTCAGAGATAATTTTCATTGTCCTAATTGTTCAGCGGTGATTCGGCAGATGTTCACGACGGTCTGCATGGCTTTCTCCATCGACGGGATGGGCACGAACTCGTAGGGGCCGTGGAAATTGATGCCGCCGGCAAAGACGTTGGGGCAGGGCAGTCCGCGGAAGGAGAGCTGCGCCCCGTCGGTACCACCGCGGATGGGCTGCACCTGGGGTGTCACGCCGGCTTCGCTGATGGCTTGCTTGGCGATGTCAATGATGTACATCTTGTCGGCCAGTTGTTCGCGCATATTGTAATACTGGTCAGAGAGTTGCAGGGTCACGGTGCCCTCGCCGTAGCGTTGATTCACCTGTTCCGTCAGTCTTTGCATCTGCGCCTTTCGCAGTTCAAAGATTTCGCGGTCGTGGTCGCGTATGATGAACGAGAGCTGGGCTTCCTGACAACCGCCACTGATGCCGGTCAGGTGGAAGAACCCTTCGTAGCCCTCGGTGGTCTCAGGCGTTTCGTCCTGCGGAAGCATCTGCACCAGTTCGGTAGCGATGCGGGCGGCGTTCACCATTTTACCCTTGGCATAGCCAGGATGCACAGAGCGTCCGTGGATAGTAATCTTTGCGCTGGCTGCATTAAAATTCTCAAACTCCAGTTCGCCCACTTCCGAACCGTCCATGGTGTAGGCAAACTGGCAGCCGAAGCGTTCCACGTCGAAGTGGTGTGCGCCCAGTCCGATTTCCTCGTCGGGGTTGAAGCCGATGCGGATGGTTCCGTGCTCCACTTCGGGATGTTCCTTCAGATAGACCATGGCCTGCACAATCTCGGCAATGCCCGCCTTGTCGTCGGCTCCGAGCAGGGTTGTGCCGTCGGTCACGATGAGGTCTTCGCCCTTGTGGGCAAGGAGTTCGGGAAATTGCTTCGGACTGCTGACGATGCCCTGGCTCAGCTCGATGTCGCCGCCGTCGTAGTTCCGCACGATGCGCGGTTTTACGTTGGCTCCGCTGGCATCGGGCGACGTGTCCATGTGGGCTATGAATCCGATGGTGGGCACCGTCCGCTGCGTGTTGCCTGGCAAAGTGGCGTAGAGGTAGCCCTGGCTGTCCAGCTCCACATCATCCAGTCCTTCGGCGATGAGTTCCTGTTTCAGGACTTCGGCGAAAGTCATCTGCTTCGCCGTGGAAGGCGTTGTGCCTGCGTCTTCGGCCGACTGTGTGTCGTAGGAGACGTATTTCAGAAAACGTTCTGTAAGGTCCATATTATTCGTTATATTATGTTTTTACCGCAGTCGCGGGCTTTAGAAAAACAAGAAAAAATAAGAAAAAACAAAATAAAACCATTTTGTCAAGCTACCCAAACAAGTCTCATGTTTTTTCTTGTTTTCTTTTGTTTTCTTTTGTTTTTTAAAAGCCGCCGCAGGCGTATCTCATTTCTTTTACTATATTATTCCTCGCTGCTGAACATGGGGTCCCAGCAGGGCAGCAATGTGGGCTTCTGCTGGGCAGCCTTCAGGATGGCCTCGCTGAGATACTTCTTGTTGACCACCAGGCGAAACATGTATTCGTCGAACCACTCGTCGGTCATGATGATGTGGCCCTTGTGTCCGCTGGACTGGCCCCAGGAGTTCTCCACCTCCCACTTCAGGGGGCGTCCCTTTTCGTCCAAGTCAACGGCTTTCAGCGTCATGGCGTGGGTGGAGCCAGAGTCGTAGCTCATGATGCGCTGCTTCTTGTTCATGCCGAATTTCACCCCAAAGATGTCGTCGTAGTTGAAGTTCCGCAGGTCGGCAATGCCCTTGGTGCGGTCGAGGAACTTCGACACGTCGCACGAGAAATACATCATCGTGGAGTCCTTGATGCTGGCAATTGCGCACTCCTTGATTTCTTTCATCGGCAGGTTCAGGTACAGCCAGTTGTGACCGTCGTAGGTGTGGCGGTCGTACTGTATTTCATACGTCTTCCAGTAGGGACGCGTAGGGTCGTTCATCAGCATGATGAAATCCGTCTGCAGGTTTGCTGTGAAATATTTCTTGTAGAACTCTTGCGGAGTAAATTCTTCGGGTTCATACACGTAGCGGCCATTACTGTCCTTCGGTGCCCACTTGAACTTCTCGACGGGTTTGCCCAGTCCCACCACGAGCATCTTGTAGATTTCGCCCAGCTGCTCTTCTTTCATCTGCTGCAGCTGCTTGTCCGAGGGCTTGCCCTCTCTGAGCCGGATGGCGTCTTCACGCAGTTTGCGCTTCAGGAAAGTGGTAAACTGCGCCGTGTTCTTAGCCGTATAGTTGTCGGGCATCACCCCTACGGGCACCAGTCCGTACTTGTTCACCAGGTCGGCAACGCCGGTAAAAGTGCCGCCGTCGCTCAGCGGATTCTGGAAGAGCCAGATGACCGTCTGGTCGTCCATCGACTTGTCGCGCGTGTCGATGATGGCTTGCAGGAAGAGGTTAGCCTTTTCCAGCTGGTCGTAGAAGAAGAGGTAGTTCTGCGAGAATTCCATCTCCCTGAGGCTGTGCTTGTTCATCATTTCGGCGCGGAGCACGTTCAGCCCCGTGAACAGCCAGCAGCGGCCCGACGACTTTTGGTCGGTGATGCCCTTCGAAGGCACCGAGTTGCTGAAATAAGTGTCTTGCTCCACCTGGTTGGCTTGGTTCAGCGCCAGCCCCGACACAGGTCCTGCCGCCAACGCATTGCTGATGGCACGTTCCGCGGCTGTGAGCTGCGTCTGTTTTTCATACTTCCTGAGCATGTCAGGTGTGATGTTTCCCTGCGCCATCGCATTGATTGACAGCGACAGCAATGAGAGCGTGATGAGATTTTTCATAAGTCTTCGGTGTACTTTATTGCAATAAAATTGCGCAAAGATAGTGGTTTTATTTCAATGCTGCAAGTTTTTTGCACGGGGATTGCAGTTCTTTCTGTTTTCGGGCATTGAAAACAGGAATGCATGGGACAGGCTCAAAACTTCTTCACACAGTTGTGAAAACTTAAAACAACGCCGTTGTTTTTAAAAACATTGGCGTTGTTTTCAGAAACATCGGCGTTGTTTGTAGAAACATCGCCGATGTTTTAAGTTTTGTGCAAAGTATTATTGATTTTTCGTTTCAGGAAAGATGGATTATAGCTTCACTTTCACACCAGCCATGAACCAGAAGCCTGGCTGCAGGACATTGCCAAAATCCACATAGCGATGGTTTGTGAGGTTGCTGAGGGTGGCTTGAAGTTCGTAGCGGCGTGTGGTCCATTGCAGGTGGAGGTCCAACAGAGAGAACGGGCTGTAGGACGACTTTCCGAGGAAGGGCTGTGTCTGCCAGCCGAGGGCATTCACGGTGGGGTGGTCTGCGTCGTACTCGTAGTAGGAGCCCATGCGGTCCTGAAGGCGGTAGGTGAGGGTAGCGGAAAGACGGCGGATGGGCTGAATGGTGAGAGAGGCTACGAGCTTGTGGTGCAGGTAGTTCAGTCCGTAGTAGCTGTCGTCGAGAGCTACGTCGTCGTGGCGCACTTGGTGGATGTAGTTGTATTGCAGGGTGAGGTCGCGCAGGATGCTTTGGCTGCCCCAAAACTCTGGGAACTTCACGCTGGCCGAGGCCGTCACGCCCATGTTGTCGATGGAGAGGTTCGTGGCGTGGTATGTGGTGTACTGGCCGCGTCCGTACTTGGCTACCGAGTCGGCAGGGATTACCCAGTCAATCATGTTTGTTTCCCTGCGGTAGTAGGTGCGCAGACTGGTTTGCAGCCCCGTGGTTCGCCACTTGGCCGACAGGCTGAACTCGTTGCTGCGCTCTGGGCTGAGTTGCGCGTAGCCCACCTGCGTGGGACTTTTATAATAGAGGTCGGTGAAGGTCGGCATCCGTTGCGCCATGTTCCAGGAAGCAAACAGGGTGAGGTGGGGAGTGGGGCGGTAGCTGACATCGACACCTGGGTAGAGGCGGTAGCGATGGTCCTGGCCCGAATTCATGTTCGCCATCATGCCGAGACTGATGGTCACATCTTTTAATAATATATCATGCTCCAGGTAGTAGCACACGTTGGTGCGCTGGTCGCGCTTGGTGTATTGGCGGTCGCTGCATGGGATGTCAACCTGCTGGCCATCTGCCAACGGCAAGCCGAGAGCCGTGGAGAGGATGCCTTCGCTGCGCACTTCTGCGCCGAGGGCTGTGATGCCCAGCTGCCACTGGGTCTGTGCGTGGAGGCTGAGACCATAGACATCCGAGCGGTGGTAGTTTTCCTGCGTGGGCGAAAGTCCGCGTACCAGCTGATAATGGTCGTAGGACCGTTGCCAATAGACTGAGGGCTGCAGCTGGATGCGCCCCTTGGTGCGAGCCGAGAGGCTGAGCAGGTAGCGGCGGTTTTCTTCATACTGGTCGGGAAATTTGCCGCTGTAGAAAGTGTTGGCTCCGTAGTCCTGCCGGCTCAGTCCTGCTTGCCAGCGGAAGTCGGCCTCCTGTGTGGAAGTGCCGCCGTTCCAATAGGCGTTGAACCGCGTAAAACCGCTGTTCGGCGTAGCCCCGTCGCTGCGGCGGTAGCCCGTGGAGAGGTTGCTGAAAAACGAACCCTTGGCGGCGCGGAACGAACCTTCTGCGGCGGCCGTACCGAAGGACCCCGCCTGCATGGAAACAGTGCCTCCGAGCGGCTTTGCCGGACGCTGACGGGTGACGATGTTAATCGCTCCGGAGAAGGCGCTGGTGCCCAGGACGCGGCTGGCTGCGCCTTGTAGAATCTCGATGCGCTCGATGTCGTCGATGTTGAAGGGGAAATCTGCTGCCAAGTGCCCAGTGTGGGGCGAGGAAAAATTCACACCGTTGAGGAGCAGAATGATTTGGTCGGGCGTTCCGCCACCGATGCTGATGTCCGTTTGAATGCCAAAACTGCCGCGCTGGCGGACATCCACTCCAGCGGCGAACTTAAGCAGGTCGTTGACCGATTGCGCAGGGCAATCCTTGATTTGTTCTCTCGTCATGACGCCGACGATGCGTGCGGTCTGCTCCAGTGGGAGCGGGACGCGCTGGGCAGTCACTTCTGCTTCCTCCAGGCTGATGCCTTCTTCGCCTGTCTGCTGTGCAGGGCGCATGACCGTCTGGGCCGTGGCGCTCTGCGGAGCGGCAAAGGTGAGGGTTGACACCGAGAGCACGCCGATGCGGATTTCCTTGCCGAGGCTGCGGAAGATGGCATCTTTGTGGCGCGTGAACTGGTGCCAGCAGATGGGTGCTGCCTTCAGCTTCAGTTGTCTTTTGTACATAAAAGATGTTTTAAGGGGTTAATAATAAATGTTTGCTGAAAAGCGGGCGCAAAGGTACGCTTTTCGGGCGATTTTTACAACGAAAGGCTGTTGTTTTTTTAAAACACTGCTCAAAAAACATAATAAAACTTAATCGTTAGCGACTGTTCGGGAAAAAACTTATAAATTTGTGGTCGATTCTAAACGCGACTACTTATGAAACTATATAAATATCTATTTTTCGGTTGCCTTCTCTTTGCTTCTGCTGCCTCTGCGCAGAAGGTTTCGATTGGCAACTATACATTCCCCAAGGACAAGGCTACATACTACGGCGACCTGGAAAGCGGCAAGCCCAACGGCAAAGGTAAGACAACCTTTGTGAACGGCGACACCTACGAGGGTGAATATGTGAAAGGCAAGCGCCAGGGCTACGGCGTGTATCAGTTTGCCGACGGTGAACGCTACGAGGGCGATTGGCACCAGGACCACCAGCATGGGCACGGCATCTACTATTTCTCGAACAACAACAAGTACGACGGCCTGTGGTACACCGACTACCAAGAAGGCCAGGGCACGATGTACTACTTCAACGGTGACAAATATGTGGGCACCTGGAAGCAGGACAAGCGCGACGGCGAAGGCACATACACCTGGGCCAACGGCATTTATTATAAAGGTGGATGGAAGGACGATAAGAAGTCGGGCAAGGGCGTCTATGACTGGCGCGACGGAAGCAGCTACAGCGGCGATATGCTCTATGATATGCGCAACGGCACGGGCACCTTCATCTATGCCAACGGAGACAAGTATGTCGGCGGCTGGAAGGACGACCTGATGCACGGCAAAGGCATCTACATCTTCACGAATGGAGACAAGTATGAGGGCGACTACCTCAACGGCGAGCGCACAGGCCAGGGCATCTTCACCTACGTAGATAAGCGCAAGTACATCGGCCAGTTCAAGAACGGACTGATGGAGGGCGTCGGCACCTACACCTGGCCAGACGGCTCCAAGTATGAAGGCAGCTGGATTGCCGACAAAGAGAGCGGCCGCGGCAAATATGTAGGAGCCAACGGCGATGTGTATGACGGTGAGTGGCACGACGGAATGATGCACGGCGAAGGTGTGCTCCGTATGTCGGACGGGTCAAAGTTCAAGGGGCACTTCAAGAATGGCATGAAAGATGGCAAGTGTGTAGAAGAGACCGCCGACGGCGTGCGCTTCGAGGGCACTTACGTGAACGACCTGAAGGACGGCTACTTTGTGGAGAAAAACCACAACGGAACCATCATCCGCAAGGGATATTACAGTAAAGGCAGACTGCAAATCGTACAATAAGACCGTGAACGATACAGAACTACAGCTGATAGCCACGAAGGTGAGCCTCACCGCAAGGAAGGCCGGAAACCAGATTCGTGCAATGCTCAAGGACTTCGACTCCAGCCGGATAGAAAAGAAGGGGGCACACGACTACGTCAGTTATGTAGATAAGGCGACCGAACAGCTCATCGTGAGCAACCTGAAGGACATTCTGCCCGAAGCGGGATTCCTCACCGAAGAGAAAACCACAGCCAACGACCAGACCCATCCCTACACCTGGGTGGTCGATCCGCTGGACGGCACCACAAACTTTCTGCACGGCGTGGCTCCCTACTGTGTGGCCATCGGCCTGCGTCAGGGCAGAGAAACCTTGCTGGGCGTGGTCTATGAAGTGGCCCAAGACGAAATGTTCTGGGCCTATAAAGGGTCGAAAGCCTTTCTGAACGGCACACCCATCCAGGTGAGCAAGACTGCCTGCGTGAACGACTCACTCTTGTGCTTCGGCTATCCCTACAATGTAGCAGAATGGTCGCCCGTGATGCAGCGGCTGGTCAGATACTACTACGGCAACTGCGCCAGCATTCGCAACCTGGGTTCAGCCGAAACCGAGCTGTGCTACGTAGCCTGCGGACGGTTCGACGCCTATGTGGAATCATACCTGAAACCCTGGGACGTCTGTGCCGGAGCCTTCATCTTGCAACAAGCCGGCGGACACATTTCCGACTACGCAGGAGGCGACAGCTGGACAGAAGGCCAGCAGGTGTTGGCCACCAACGGACGGGTCCACGCCGAAATGATAGAAACGCTGAAGAGTGTGATTTAATAAAACATATTTATAACTGCTAACCTCTTTTTACTTATGATTATCGACACTATCGAGAACTTGGGTCTCTACGCAGCACTCAACCCGCTTTTCCCCAAGGTGGTTGAATACATTCAGCACACCGACCTCAATGCCCAGGAACCTGGAAAGGTCCAGATTCAGGGCACAGACCTTTTCGTCAACTACAACACTTCGAAGGGCAAAACACCCGAACAGGCACGCATCGAGACACACAACAAGATGATTGACATCCAGATTCCTCTCAACGTGCCCGAAACCATGGGCTATACCCCTCGCACCTTACTGCCCGCAGCGGAGTACAACGCCGAGAAGGACATCACGTTCTACCCAGGACTGGCCCAGACCTACGTCACGCTGAAGCCTGGCCAGTTTGCCATCTTCTTCCCAGAGGACGGTCATGCTCCTTGCGTCAGTGAAGCAGCAGAAATCAAGAAAGTAATCTTTAAGGTTAAAGCATAACTTTATTTACTATTTACCATTTACTATTTACCATTTACCATTTACTATTTTTACCATTTTCACCTTCTTAACTTTTAACTCTTAACTATAAAAATATGGCAACGACAAAGAAAAGCACTAAGACCCCTGCAGTGAAGCACATCGGGCTGGTAAAGAATGATCCATGGCTGGAACCTTACGAAGACGCCATCCGCGGACGGCACGACCATGCCGTATGGAAGTTGAATGACCTGACACAGAACGGCAAAATGAAGCTGAGCGAATTTGCCGACGGCTACCTCTACTTTGGTCTGCACAAGCTGGAAAAAGGCTGGGTGCTGCGCGAATGGGCTCCTAACGCCACCGAGATTTATGTTATCGGCGACTTCAACGGATGGCAGGAGAACCCGAAGTACAAGATGAAGGCTCTGAAGTACGGCAACTGGGAGCTGAAGCTTACAGACAAGCAGATGAAGCATGGCGACCTGTTCAAGCTGAAAGTGAAATGGAACGGCGGCGAGGGTGAACGCATCCCTGCCTGGATTAACCGCGTGGTGCAGGACGACCAAACCAAGATTTTCTCGGCACAGGCGTGGGCTCCTGCCGAACCATATCAATGGAAGAAGAAGAACTTCAAGCCCGACACGGCTCCGCTGCTCATCTACGAGTGCCACATCGGTATGGCACAGGATGCCGAGAAGGTGGGCACATATACGGAATTTAAGGACAACATCCTGCCGCGCATTAAGAAGGAAGGCTACAACGCCATCCAGATTATGGCGATTGCCGAGCATCCCTACTACGGCTCCTTTGGCTACCACGTGAGCAACTTCTTTGCTGCCAGCAGCCGATTCGGTACGCCCGAAGAACTGAAAGCACTCATCGACGAGGCACACCAGATGGGCATGGCTGTCATCATGGACATTGTGCACAGCCACGCTGTGAAGAACGAGCTGGAGGGCTTGGGCAATTTTGCCGGCGATGGCAGCCAGTATTTCCACGGCGGTCCGCGTCGCGAGCACAACCAGTGGGATTCGCTCTGCTTCGACTACGGCAAGAACGAGGTGCTGCACTTCCTGCTCTCCAACTGCAAGTATTGGATTGACGAATATCACTTTGACGGCTACCGCTTCGATGGTGTCACGTCCATGCTCTACTACAACCACGGACTGGGTCAAGCCTTTGGCGGCTACGGCGATTACTATAACGGCGCAGAAGACGATGATGCCATCTGCTACCTTACCTTAGCCAACGTCCTCATCCATGAGGTCAACCCCAAGGCCATCACCATTGCCGAGGAAGTCAGCGGTATGCCAGGACTGGCAGCTCCGTTCAAGGACGGTGGCTTCGGTTTCGACTACCGTATGCAGATGAATGTGCCCGACTACTGGATCAAGACGATGAAGGAGCGCAGGGACGAGGATTGGAAACCGTCGAGCATCTTCTGGGAACTGACCAACCGCCGTGCCGACGAGAAGACCGTGACCTATGCCGAGAGCCACGACCAGGCTCTGGTGGGCGACAAGACTGTAGTCTTCCAGCTCATCGATGCCGATATGTACTGGCACTTCAAGAAGGGCGACGAGAACTTCATGGCTAACCGAGGCATAGCGCTGCACAAGATGATTCGCCTCGTGACGGCCAGCACGCTGAACGGCGCTTACCTCAACTTCATGGGCAACGAATGGGGACACCCCGAATGGATAGACTTCCCACGCGAAGGCAACGGATGGAGCTACAAATATGCACGCCGCCAGTGGAACCTGGTTGATAACCACGAACTGTGCTACCACTATCTGGGCGACTTCGACCAGGCTATGCTCGAAGTGCTGAAGTCGGAGAAGAACATCCAGAAGACACCCGTACAGGAAATCTGGCACAACGACGGCGACCAGATACTGGCCTACACCCGTGGCGAACTGCTCTTCGTCTTCAACTTCAACCCCAGCCAGTCGTTCACCGACTACGGCTTCATCGTGCCGGAAGGCGGCTACGACGTGGTGCTGAATACAGACAACCGAGCCTTCGGCGGTAACAACCTGACCGACGATTCCATCCGCCACTTCACCAACTACGACCCCATCTACGAAAAAGACCACAAAGGCTGGCTCAAGCTGTACATCCCAGCTCGCTCGGCTGTGGTTTTAAGAAGAGTTAAAGACGAATGAACTACAACAACAACATAGCCAAGCAGACCATGGGAATTGTTCGTTATTCCTGTGGTCTGCTTTTCATGCTTTTCTGCTTCTGCTATCTCTACTTCCTGCAGGGCGACCTGCTGGCAGAAGCGCAGTTTGTGTCTTCTCACGGACTGACTACCTATTCCATCCTGATAGGCTCGCTCACCGTCACCATTGTGTTGCAAGTTCTGCAGTGGCTCGTTGGCCATCTGCTGAAATTTAACGGGCGCTACTATTCCCTCAGCTACTTCCCCTCGCTGCTATGCCTCTCCATGCTGACCAGTCTGAGACAAGATGCAGCAGGGCACTTTACATTCGGAGTCTGGCTGTGGCTTTGTCCCGCTCTGCTCGTTGCCTATCTGCTGCTGGTAATCTTCCTCCGAAAGGTGCGCTATGGCGAGGAACAGGAAGAGACCCAATCCCTGCTGTGGCAAAATTACCTGATACTCTTCGTCATGATACTTTGCTGCGGAGCCACTTCACAGACGCGCGAAGTCTATCACTATGAACTGAAGACCGAGCGACTGATTATGGCGCACAGCTATGACGAAGCCGCCGACGTGGCAAATACGTCGCTCAAGACTTCACGCCGACTGACTGAACTGCGTATGTTTGCACTGGCACAACAGGGACTCTTGGCAGAAAACCTGTTCGACTACCCTCAATACGACGGGGCAGACGGATTGCTCAGCATCAGCGACACAGACTCCGTCTATCGCTATCCAGCCCTTCGCATCTGTCATAAGCTCGGAGCCATTCCCGACTACAAGACCATCCGCACCACACGCCACTACCTGCGCATCCTCAACAGCAAGGAAAACCTGCGCACCCCTGTCACACAGGACTACTACCTCTGCTACCTGCTCCTGCAAAAGGATCTCAAGGCTTTCGCCAAAGTGCTGCCTCAGTTCTATCCCGACACAGTCACCACAGCCCAGCAATTGCCGAGGGCTTACCGCGAAGCCATCCTCTACATCAACAAGAACAAAGCTAGAAAAATGCCATACAGCATCGACAGCGAAACCGCTGCTCGCTACGACGAATATCAGCGCATGAAAGCCGACATCGCCGACGACCTGGAACGCACCAATCTGACTCGCCGCGCCTTTGGCAATACTTTCTGGTGGTATTATGAATGCCAGAACAAATGAAGCCGTCTGCATTTATTTTCTTCCTTACATTCTTCATTTCCTCCGCCCAAGCGCAATACATTTTCCGCATCAGTGGCGATGGACTGGACAAGCCTTCGTTCATACTCGGCACCATTCACGTTCTGCCAGCATCGTTGCTTGACAGCGTTCCCGATTACCAAGAAGTGGAGGCACAGTGTCAGCAGATGTTTATTGAGTTTCTTCCCACAGAAGAGATGCTGCATCCCGACATTGAAAGCCTGCTGAGTATGGAGCCCAAGCCACGAGAAAGGCTAAAGTACCCAGACGGAAAGAACATCTTCGACTTCATAGACAAAGAAAGTGCAGACATACTGAAGGCAAAATTCAAGGAGATTATTCCCCTCAATCTGGATGACCCAAAGTGGAAAGAAATCAGGAGTTGGCAGCCTGCCGATTTTCAGGATTTCCTCCTTAGGCCCATCAGAAAGCAAACGAGAGAGAACCTCATGCAGGGCGCCGGTGTGTCGAATACGGCTATGGACTTCGTACTGATGCAACGAGCCAAGGAACGTGGCCTCGAAGTTTTCGGACTGGACGATGAAGACAGGAGTGCTGAAGAAATGGTTTCTGCTCAGTTCCAAGCCCCTCCGACCATCGAGGCGCAGGCTGATTCGCTCATGGCTTTCCTGAAGAACTACGAGGAACGCAAGGCAAAGCTGATAGAGGAACCGCTGGCACTGTGCAACTATTGGAAGGCTCGCGACTTTGAAGGTTTCACCCGTTACTATCTTCCGAAGGCCAGTCAATATACTGTGTTGCTGAAAGAGCGCAACGAAACGTGGTTCCCGAAGATGCAGACTGCCATGCGTCAGAAGCCTACTCTGTTCGTCTTTGGTTCTGCTCATCTGATAGGAGAGTACGGCATCATTCATTTGCTCCGCTCATCTGGATATAAGGTTGAACAAATCAAGAAATAACAAAGAATAAGCTATGCAAGAAATCAAAATCTATCATTCTGTCTGGAAATCGCTTCTCCTGGTGATTCTGGGGTTTTCTTTTACCATCTTTTTATGGAGAATGCTTCAAATTCCCCCTGCAAACACACCTTTCTTCATCATGTTAATTACATGGATAGGGCTTCTGCTCCTCGGCTTTTGCAGTCTTTATATGCTTTTCCTGTTACTCCATCAGCTGTTGACACGTCAGCCTTATCTGACCATCACAGACCAGTGTGTAATCATTAAGACTGTAAGGACACAGGTCATCAACTTTGCCGATGTGACATCTTTTGAACTGATAACATGCATGGACAATAAGTTTATCGGCATCCACTACAAAAGGGGAGTGGCTAACCGTAAGAATAAAGGAGCAAACCGTTTCGACCGCATCATCCGCAATCTGAACAAACGTCTGGTCAACACACCAGAAACTATCTCCACCACCTGTCTTACCATGAAGACAGAACAACTCTGCAATTTGCTGAATGAACGATTGAAACATTTTTCCAGTTGAAAAACGGATTATTCAATGTGCGAAAGGATTCTTCCTATGCAGGAGTCTATGTTTTCTACACATTGACCACACCCGACGGAAAGGATGTACAAAGTCACATCACGCTCCGAAACGACAACGAAGAGAGCATTTGGATGGTTGATGGTGGATTATAAAATGATATGCATACCGTCTTGAGCGGCGATGGTATCTGGAAAGACGGATTGGGCCTCGGCAAGCAGCTGGGGCTCTTTGTCTTTGTAGCGAGAAGAAAAATGACCCAGCAGGAGTTTGCCTGCATGACTGAGCTGGGCAAGGGTGGCTGCTTGCTGGGCGGTGGAATGAAAAGTTTTTCGGGCAAGAAGTTCCTGTTCCTGCAAGAAAGTGGCTTCGTGGTAGAGCAGGCTGACACCGGAAAGCTGCGGGGCGTTCTGCGGAACGAACATGGTATCGGAGCAGTAGGCATAGCTGCGAACAGGGTCGGGTGGAGTAGTGAGCAGGTGGTTGGGTATCACTTCGCCGTCGGGCATTTGCCAGTCCATGCCCGCCTTGATATTGTTGATTTGCGAGATGGGAATGTGGTATGCGTCAATGACGTCGCGACGAATGTGTCGCGGCAGTTGTTTCTCTTTAAAGAGATAGCCTACACAGGGAATGCGATGCTTCAGCGGAATGGTCTCCACGCTGACAGAACGGTCGTCGTAAATGACGGTTGGTTCTTTGTGATTGACTTCGTGAAGCTGTACGGTGTATTCCATGCCCTGGCAGAAGAAGTCTATCTGGGGCTGAAAGATGTCACGAAGTCCTGTGGGAGCATAAATGTGAAGGGGGGCTGTGCGTCCGAGCAAAGCGAAGGTAGAGATGAGTCCCATGAGTCCGAAGCAATGGTCACCATGCAGATGGGTGATGAAGATGTTGTTCAGATGGGGATATTTAAGGTGGCCGCGGCGCAACTGTATCTGGCTGCCTTCGGCACAGTCTATCATGAAGAGTTTTTCGCGGATGTTGAGCACCTGCGAAGAACAAAAATGATGCGGAGTGGGTAGTGCCGCTCCGCATCCTAATATGTGCAATTCAAATTTTTCCAAATTATTCTTCCATTGAAGCTTTCAGAGCAGCCAGTGCTTCGTTGTCGCTGAGGCTTGTTGTAGCTGCCACGTTCTTAATCTGTGGTGCTGCTTCCTTGGCTGGACGTGCTGGTTTCTTTGCTCCTGCAGCTTCTGCCTTCTTGGCCTTTGCTTCTGCACGTGCAACATCTTCGAAGATGCGGCTGTGAGAAAGGATGATGCGCTTGGATTCTTTGTTGAATTCGATGACTTTGAACTGAAGGGTTTCGCCGAGCTGAGCCTGGCTGCCGTCTTCCTTCACGAGGTGCTTAGGAGTAGCAAAGCCTTCTACACCGCCTTCGAGAGAGACAACGGCACCCTTGTCGAGCACTTCGATGATCTTACCTTCGTGGATGCTGTCCTGAGTGAAAATCGTTTCGAAGTTGTCCCAAGGATTTTCTTCAAGCTGCTTGTGACCGAGTGAGAGACGACGGTTCTCCTTGTCGATGTCGAGTACCTGAACTTCGATTTCTGCGCCAATCTGAGTGAACTCTGATGGATGCTTTACTTTCTTTGTCCAAGACAGGTCAGAGATATGGATGAGACCGTCAACACCTTCTTCTACTTCAACAAATACGCCGAAGTTTGTGAAGTTGCGAACCTTGGCAATATGCTTGCTGCCGATAGGATATTTCTCTTCGATGTTCTCCCATGGGTCGTCCTTCAGCTGCTTGATGCCGAGTGACATCTTGCGCTCTTCACGGTCGAGGGTGAGGATAACAGCTTCCACTTCGTCGCCAACCTTCATGAAGTCCTGTGCAGAGTGGAGGTGTGCGCTCCAAGACATTTCAGAAACATGGATGAGTCCCTCTACGCCTGGTGCAATTTCGATGAATGCGCCATAGTCTGCCATGACAACAACTTTACCCTTCACCTTGTCGCCTACCTTGAGGTCAGCAGAGAGTGCATCCCATGGATGTGGAGTGAGCTGCTTCAGACCGAGAGCGATGCGCTTCTTCTCGTCGTCGAAGTCGATGATAACAACATTGAGTTTCTGGTCGAGCTGAACCACTTCCTTCGGGTCGCTGACACGTCCCCAAGAGAGGTCTGTGATGTGGATGAGACCGTCAACACCGCCCAGGTCGATGAATACGCCGTAAGGAGTGATGTTCTTAACGGTACCTTCGAGAATCTGACCTTTTTCAAGCTTAGAGATGATAGCCTTCTTCTGTTCTTCGAGTTCAGCTTCGATGAGTGCTTTGTGGCTAACGACAACGTTGCGGAATTCCTGGTTGATCTTGACAATCTTGAATTCCATAGTCTTGCCAACAAATGTATCGTAGTCGCGGATGGGTTTCACGTCGATCTGGCTGCCTGGGAGGAATGCTTCTGTACCGAATACGTCCACAATCATACCACCCTTTGTGCGGCATTTCACGAAGCCCTGTACCACTTCATTGTTTTCAAGTGCTGCGTTGACACGGTCCCAAGAACGGCTCTGACGTGCTTTCTTGTGTGAAAGAACGAGCTGACCTTTCTTGTCTTCCTGATTTTCGATGTAAACTTCTACTTTGTCGCCTACCTTGAGGTCTGGAGCGTAACGGAATTCGCTGCGGGCGATGACGCCTTCGCTCTTGTAGCCGATGTTGACAACAACTTCGCGCTCGTTGATAGAGGTTACGGTACCATCAACTACTTCGTTGTCGTTGACATTGTTGAGTGTGCCTTCGTAGGCTGCTTTGTCAGCTGCCTTGTCGGCTGCTTTACCGCCGTTTTCGTATTCGTCCCAATCGAAGTTTTCCAGCGGTTGAATGTTTTTAATTGCCATAAAAATTAATAAGAAAAATTTTAATTAATAAAGTTAGACATTATATTGACTTATTTGTCTATAGTTCCTATAGTTTCTATAGTGACTATAGTTCCTATAGAATATCAATTTTGCAAAATCGGCTGCAAAGGTACGGCTATTTTGCGGTTTTTCAGCGAATTTTGCTTGAATACATTATGGATTTAATTTAATTTAACTTTTTAGTCATAAAAATTCCAACTAAGTCCGAAGTGGAGTCCTGTTGGACTGGCAGGATAGCCTGGTGCCCAGAAGTAGCGGTTGGTGCCTGCATTGGCATGGTAATACTGAATATAGAAGCGTACTTTCTTCAGGTCAAAATTGGCGTAGGCACTAATGATGGGGAATCCGCCAATCTTGATAATGTTGTTGGGATTCTGGTTGCAGAACATACCGATGGTGGGGGCATAGTCAGGGGCATCGTATTTTGTGAAGTATTTCAAGTCAGCTCCAATCTCGGTATGAAGTACCTTTGCGATGCGGAAATCAAGGTAGAGGTTATGGTAAAGCGAAAGTGCAGGCAAGGGGAGGACAGACTTATGTGTCGTTGCCTGATAAGTGATGTCGTTGTCCAAATGGAGTATGCCTAAACGAAAGTTTTGCAGCAGGTTGATACTAAATATCTGAATCATGTTCGATTCCTGCATAGGCTGGACGTTATGGGTGTAGTGACCAGGGTTTTGAGTTGATTCGAGTCCGTTGTCCTGGAAGTAAGTATAGTTCTTCACGTTCTCGATGGCCGCGGTGAGGGTGGTCTTGGTCTTCTTGGACGTGAGGACGGCTTCGATGCGGGTTTTCCATTCTTTTGATGCATCAAAGTTCCACCAGCTGTAATGGCTATGATAGGTGCTGACAAAGTGGCTTGGTGCAAGGTTCTTGATAAAGCCGTTGAGAGCCACCTGAGCAGAGTCTTTCAGGAAAGGAAAGTTAAACTCAGCATGTCCGCTAATGGCGAGGTCTCCGACGTTGGCTCCTGCAAAGACAAAGTTTGCATTCAGATTGAAATGCAACTTTTCGCCCTGTGTACGGATAATCTGACCGCCGAGGAACAGGTCGTGTTCTTTGTGGTCGCGTTTCTCGAAGGCGGCATTCCCATCGATGAGGACGGAATCCAACATATTGTAGGTGCGGTATTCGTGTCCCACATAGACGTTAATACCAAAAGCTGCCCATTTGTTGAAACCTTCGCAGAGGGAAAGTCCGACGGTGTTCTTGATGGCAGAGTGGCGGACGCGGTCTTCGGTAGAATCAGCACGGAAATAAGTATATGTATAATAGTCTTGCGGAGTGGTGTATTGCCTGTAGTTCCGCATGAATTTGCTGTATTTAAAGGTATGGAATATGCGGCTCACGGTTACAAACGTGCGGTGAGTTCCTGTGGTGTCGCCAGGTTCTACTTTGTAGTAGCCCAGATTGTAGTGGTGATTGTAGAAGAAGATGTCGTTCTCTTGTCGGTTCCAAGTGTTTCTCAAATAGACGGGAATGTCGTTGGAAGATCCTGTGGTCGTGCGATGGGTTTCGGGTGCCGTAATGTAGGTTTCGTCAGTAATACCGCCATTCTCGGCCATCTTCATGAAGTTGTGCTGATAGTAGGTGTGGAAACAGTATTTGCTACCGAGATAGGAAGCCCAGGCCGATGCGTTCATAAAGCCGGTGGATTGGCTGTCGTAATAACCTTGACCGTAGATGTAGTCGAACAGACCGCCAAAGTTCATCCGTTTGTTAGCGTTGTTCGTATAAGTGGCGCGCACGTGGTCATAGCCTGTCTCCTTGGAACCGCAGAAGTTGTAGGCTATGTTCATGAAGGGCGACTTGGTGTTGTAGAAGGGAAATAAATCTGTGGTGCGAAAGAACTGATCCATCGGCGTGAGGAACATAAATTCCATCATGTCGGGTCGTTCCATGTAAATGCGCGACATACGGGGAGAGCCCAAGTTGCCCAATGTGTTGTAGTGGCCATTCACACCTTCAGGCAGTTGCGAATTTTGATACTGATGGTGCAGGGTGTCAACAGGCACATCCGTCATGTTGCCATAGATTTCATCCACAACCCATGCACGGATATCGTTGGGCACGATTTTCTTGTCGCCTTTCTTGTCCTCGTCCTCACCCATTCCGAGGCTGTCGTTAGGCATCATCATATTGTCGGTGTTGGCTTCCAGTTCACGGACAATGCGCTGAGCCTCAACAGGGAGGGAAAGAGTGAAAAGTAAAAAGCAAAAAGTAAGAGGCAATGATTTCAGAAAGTGAAAAATCCGATTTACTGGAAGATACCAGCAATCATTTCGCATTGTTATGTCATGGAGATTTTTCACCTTTTTACCTTTTACTTTTTACTTTTATATTAGAACATAAACCGCAGGTAGAATTCTACCAGCTTGATAAGGATGGCTCCGAAACCGATGCCGAAGAACAGCACCTTCTGCTCTGGCCATAAGAAATAAACAACCAAAGCAGCTACGAATCCCAGCATGAACACGGTGTTGAGCACGTTTCTGAGCGACTGAATGCTGGTGGAGCGTCCACGTTCAGGGCGATGCCAACGGCTTTGCTTCTTGCTGTCGTTGACTGCTTCGGCAATAATCTTGTCGATGTCTTCCGATTTCACTTCTTAGCCAATTCTTCGATTTCTTTGGCAAGTTCGTCGAACAGGTCAATGGTCTTGACGCGGAACTTGCCACTGATGCGCCGCAGTTCACCCTTTTTGTTCAGCGCCTCTTTGTCTGTAATCCAGTCTTCGGCAGGAATGCGTTCTGTCTCCTGGCTGCCCACATAGACAAAGGCGATGTTGTTCATCGTGAGCTTTACCTTGCCGGCTGCTGCTTCTGCCGTGAAGAGGTAGAAGACGTGGGTATAGTCTTTTGACAGGGCTTTGTTCGAGAAAACCATTTCCTCAGCACCCTGAGCCACGATGCGGCCAGTCTCCTTGTCGGCTTCCTTCACCTGAGCGTAGTCCAGGTTTGTGAAGAAATTGGGTTCACGCCAGTTGCCTCTTGCCGAACCTGCAGAGAAACGCAGGGCAGCAAATGATGACAGCACGGTGTAGAGCTCTTCCTTGCTCTTGCCTGCAACGTTGATTTCTTTGGTGAAAACCACCTTGCCGTTCACTTCGGGCACAGCTCCCGCCTTGGCATATTCGCTCATGTCAGCCTTCTGTGTGTACAACTTCTTTGTGCTGATAAGTCCACTCTGTGCCTGAGCCATGCAGAATGGGAATGCCATGATCATCATGGCGAATAAGATTTTCTTCATAATGTTTCGTGTTCAAATATTTGGCGGCAAAGTTACAAACAATTTGTGAATCGTGCACCATGTTGCAGCAAAAAATCGTGTTTTTAACCCCTTTTCAGCTGCATCGTGCTGAAAATAGAACCGATTTGATTTATGAAACGCGCTCTACATATTATATTATATAATGGACTAAACGGATTTAAGAACAGGGCTAACCGTGTTGCTTAAATCCGTTTAATCTGTTGTCTTTAAATTACCAGGAGATTTATTTGGAAGAGTTGCCTGTCTTCTTGACGGTGCTCTTCACGGCAGTACGGGCTTTTGAACTTGCAGCACGATTGGCCGTGTTTTTCTGAACATGAGCCTTCGAGGTGCTCTTCGTAGCTTCTTTCTTGGGAGCTGCTGCACTTTCTGTGGCTTCTTCCTTTGCAGTCTCTTTTTCTTCTTCTTCTTCAACGAAAGTTTCGATTCCGTATTCGACGAGCAGGTTGTACCAGCTGATGACTTTGCGCATATCGCTCACACGTACACGGTCTTTGTCGTAATTGGGCAGTGCCTGCTCGAAGATAGCAAGGATTTCGTCCTGCGAAGCCTTCTTGGGTGAAATGTCGATGGCTTTTCCTTCGTGCTGATTCTTCATGCTTTCGAGCACTTTGGCGAGGGCGATTTCCTTGTCGTCATCGGTATAGATGGAAATGTCGCCAAGCGATACTACTTTGTCTGCTCCGAATGCGGGCATACGCTTCTTCTGTGCATCAACAGTTTCCACAATGAGGTTGTTAGCACCGCGTGAAATGAGTTTGTAAAGTCCTGGTTTGCCTGCAATGGCAAGAATTGTCTTTAGCATAGTTTTTTGATTTTAGAATTGTATAATTTAATTGTCTGTAAAAAAATCGTTTACTTTATTTTGTTTAACCATCGCATCAGCTTTTCGATTTCATCCGCTGTGGAGGAGTCTGCGTGGTTGTAGAGTGTGTAGTCGGCAAGTCGGCGGGCTTGGTCGGCGGGCATTTGCAATGCCATGCGAGCCTGAACCTGATGGGCGGTTGTATCGTCGCGCAGGGTGGTTCGCCGGATACGTGTCTGTTCATCGGCATAGACCACGACGGTTTTGTCAACAATCTGCTGAAAGCCAGACTCGAAAAGGATGGCACTCTCCATGAAGCAATGGGGCGCGGTCTGCTGTTCTGCCCACCGCAGGAAGTCGGCTTTGACGGCTGGGTGGACAATGGCATTGACGGCTGCGGCATGGTCGTCGCTCTGGAAGAGGTAGCTGGCAATGACTGGCTTGTTGAGTTCGCCCTCGTCTGTGTAGGCATCCGAACCAATGAGTTCGCAGAGCTGCCGGCGCAGGGCAGGGTCGTCGTGCATCAGTCGTTTGGCTGATTCGTCACAGTTATAGACGGGAAATCCCATTGCCTTGAGCCGCATACAGATGTATGTCTTTCCGCTGCCTATTCCGCCAGTTATACCTATTCTCATTTTTTCAGTTTTCAGTCATCAGAAGGATTGTTCGATGATGTATTCTATCTTTTCGGGTATGATATTCACATGGCTGATGCCTTCGGGCTGTGTTCTGAGGTGCAGGGTGCATTGCTGTCTGCCGTCCTTCGTGTCGTTGAAATCCACCACAACGATGAAGTCGTTGGCGGAAATGTCGTTGAAGAGGGTAGCGCTGACGTGAAACGTGACTTTTGCCTTCGACGGGAAGGTGCGCATCACCTTGTTGCTCGGTATGTTTTCGCAGTAGATGGGTACTTCGACTGTTTTCTCCGTGAAGAGATCGACACAGATTTCCACATTGACCGAGTCGGGCATCACCTTGATGCCGGTGGCTGCATGGAGCGGCATGGTCGTGTGGATAGTGTCTGCCAGGTCTTTGAACTCCATGTGCTTGGTGTGCACCTCGTTGAGGCTGTCAAGCATATAGGTTGGGGCGATGATGTCGATGGAGTCGGGCTTCATGTGGATGCCACAGAGCAGGTGCTGCAGTTCGGTCGTGATGGTTCCGTCGAACACCACAGGCACACGCTTGGCCTTACCGTTAGAGTAATACACGTCCTGCGTGCCTGGGTTGGATGCCACAAATTTGATGTTGTTGCCCAGTCGGTGTATCAGCAACCGTCGCCACAGGTTGCTGTCGAGCGTAATCTTGCTGCGCGACTTTTCCACCTCATGGAAATCCACATAAATGTCGTCCGATTCGTTCTTCGACAGGTATTCCAGGATGTTCCAGCCGCGTCCCGTCACACTGACCGTCACCGTCTTGGGCACTTCGGAGGTGAAGATGACCTCCTTCGGCACGTTGGTGATGTGGATTTTGTAGGTGAACTGTGTAGCTGTGTCCTCTTTCAGAGCCTGCATGAACCAGAAGATGATGGCAACAGCAAGAAATACAAGGAAAACAAGAAAATTGCGATTGATACGTACCAACCGCAATCTTCTGGCCAATACACGGCATGCGCCAGTAAATTTCTGTATATGATCCCTGCTCTTGCTCATCGGCTGCGGTTAGCGTGGCTGCTGCTGGCTGGCGTCAGCATACACGTAGTTGCGGTCAACCTTGATTTCTACGCCCTTGGCAATTTCGATGGTGAGGTAAGTCTCTCCCTGATTGAGCGACTTGACGGTGCCATAGACACCGCTGGCTGTGATGACCTTGTCGCCGATGGCAAGGGCATTGCGGAAGGCTTCGATTTCTTTCTGACGTTTCCGCTGTGGACGAATCATGAAGAAATAAACGATGGCGAACATGATGGCAATCATCACAAACATGGACATGCCACCGCCGCCTGCTGGTGCTCCAGCTTGAAGTAATGTAAACATATTGATGATGGGTTATGAATTATTGTTTCAGCATTTTCAGTTCAGACTTCAGGCGCTTGGCCACGGCATCGATGATTCCGTTGACATAGCCTGCCGACTTGGGCGTGCTGTACCACTTGGCAATCTCCACATACTCGTTGATAGTGACCGAAACGGGAATTTCGGCGAAGGAGAGCATTTCGGCAATGGCTGTCTGCATGATGCAGATGTCCATGTAGGCCAGTCGGTCAAACTCCCAGTTGCGTATGCTCTGGATGATGAGTCCACGGTAGTATTCGTCGTTGGTGATGGTGCGGTGGAAGAGGCGAATGGCAAATTCCCTGTCTTCTTCGTCCTTGTATTCGGGCACCAGCTCCTGGTCCTTGCCGTTGGATTCGTCAAAGCGCTTGATGGTCTTCAGGATGAACGTATCCACAATTTCGCGGTCGTCGTTCCAGTAGAGGCTCTGGTCCTCGATGACTTCGTCGAGCGACTCGTCCTTCATGACGATGTTCTTGTAGAGCGCACGCCACAGTTCGCGGTCCTCGGCGTAGGTGGTTTCTTCCTTCTTCATGTACTCGGCATAGAGTTCGGAAGCGATGATTTTCTCGTAGAGACTCTTGACGTAAACAATCTCGCCGTCCCATGTGCGCTTCTGGTTCTGCACGAACTGCCTGAGTTGCAGGTTCTCTTCAAGTTGAACCGCAAAGCGGTTCTCAACGAATCTGCGGTTAACAGGTTCGTCGATGTGAGCTGCCTTGTTCAGCTTCTCTCTTTCATCCACTTGCTTTCGTGCATAACGTGTCACCGTGACGATGAGCAACAGGAGCAAGTTGTAGAGGTCATACGCCTTGGAAAGGCTAAAAAGCAGTTCCTTTTCGGCAGTTTCCACAGTTTTGCCCTCGTTCTGGTAAAAGGCATACACGAGTTGGACAATCTTCAGTCTGATCAGCGTTCTATTAATCATATCAAAAAACAACTTTTTATTCTTAGCCCTGTCATTCGTTTTCAGTTGAAAATTTATAACAAGACAGAAAAAACGCTGCAAATGTAGCAAAAAAACTTCATTTAAGCCTCATTTTTTAAAAATCATTATCCAAAAATGAAAAAAAAACGCGTTTTATTTGCTAAAAACAAAAAATATAAAGAATTTTGCAGCACAAATTGAAATTCAGGACAAAAATTCGGCAAGAATGATAATACAAAATAAAACCGACATTCAATAACTTTTATCATATTATTATTTAAAAAACAATTATGGCAGAAAATGAGCGCGACATTATGTTTTCCGAGTCTGTAAAAGCGGGAAAACGGATTTATTATTTCGATGTTAAGGAGACTCGCAATGGCGAAAGGTTCTTAACCATCACCGAGAGCAAAAAGATTGTAGAGGGAGGAGACTTGGAAAATCCTCAGTTTACATTCCAGAAGCACAAGCTTTTCCTTTATAAGGAAGACTACGAAAAGTTTGTGGCAGCATTGCTGAAGACCATCAAGGTGGCAAAGGGCGAACTGAGCGTGGATGACATGATTTCAGAAGAACCACTCACGCTGGATGCTCCCGACGAAGAAGAACCCTTTCAGGACACAAGCATACATATTGACTTGGATTTTTAGTTCTGTGAACTAAAAAACGGTCTGATTTAGATCTCAGTAGCATAGTTCTCTGACTGCCGGCGCAAAGTTCTGCCGCCTGCGTCAGAGAACTATGCTACTTGTCTGGCACTGCATTGCCACCGCAGTGGGAGAACTATGCCACTGAAGCGAGAGAACTTTGCCACTGAAGCGGCAATGCAGTGCCTACACCGTCTCGATGAAGTATTGGTGCAGGCGGGTGTCGGCAGTCAGTTCTGGATGGAAAGCTGTGGCAAGCTGACGCCCTTGTCGGACGGCTACGATGCGACCATCTGCTTCGGAAAGGATTTCGACATCGGGCGAGAGTGTACGGCGGACGTAGGGGGCACGGATGAAGGTCATGGGAAAGTCTGTGGCGATGCCCGCAACATTTCCCGTAGCATGGAAGCTGCCCAATTGTCGTCCGTAGGCATTGCGATGCACGTCGATGTCCAGGGTGCAGAGTCCTGAACGGGGTTGTCCGTCTTCCTGCTTTGCCAGCAGAATGAGTCCGGCACAAGTGCCGAAGACGGGCAGGCCGCGAAGAATGGCTTGACGGACGGGGTGGAGTAGTCCTGACGTCTGGAGCAGACGCATCTGGGTGGTCGATTCGCCGCCAGGAATGATGAGCGCATCCTTGTGCTGTTGCCAGTCGAGTAATTGCCGCACCTGGAATGTCTCCACACCGAGGCTCTGCAACATCTGCTCGTGCTCGATGAATGCCCCTTGCAGGGCTAAGACTGCAACTTTCATTTTCCTCTTTCTGCCATCAGCAGTTCTATTTCCTGTTCGTTGATGCCCACCATCGCTTCGCCGAGGTCTTCGGAAAGCGAAGCAAGCAGTTTGGCATCCTGAAAATTCGTGACTGCCTGCACGATGGCTGCGGCACGCTTGGCAGGATTGCCGCTCTTGAAGATGCCGCTGCCCACAAACACACCTTCGGCTCCGAGCTGCATCATCAAAGCTGCATCGGCAGGCGTGGCTACACCGCCGGCAGCAAAGTTGACCACGGGCAGCTTGCCGTTCTCATGTACGTATTTCACTAATTCGTAGGGTGCCTGCAACTGCTTGGCTGCTTCGTAGAGTTCGTCTTCACGCATGGAGACCAGTCTGCGGATTTCGCTCTGCATCAGTCGCATGTGGCTGACAGCCTGGACTACGTCGCCTGTGCCTGGTTCGCCCTTGGTACGAATCATGGTGGCTCCTTCGGCTATGCGGCGCAGTGCTTCGCCTAAGTTCTTGGCTCCGCAGACAAAGGGCACGTCGAACTTTGTCTTGTCGATGTGGTAGATGTTGTCGGCAGGCGAGAGCACTTCGCTTTCGTCGATGTAGTCAATCTCGATGGCTTGCAGAATCTGTGCCTCGGCAATGTGTCCGATGCGGCACTTTGCCATGACGGGAATGCTGACGGCCTGCTGTATGCCACGAATCATCTTCGGGTCGCTCATTCTTGACACACCGCCTGCGGCACGGATGTCGGCAGGAATTCTTTCGAGTGCCATCACAGCGCAAGCTCCTGCTTCCTCAGCAATGCGAGCCTGTTCGGGTGTGGTCACATCCATAATCACGCCGCCCTTCAGCATCTGAGCCAACTGGCGGTTGAGTTCTTGTCTGTTCTTTTCCATGTTTTGTGTTTATGTTGAATGTTTGTACTGGCTGGGTGACAGCCCTTTTTGTTTCTTGAAGTATCGGGAGAGGTGTGCTTGCGACGAGAAGCCCAGTTGCAGGGCAATCTCCTTCAGCGGTTTGCTGGTCGTGGTCAGCTGCAGGGCAATCTCGGTCGTGATGCGCTCGTCGATGACCGATTTTGGGGAACGGTTAGCTATGCGGCGGGTGACTTGTCCGAGATAGCGCGGACTGACGTTGAGCTGTTCGGCATAGAAGGCTACGTCGGCATAGCGATTGAAATAATGCTCCACAGCATCGAGAAACTGATTGTAGAGTTCTTCGCTCCGATTGTTTCCCTCGGCGTAGTTGGCGGGTAATTGCTTCAAATAGGTACGCGCGTGGAGCATGGCTTCGTCAACCTGTTCGCCACGGCTCAGGTAAAAAGCCACAGCAGATGCCAGCTGATTGGCATAGCCATGTTGACGGGGACCAATGGGCAAGTCGGAAGGTTCCAAAACGACCGTACACAGGGGCATCAGCCGGCGTTTGATGGCATCATAGACTTTTGCCGAAACCAGCTGTTCGCCCTTGGTCGATTTCAGTACAGGCGCATAGACAATGTGTCGTGGCTGGTATTTCTTCAGGATATCGGCCAGGGTCTCTACGACGTCGATGCGGCGCAAAAGTCCGATTTTCACGACCTGTGGCTGCAAGTCGTTGACGATGGCTTCCACCTGTGCCCGAACCACAGCGGCGGGCAGGTCGTGAAATTCCTGAATACCTAAGGTGTTTTGGACCGTAATGGATGTGACAGCAGAGGCGGCTCTGCTGCCCAATTCGCTGATGAAGCGAATGTCGGCTTGCACACCAGAACCACCTGTGCCGTCACTACCCGTAATTGTCAAAATTGTCGTGTTCATTTTGTATTTTTGTCAATTTGCCTGCAAAGTAACGGAAAAATGTGAACACAGCCAAATCCTGTTCCATTTATGATAAACGAAAATGCAGTTTTGTAAAAAAGAAAAAGGAGAATGTGCCGTTTGGGTTGACACATTCTCCTCAATTTAAATGGTTTGGTAATCTGTCCGTCGATTAGCAGAGCTTGCGTGAGCCGTCGCCGATAACTACGTCGATGACGATAGGCTTCTTGCCGTACTTCTGCTGGAACTTCTGGACAGCAGTCTTTACGAAGTTGTCGTAGAGTTCTTCAGCAACGAGGTTGATGGTGCAGCCACCGAAGCCGCCGCCCATGATACGTGAACCCGTTACGGAGCACTCCTTGGCGATGTCGTTGAGGAAGTCAAGTTCTTCGCAGCTTACTTCGTAGTCTTTCGACAGACCGTAGTGAGTCTCATACATCTTCTGACCTACAGTTTCGTAGTCACCCTTCTCCAGCGCGTCGCAGACTGCCAGTACGCGGTCTTTCTCGCCCAGCACGAAGGTGGCACGCTTGATGTCTTCGGCAGATACCTTGCCTTCAATCTCCTTGAGTTCTTCCCAAGTAGCTTCGCGCAGGGTAGTGATCTCCTTCTCTGGGTGCAGTTCCTTGATGGCCTTCACACAGTTTTCGCAAGAACGGCGACGGTCGTTGTAGGGAGAACCCACGAGTTCGTGCTTTACACAAGAGTTGATGAGCACGAGCTTGTAGCCCTTCGGATTCCAAGGATAGTATTCAAACTCACCGCTGCGGCAGTCGAGGCGCATCAGATGACCTTTCTTGCCGAAGACGCTGGCAAACTGGTCCATGATACCGCAGTTTACACCGATGTACTTGTGCTCTGTGGCCTGACCCACCTTGGCAAGTGTCATCTTGTCAATCTTGTTCTGGCCGAAGAGGTCGTTCATAGCGAATGCATAGCAGCTTTCGAGTGCTGCCGATGAAGACATGCCAGCACCGTTGGGCACATCGCCAGCAAAGGCTGTGTCGAAACCTTCAACAGGTACACCGAGAGCCATCATTTCGCGAACCACACCAAAGATGTAGCGGAAGTGGCTTGCCTTTGGACCCTTCTCGTCGTCGATAGAAAATTCGTCGTAGTCCTTCAGGTCGATGGAGTAGGCACGGATGTTGCGTGTGCCGTTAGGACGAATTTCTGCAATCATACCCTGTTCCACAGCGCCTGGGAACACGAATCCGCCGTTGTAATCTGTGTGCTCACCAATGAGGTTGATACGACCTGGTGAAGCGTAAACTGAGCCTGGCTCACCGCCAAGGTGCTTAATGAAACGTGTGCGCACGTCATCAATTGTAAGTCTCATAATTTTGTTTTAGTTTTATTTTAATAGTATAGTTAAGTAAATAATGGTTGTAATCTCGAATTTTTATTTTCCGCTGATTCCAATCTTAGAACCGAAGTTGCAGAACCAGAAGACGTAAGCGTAGTAAACGAACATCATCATGATGGCAACGCCAACGCCGAGGTTTGGATTGTCAACCACAGTACCCATGAGCAGAGGCAGTGTAGCACCACCGAGCACACCCATGTTGATAAGGCCGGAAGCATTCTTGGTGTGAGGACCCAGTTCCTGCAAACCGAGGTTGAAGATGAGTGGCCACATCACAGAGTGGAACAGACCGGCTGCCAACATAGCATAAACGGCGTACATGCCTGGAAGAACGAAGGAAATGCCTACGCAAGCGGCACCGAGAATCAGACAGCAAGAGAGCAGGGTGCGTGCCTTGAACTTGGCCAAAATGGCGGAGCCCACGAAACGGCCTACCATCATGCCACCCCAGTAGAAAGGCAGATAGTCTGTGGCACTACCAGGCAGGGTCGGGTCAGCCTTCCAGTAAGCAGGAAGCATGGATGGAATACCAATTTCCAAGCCCATGTACATGGCAATGGCCAATGCGCCAAACCATACGTGTGGATACTTGAATACGCTGCTCTTGTACTGCTTCATATCTGCTGCTGCAGTAGCATCGTCAGCTGCCTTGTCCTTGTCTGGATCGGGCAATTTGATGAAGAACAGGATGGCTGCAATCACAATGGCGAAGATACCCAGCATAAGGAATGGGCCAGGCACATTCTCTGGCAGTTTGGGTTTGCCGGCGATGATGACATAAGTAATAAAGATAGGAGCCACGGTCGTTGCCACAGAGTTCAGAGCCTGTGACAGCGTCATGCGGAAGGCGCCACTTTCAGGAGCACCCAGCACCATGACATAGGGATTGGCTACCAGCTGCAGCATGACTACACCAAGAGCCACGATGCTCATGCAGCAAAGGAATACGGTGTACACATTTTCTGTGCCCAACGCAGCAGTTACGCCGAGGTTGTTGGCAATAAAGCCGATACCTACGACTGTAAGACCGAGGACGAGTGTGGCTTTGTAGCCAATCTTGCTCATCATCATGGCGAATGGGATGGAGAAGAAGTAAGCACCGTAGAAGAAAGTGTTGACCAGCTGACCTTGTGTGTCGCTCAGCTTGAAGGCTTCTTTACAGAATTCAATCATAGAGTTGTTCATCGTCGTGATGAATCCGATGAGGAAGCACACGATGAACACAATGATGAGAGGGAACAAATAGTTCGGTTTGTTTTGTGCCATAATGTTTGTATTAATAATTAGTTTTCAATAGAGAATTTGTAAATGGTTTTCTGCTTGTATTTCTCGCCTGGATGCAATACAACTGGCGGGAAGTATGGGCGGTTCGGGCTGTCGGGGAAGTGCTGTGCCTCGAAGCAGATGCTGGAGCGGCGAGGTGCCGTGCAACCCTGCTGAATGGGATAGCCTGTAGCCCAGTTGTCGGTGTAAATCTGCACACCTGGCTCGGTGGTGTATGTTTCCAATACGCGACCAGACTTGGGTTCCACGAGGCGGGCAGCCAGCGTGAGTTCGCCAAACTCCTTCTTGTTGCAGACGAAGCAATGGTCGTAGCCTGCACCGTTCTTGATTTGCTCGTCGTCAGCATCGATGTCCTGACCTACGGGCTTCGGTGTGGTAAAGTCGAATGGAGTGCCTTTCACGCTGCGGATTTCGCCTGTCGGAATACTGGTGTCGTCGATGGGAATGTAGAAGTCGCAGTTCATGTAGAGCAACTGGTCTTCGATGCCTGGCGTTGGGTTAGCAATGCCCTGCAGAGAGAAGAATGCATGGTGAGTCAGGTTGATGATGGTGCGCTTGTTGGTTGTTGCAAGGTATTCAATAACCAGCTCATTGTCATCAGTCCAAGTAAACTCCACTGAAATCTTTACTTCACCTGAAAAACCCTCATGTCCGTAAGGCAGTATGATGTTCAGCGTCAGGTTCTGGTCGCCAGTCTGATAAGCGTCCCACACCTGTGCGTGCAGACCTGTAGGACCACCGTGCAGGGCGTTGGGTCCGTTGTTGATGGCGAGGCTGTACTCCTTGCCGTTCAACTGGAACTTTCCCTTGCAGATGCGGTTGCCGTAGCGACCAATCAGGGTGGAAAGGTAAGGTTCGGGTGAGTTCACGACTGCATCGATGTTGTCATGGCCTTGAATGACATTGGCTACCTTGCCGTCCTTGTCAGGAACCATGATGGCCACGATGGCACCACCGTAGTTTGTGATTGACACTTCATAACCGTCCTTGTTCACCAGTGTGAACAGGTCAGTCTTCTTGCCGTTAATTTCCTTCTGAAAATCCTCAGCTTTGAGGCCGCTGAGTTTTGGCTGTACTGTACTCATAAATAATTTTAGTTAAGTATTAGATAGTAATTTGTTCGTGAGTTTTTTATTTCGTTTGTGCAAATTAAACGTTTTTTTTTCGTACTATCGATAATTTTTCTGCATTATTTTTATAAAAAAACTTAAATCGCCTTTTATGACACAAAAATCACGCATTTCTTGTCCGTAAAAAGATAAAAATAAACCTGTGTGATACAGCGAGAGTGCAGCATATATATTTATTGCAAAACAAAATTTGATGTTATTTGTTTATGGAAAAGAAAAAAATGTTGTACCTTTGCCGCACATTCTTAAAACTATTACAAAACAATCATGAAAATCCTTTATCTAACCCTTTTGGCTGTATGCTTTTTCCCGACAAGCGGAAAGGCACAGCTTTCGTCCAACAAAGACAAGTTTCTGGGCAATATTACCACGGGATATCAGGTGGACTATGGCAAGGAGAGTTTCCACTCACTGTGGAACCAAATTACGCCGGAGAACGAAACTAAGTGGAGTTCCATCGAGGGCAGTGCACGCGGACAGTTTAACTGGGGCGGTGCCGACAAATGTGCCGACTATGCGAAGAAGTATGGCTTCCCCTTCAAGTTCCACACCCTCATTTGGGGCGGACAATATCCCAACTGGATGAACAATCTCTCCACGAAGGAGCAGTACAAGGCTATTATAGAATGGTTCGACGCAGTAAAGAAGCATTATCCCAATCTCGAAATCATCGACGTAGTAAACGAAGCACTTCCAGGACACAATCCTGCCCCTTACAAAGCGGCACTGGGCGGCGATGGAAAGACAGGCTGGGACTGGATTATCAAGGCTTTTGAATTGGCGCATGAACGTTGGCCAGATGCCATCCTTGTCTATAACGACTTCAACACCTTCCAGTGGAACACAGACCAGTTCATCGAACTTGTCCGTATTATTCGTGATGCAGGTGCGCCTATCGATGCATACGGATGCCAGTCGCACGATTTGACGGACTGCAATTTCGAAACGTTCAAATCTTCGATGGATAGAATCCAGAACACGCTGAAAATGCCAATGTACAGCACAGAGTACGACATCGGCACCTACGACGACAAATTGCAAGAACAACGATATATGGAGCAGATTCCCTACATGTGGGAAGCTGACTACTGTGCCGGCATTACGCTTTGGGGCTACATCTACGGTCATACGTGGACAACCAATGGTAACTCAGGAATTATCCGCGACGGCGTTGACCGTCCTGCCATGGAGTGGCTGCGAAAATACATGAAAACAGCGGCTGCCAAGAATGCCAAGAGCCCATTCCCAGGCATGAAGAAAGAGGCTTCCGTCTATGTGAAGCCACAATCGCTCAGTGTCACAAAGGGAGAGCCCATGAACATTACCATCAATGCACGGCTTCGCACCAAAACCATTGACCACATTGACTTTTATGTGAAAGGAGTGCGCTATACGACGCTTACCGAGGCTCCCTACGTCGTTGAATATACACCTAACGCACTCGGCAAATACTCGCTGAGGGCTGTCGTGGTGGCTACTGATGGTTCCAAGTATGAACGTCTCTCCAGCTTCACAGCTTACAATCCACGCAGCCCCTACAAGGGAGAAATCGCACTGCCTGGTACCATTCAGGTCGAAAACTTCGACGTGGGTGGAGATGGCGTTACGTTCCACGACTCTGACGGCAACAACCAGGGCACGTCTTACCGTACCAATGGAGGCGGTGTGGATATCGTTACAGGCAACGGTGGTTATGCCATTGGTTATACAGCCACAGGCGAATGGCTTGAATATACCGTGGATGTGAAGGATGCTGGATATTATTCCTACGACGCGTGGGTTTCGTCAGGTGTTTCCGGTTCGTCTGTTCAACTCACCCTGGACACGGGCGATGCCGTAAAAGACTTGACCGAAGTAATTGTCGTGCCACAAACGGGTAGCAGCAATTGGGATAAATATGTAGCCATACACGGGCGCACGCTCGTTTCACTTAAAGAAGGTAAGCAAATCATTCGTCTCAACATCACGGGCGGCAACTGTAACGTTGACAAGTTCGTCTTCAAGCATCTTGACTTGAACGAGGACATCAAGCTGACCCTCAAGGCAGACCCCGCTCCAGCTACCATCAACGAATACACGACACTCATTGCAACCCCATCCACGGACAATATCAAGAGTGTCAGCTTCTACGTGGAAAACAAACTCGTCAAGACTGTTACTGAGGCACCCTTCGAGGCCAAGTACAGACCGACAGCCAAGGGAACCTACAATGTTACGGCAGAAGCTACCGACACAGACGGAAAAACTTCCAAGGTGTTTAAGTATAGCCTCAACGTCAACAACAAACGCACGCCTTATAAGGGCATTGCCGCCGTTCCTGGCGTCATTCAGGTCGAAAACTTCGACAAGGGTGGAGAAGGATTCACCTTCCACGACTCCGACAGCAAAGACGAAGGCGATGCAAAATATCGCACCGACAACGAGGGTGTGGACCTTGTCAAAGGTAATGGCGGCACAGTCGTCGGCTACACCGCAGCAGGTGAATGGATGGAATACTCCATCAACGTGACAGAGTCGGGCAAATATGAGTTTGAAGCAACCGTCTCGTCAGGTACTACGGGCGGTAGAATCAGACTGGGGCTTGTGAAGGATGGTAAGGTAATCACTTTGGGGCAAGTCAATGTGCCGCAGACCGGCAGCAACTGGGACACCTATAAAGTTGTCAAGGGCAGAATCGCAAGGGAATTGGAAGTCGGTCAGCAGATTCTTCGTCTTACCATTGTCGGATCAAACTTCAATGTTGACCAAATAGAATTGATTTGCACCGAGCCTACCACAGGCATAGATATTGTGGATCAAACCCCTCAACTTCCTGCGAGCGATGCCATCTACAACTTGGCTGGTCAGCGTGTGGATGCTAAATACAAAGGCATCGTCATCAAGAATGGCAAGAAGTCTTTGAACAGATAAACCCACTCTTTCAACAACAAGAAAAGCAGGAAAAACGACTCAATCGGTTTTCCTGCTTTTCTTTAGGCACATTCCTTTTTACTTTACACGCTTTCCATTTTGAAATACACATCCTTTTCTTCTGGATGATCTGCTTCGAACTGAGCAGCAAAGATGTTGAAGTCGATGCGGATGCGCTCGCGGTCAGCAAAGGGTAGGGCAAGGATGGCTTCTGCCTGCGTGGGGTCGGCACTGGTGAGGGTCTCGTACTGATGCACTCCGTATTTGTCTTGGACGGAGTTGAGAAAGTCTGTCAGGGCGGCTGTGGCATGGGCTGCGTGCAGATGGCTGACGGTAATTTTCAGTCGGTAAATGAACATGGCGTTTTAATCAAAAAACAACGGATTTAGCTTGAGGTTGCCAAATCCGTTGCCGTGTTTTTATCGTCTTTTAAAACTGGAAGTAGTTCTTTGCGTTGTTATAGCTGATGTCCTCAATCATTTGGTTCATGCGCTCAGCCTCGTAGCCTGTGTAGGGGATTTCGCCGTTCTCGATGTCGGTGCCGACAAGGTTGCAGAGGATGCGGCGGAAATATTCGTGACGAGGGTAGGAGAGGAAGGATCGGCTGTCGGTAAGCATACCTACAAAGCGGCTCAGCAGTCCGAGTACGCTGAGGGCGTTCATCTGCTTCTGCATACCGTCCTTCTGGTCGAGGAACCACCAACCTGAACCCCACTGAATCTTGCCTGGGCAAGATCCGTCCTGGAAGTTGCCCAGCATGGTGGCAAGCACTTCGTTGGCGCATGGATTGAGGTTGTAGAGGATAGTCTTTGCCAGATGGTCTTCCATGTTCAGACGGTTGAGGAACTTGGAGCACTTCTTGGCGGTGTTGAATTCGCCGATGCTGTCAAAACCCGTATCGGGACCCAGCTGACGGAACATCTTGGTATTGTTGTCGCGGATAGCGCCGTAGTGGAACTGTTGTGCCCAGCCTGCTATGGCATCCTGCACGCCAAAGATGTACATCATGGCCGACTTGAACTTGAGGATTTCTTCCTGTGTAAGTTTGCTGCCGCCATATACCTTATTAAATATAGCAGCGATTTCTGCATCGGTATAATCTTCTGCATAGAATTCCTCGATGCCATGGTCGGAAAGTTTACAACCCATCGAAGCGAAGAAGTCGTGGCGGTTTTGCAAAGCATCGATGAAATCTTTGAACGAGCTGATGCTTACGCCGCTGCGTTCAGAGAGCAATTCCACGTAGGCACGGAAGTTCTCTGGCACTTCTACGGCCATAGCCTTGTCGGGACGCCATGCTGGCAGCATACGGGTCTTCATCGTTGGGTCGGCAGCTACCTGCTTGTGCCATTCCAGGGTGTCAACGGGGTCGTCGGTGGTGCAGACAACCTTTACGTTGTAATACTCCATCAGTCCGCGTGGCGTAAACTTCGGGTCGTTCTTGATGAGGTCGTTACACTTGTCGTAAATCTCACGGGCATTCTTTGGATTCAGCGTTTCGGTGATGCCAAAGGCAGTCTTCAGTTCCAGGTGAGTCCAATGGTAGAGTGGGTTACGGAAAGTGTAGGGTACAGTCTCTGCCCACTTCTCAAACTTCTCCCAGTCGGTAGTGTCTTTGCCTGTGCAGAAACGTTCAGCTACGCCGTTGCTACGCATGGCACGCCACTTGTAGTGGTCGCCCATGAGCCAGATTTGTGCGATGGATTCAAAACGCTTATTCTCTGCTACCATCTGTGGGATGAGGTGACAGTGGTAGTCAATGATGGGCATCTTTGCCGCATGTTCATGATAGAGCTTCTGTGCTGTCTCGTTTTGCAGCAAGAAGTTTTCGTCCATAAAAGATTTCATAAGGTTTTTGATAGGATTTTATAGGATTATTATAGGAACTATAGGAACTATAGAAACTATTTAATAAAAATCTTGTAATTCTTCACGCTGCCTGGAGCACCTTGTTCGGCGCGAGGCAGATATTCAAAGCCTGTGACAGTCTGTTCGCTGCCGAGGTCGATGACGAGCAGGTGTGGGAAGCCGGCACCCTTGACGGTCTGCCAGTAGGTTGACTCTTGCAGGTCATAGACCTTGTCGCCCGTGTGGTTTCCGTTCTCGTTCTCGCTGTCAGCATACTTGGTGGTCCACGGCTCACGGCTGAGACGTTTGCCATCGCTGCCGAGGGCATAGATTTCTGCAATAGCCACCACGTCGTCACCAGCCTGAGTGCTGAGAGCTTCGAGGCAAAGCAGACGGCCCTTTTTGGGTGAAGAGAATTTTACAGTCTGCCAACCGTTGCCACCGTTGAACTGACCCTGTGCAGCAGGCGTGTCGCTGTTGAGGTCGGGCTTGTCGCCGATGTTGTTGTGCTTGTTGCTCTTTTCCAGCTGGAGCTTGTTGAGTTCCGGTTTGTCCTGTCCCCAAACGACGGCTTCTTTCGGGCCGACGACATCGAGGACGATGACTTCATTTTTGCCTTTCTTCAGCCAGCATCCGGGCACGTAGAGTGTTTGCTGCGGGCCTATTGACCAAATGCGGCCCAGGGCGTGACCGTTTACATAGACCTGGCCCTTGCCCCATGTCTCGAAATTGAGGAACGTGTCGCCCACCTTGGAGAGATTGAAGTAGCCGCGGTGATAACCGGGCTTCATGATGTCGCTGAGCTTCTTCGACCCCTCATAGCCCTGTGTAAAGGCGAGCGCAGGAACACTGCCCTTCACCTTACCTGCAGCAATCTGGTCGTTGACGCCCTTCACCATGTCAAGCGCCTTGGCAGCTGTCTCGTAGTCATCGGGGATGGCGACGTTCATCCAGTTCTTCAGCGTCATCACCATCTCTACGTCGTCGGTCTCGGTTGTCAGCGTCACGTTGCCGACAATGCCCTTAAAGTCTTTGATGGCGCGGCCAAAGTTGATGCGGCCCATACCTTCGACGATGATAATCAGCTCTGCACCTTTCTTCACGGCAGGGATGGTGAGCGACTTCTCGTTTTTCACGCGGTCAATCTTACCAATGTATTTCTTGTCGATGAACACTTGAGCGAAGTCGTGGAACTCGCCGGTGAGCACGCTCTGCGAGGCAATCTCGGGCAGACGGGTAGAGTACATCATCGCGCCCCAGCCCATGCCCATCTCCTCGAAGGTCTTGGGGGCACCATTAACGGGCTTGGTCATGGCAGCCATGAAAGGCGCAAACTCCTTCAGTTCGAACTTTGGCACGGTGATGATGGGCATCGGAGCTTTTGGAACGGTAGGCATCTTCTTGCCGTCATTATACTTCTCCATCATCTTACGGAGTTCCCAGAATTTGGGTGTGGCCTGCCCGTACTCATTGATGGGTGCATCGTAGTCATAGGAGGTGACGTCGGGTGCAAAGCCAGGAGAGTTAGCACCAGCCCAATGGCCGAAACTTGTACCTCCATGCGTCATGTAGAGCGAGAAAGAAATACCTTTGGAAAGCATTTCGTCCATACCGTCCACCATGTCCTTCGCAGGACGGGTTTCGTGGCGTGCTCCCCACTTGTCGAACCATCCGCTCCAGAACTCGGAGCACATCTTGGGTGCATCGGGACGCAGTTGGCCCAGGCGACGGAACTGCTGGTCGATGTTGGCACCTGTGCCGAAGTTCATCGTCCACACAAGGTCATCCAGACCGTTCTTCTCGAAATTGCTGGACCAGTCGCATTGGAACAGCGCCAGTTCCTTGCCGTAGATGCCACGCAGACAGTCGCGGATGGCGCTGACATAGGGCTTGTCCTCGCCATAGCTGCCGTATTCGTTCTCCACCTGAACCATGATGATGGGACCGCCGTTCTGGATGGTCAATGGTGCCAGCTGTTCGCCAACCTTCTCTTCAAAAATCTTCACGCGCTCCATGAAGTAGGGGTCTTGCTCGCGCAGACGGATGTCCTTCTTCTTCAGAAGCCACCAGGGCAGACCGCCCATTTCCCATTCGGCACATACGTATGGACCAGGACGCACGATGACGTACATGCCATTCTTCTGTGCCAACCTACAGAACTGAGCCACGTCGTTGTTGCCGGTGAAATCGAACTCACCTTCCTTCTGTTCGTGGATGTTCCAGAACACATAGATGCAGATGGTGTTCATGCCCAGCGCCTTGCACATCTTGATGCGATGCTCCCAATAGGGCTGCGGAATGCGGGGATAATGTACTTCGGCAGCCTTCACGACGAAGGGTTTGCCGTTCAGCAGGAACGTGCCTTTGCCGGCTTCAAATGTTCCCTTGCCTTTCTGTGCACTCACGGGCGTAATGGCCAACAACGAGAGCAACAGGGCGAAAATGATTTGTCTTCTCATAGGCGATTTGTTATTTTAAATGATTAAGTTAGTAATCGGTATTAAAGTAATGACCAGCGGTCTGGCTGATGGTGATATTAGTATTTTCTCGGCAAAGTTAACTAAAATATTCGGGACGCACAAAATTTTTGGACGTATTCTCGTCTATTTTAACATTTGCGACGGACAGAAAACAGTCCATTAAACTTGCGATTTTATTAACCTCACAGTTTAAACGCCGTTAACTGAGTGCCTTTTTTTGTTAAACAAGTTCAAAGAAGAAGTATTTTTCAGTCCGAATGTTTTGCTAAAACAAGCAGTCCACGTAACTTCACCGCCGAAAAGTTAATTCGCACCAGCCGATTTAACATTTCAGCCCAATAAAAAGAATGTATAATTTCAACCTCAAAAAACGAATATGAAACAGACAGCAAAACGTTTTTACGGAACACTCGCCACAGTGGCACTTGTTTCCGGACTCACAGGCGCATTCGCCATCTCAGTAGCACAACGCAACATGAACCGTCAGCTCGTCACCCAACAGGTGCAGCAGGAACTCTATGGCACAACTCTTGGACAGGCTTCCGGCGAACCAAGCCTGATGACCGTTTCGGGCAATCCCTCCATGCCCGTACAGCCCGTTGACCTCACCACAGCAGCCGAAAAGGGATGCCAGGCTGTTGTATATATAAAAGTAGTCATCGGCGGTGAAACGCGCACCGTCGAATATCGCGACCCATTCGAAGACTTCTTCGGCGACTTCTTCGGACGTGGTGGCGGAGGCACACAGCGCCGACAGATTCAGACCCCCAAGCAGGAGGGTGCCGGCAGCGGCGTACTCATCAGTTCTGACGGATACATCGTCACCAACAACCACGTGGTGCAGCAGGCCAACGATATCACCGTCACCCTGAACGACAACCGCGAATTTAAGGCAAAAGTCATCGGCACCGACCCCGATACCGACCTGGCACTCATCAAGATCGACGCCACGGGCCTGCCTACGCTGGTCATCGGCGACAGCGATGCCCTGAAGGTGGGCGAATGGGTACTTGCCGTGGGCAATCCATTCAACCTCACCAGCACCGTCACCGCAGGCATCGTTTCGGCCAAGGGACGTGGCATGGGCGCCACGAGGGGAGGCATCGAATCGTTCATCCAGACCGACGCAGCCATCAATCAGGGCAATTCGGGCGGTGCGCTGGTCAATGCCAGGGGTGAACTCGTAGGCATCAACGCCATGATCTACAGCAATACGGGCAGCTATACAGGCTACGGATTCGCCATCCCCGTCAGCATCATGAAGAAAGTCGTGGCAGACATCAAGGAGTACGGAACCGTACAGCGTGCACTCATCGGCGTGAGCGGTTCAACACTCCACGATTACATCGACGCAGAGAAACGGAAGGACGAGAAATACGAACCGAATTTCGGTACCAACGACGGTGTCTATGTGGCTGAAGTCGTAGAAGACGGAGCCGCTGCCGAAGCCGGACTGAAGAAGGGCGATGTTATCGTCAGCATCGACGGCAAGAAGATTACAAAGATGTCTGAACTCCAGGAAGCCACCACCAAGTATCGTCCAGGCGACAAAGCCACCATCGGCTACATGCGCGACAAGAAGGAGAAGGCCACAACCATTACCTTCCGCAATTCCAAGGGTACGACAAAGGTGATGAAGTCGCTCTCCATCGATGTACTCGGCGCAGAATTTAAGGAAGTGCCCGATGGATTGAAGAAGAACCTCGGCATCACAAGCGGTGTAATGGTCAAGAGCGTGAAGAGCGGCAAATTCCGCGACGCAGGCATCGAAAAGGACTTCATCATCCTGAAAGTCAACGGTCAGACCATCAAGACCACAGCCGACATCGAGACAGCCTTCAAGCAGGCACAGCAAAGCGACGACCGGACCATGTGGATTTGGGGCAAAACCACCGATGGAACCAACGTCAGCAAAGCTGTACAACTGGGCGAATAAAGTTACAACACATATTCAGGAGCACAGTTCTGCCACTCCCGTGGCACAGTTCTCTCACTGCCGCCGCACAGTTCTGCTGTTGCGGCGGCACTGCATTGCTACCGCAGTGAGAGAACTATGCCACCCAGACGACAGAACTGTGCCACCCAGGTGGCAGAACTGTGCGACGGCAGCAGGAGAACTTTGCTACCGAAGTGGGAATGCGGTTCCAGGGTGGGGAGCCTGGAACCGACCTGGAACCGCACCTGGAACCGCACCTAAAAATTTAATAAAACGTATTTATTAATTGAAAATCTGTATATTATTATTACTACTCTCATAAGCGGTTCCACGGTACCACCGAAAATGGTAAAAATTGAGGGGTATAAAAAATAAAAAAGTTTTTTTAGAAAGGAAGTAGGATTTCCGCTGGAACCGTGGAACCGTGGAACCGTGGCACTTTCTTTCAGCGTATGCAGATGTAGCGAACATCATTAGCATTTAAGTTGATTACCATGCAAAAAAGCCTTTCGCCTGTGCGGAGGTGCAGGCGAAAGGCTTTTGGGCTTTGCGCGTCCTTGCCCGTGGAGGGAAGGGAAGCACGTAAATTGCCTAACGGCGAGCTAAAGGTTCTGAAAGCTACGGGCAGACAGCGCGAACACATCGCCCGCGGTCACGGTAGTCACAGAGCCAATCAACACCATTACTCGAATTGAAAAACACGCTGTATGCGGAGTCGTTGTAAAACTTGCGGAGCGAACTCGACCAATAGTAGCCGGTGCTGCCCGCAAGGTTGAACGAATTGTCGTAGCGAAACCCTGCAGCGGGCAAGAATATGGAATTGCCATTCGGACCTGTTACCTTCTGACCGTTCACACCGTTCCGAGTTGTCCACTCCCAACTACACTTCGTCCGAAGTTCCGTAAATTCATCATGAGTTGGCATACGCCATGTACCACCCCAATTCGCATGAGCTGCGTCATCCTCAAGGTCAAGTGTGGTCTTGTCGTCAACCGTGCCATCGAGGGAAGTGGTGCAGTATTTGGTCATGGTATTTTTCGAACCGTTGCACCACTTATAGGTTTCCCAGTCATAATAGTCTTTCGGTTCGGTTTCGCCCCAGGCAAAGTAGTCCCCAGACTCTTCTGGAGCATTTGCGCCGATGTTTATGTTCGCCCACTTTACAGAGAGACCCAGGTCAACCGCTTGAATACGATTACGGGTGTAGGTTCCATACGTTCCTTCATATAGCAGGGACATGGTTTCGTCGGTTAACTCCAGCACCTTCATTTCAGCGACAAATTTGCCAGAGTCGTAGTATAGCAGAATATGTTTCTGGAAAGGCATGAACTTGTATGTATAGCCCAGTCCCTCATAAAAGCCGCCAAGGGAACCGTTTTCATGAAACGTGAGTTGGCCCTTGTCCGACAACCAAGTACCCGCAACGAGGCTGTTGTCCACCATGTAGGGGTTAACCGTGGATTTGAGGGATTCCGTCTCGCCTGTGAGGTAGCCATCAATGAGCAACGTCACATCGTCCACGTCCAGATCCCCGTTGTGGTTCAGGTCGCCGTTAATCACTTGTGCCTGGCTACCAGAGCTCAGCACGATGGCAGCAAGCAGCACAACACTTTTGAATATTGTCTTCATAAAAAATATGTTTTTAATGGTTAAACTAACCGCAAAGGTAGAACAAATGGAGAATTATTGCAAATTTATTGAAAAAAAATTCCCCTTCCCCCAAAAAACATAGGCTGAAACAAAAATTCGTGGCTAATTCATGGCCATTCATGTTAAAGAAAACACAGGAATAAGTAACAATTCGTGGCTAATTCATGGCCATTCATGTTAAATACCCCACTGACCCCACACATCATTTTGTTTCGCCCATCTTCCGTTCCTTCCACAACTGCCACGAATTGATAACATTGTGCCAGACGGAGTAGAAGCCACCAGCCATGGCTGTGACGGGGTTGAGGAAGGTGTAGCCCATCCAGATGGCAAAGATGGTGTTTTTCTGTCCCAGAGCCTGTGTGCCCGCGATGGTCTCGTGGTGCTTTTTGCCGATGGAATGGCCCAAGTAGAACTGAACGACACAAGTAAGAAGGGAAGCCAAAGCAATGAGGATGAGTTCGAACAGCGACTCGTGGCTGTGGACAATGGCCTTCACGGTGATGCCGATGGCAAGGGAGAGGGCAACAGCCCAAAGATTGAAGGCGAGGTCGGGATGGCTGAGTATCTGCCGATGAAATCGTGGCATCAAGTAACGGACAAACCACGCAGCCAGCAAGGGCAGGATAAGCAGGGGAAAGACTCGTCCGATGATGAGGGTGAAAGACATGAGAAAGTCGAGTTCGCCGGCACCCTCGTGAATGAATGAAACCACCGATGGAATGGCGATGGAAGCGGTCAGATTAATCAGACAGGTGTAGCTGACAACGGCCGAAGGATTGCCGTGCAGCTTGGTGGTGACCACGGATGCTGCGGTGGCTGTGGGACATATCATGCAAATCATGGCAGACTCGATGACTACACGTCCTGGCACGTTGGGCAGCAAAGCGATGAACAGCCCCATCAGGGTGAAACTGCCCACCTGTATGCCAAGGAGCTTGAGCATCCAACGGTGGGGACGCAGTTCGCCAGGAGCCACCTTGCAGAACGAGACGAAGAGCATACAGAAGAGCAGCAGGGGCTGGAACACCTCGATGAAACGGAGCATGAAGGCGTGGGTTCCGTCGAGGGCGTGGATGCCCGTATAAATGAAATAGGAGAGTATGCCCGTGAGCATACTGATGGGGAGCGTCCAGTTTCTAAGGAATTTCATGAGTGCGATTCTAATAATTCCTGCAGCTTCAGCATTTCGTCGCGATAGAGAGCGGCCTGCATGAAGTCCAGCTTCTTGGCAGCCTCCTGCATGAAGCGGCGGTTTTGTTCGATGGAATGGCGAAGCTGGTCGGGAGTCATGGTAAGCGTGACGGGGTCTTCTGCTGCCACCTGCGTGCGTATGTTCTCTTCGATGTATGCCTTGCCCAGGTAGTCAATCTGCTTATGTTCACGAATGGCTGCGTAGGTCTTGCGAATCTGGGTGGGAGTAATGCCGTGATCGGCGTTGTATTGCATCTGTATTTTTCGACGACGGTTGGTTTCATCGATAGTCAGCTGCATACTATGTGTGATTTTATCGCCATAGAGGATGGCCATGCCGTTGACGTTTCGGGCTGCACGACCAATGGTCTGGGTAAGACTGCGATGACTGCGCAGGAATCCCTCCTTGTCGGCGTCGAGAATGGCTACGAGCGACACTTCGGGCAGGTCCAGTCCTTCGCGCAGAAGGTTGACACCCACAATGACATCAAATTCGCCCTGCCGCAGTTTCTCAAGGATTTCCACCCGTTCAAAAGTCTCCACGTCGCTGTGAATATAGCTACAGTGAACGCCGTTTTCTGTCAGATACTCAGAAAGTTCTTCTGCCATACGCTTGGTGAGGGTAGTGACCAGGCAACGCTCGTTGCGCTCAATGCGCTGCTGGATTTCCTCCATGAGGTCATCCACCTGATTGGCTGTGGGGCGCACCTCAATCTTAGGGTCGAGCAGTCCGGTAGGGCGGATGACCTGCTCCACCACGATGCCGCCACTACGCTCCAATTCGTAGTCGGCTGGGGTAGCACTCACATAGATGGTCTGAGGGGTCATTACCTCGAATTCATCGAACTGCAGGGGACGGTTGTCCAGGGCTGCGGGCAAGCGGTAACCATATTCCACAAGCGTGGTCTTGCGCCGCCGGTCGCCTCCATACATGGCGCGGATTTGCGGGATGGATTCGTGGCTTTCATCGACAACCAGCAGAAAGTCCTTGGGGAAAAAATCGAGCAGACAGTAGGGACGTTCTCCGGCTTTTCTGCCGTCGAAATAGCGCGAATAGTTCTCAATGCCTGAGCAGTGGCCCAGTTCGCGAATCATTTCAAGGTCGTTGGTCACACGCAGTTCCAGGAGCTGTGCTTTCGCCTTATCCCCGATGGATTCGTAGTATTCCAGTCGCTCGTGCAGGTCGTCCTCTATCATGTGGATGGCATGCAGTTGCTTCTCCTTCGTTGTCATAAATAGATTGGCAGGATAGATGCGATAATCTTCAAAGGACGTGATGGTTGCGCCCGTTTGCTCGTCAATCTCTTTAATGGATTCTATCTCGTCCCATGCAAAGTCCACTCGCACAATTTTCTGGTCGTATGCCAATGCGATATCCACGATTTCACCACGCACGCGGAAGTGTCCGTGGCTAAGTTCGATATCGTTGCGGACATAGAGGCTATCGACCAGTTTGCGGAGAAATGCGTTGATGTCGGTACGCATACCCACACGGATGTCAATGATACATTCGCTGAAGTCCATCGGGCTGCCCATGCCGTAGATGCAGCTGACGCTGGAAACCACGATGACATCGCGACGGCCCGAAAGCAGCGACGAGGTGGCAGCCAACCGCAGCCTATCGACTTCCTCGTTGATAGCCAGGTCTTTCTCTATGTAGGTGTCTGTGGAGGGGATATAGGCTTCAGGCTGGTAGTAGTCGTAGTAACTGACGTAGTATTCCACGGCGTTCTGCGGGAAGAACTGCTTCATCTCGGTGTAGAGCTGATGTGCCAAAGTCTTGTTGTGGCTCAGGATGAGGGTAGGGCGGCCAATGTTCTGGATGACGTTGGCAACAGTGAAAGTCTTGCCCGACCCCGTCACACCAAGCAACACCTGGGCTTCGTCACCGCGCAGGACACCTTCGGTGAGTTGCTGGATGGCTTCGGGCTGATCGCCTGTGGGCTGGTATTGAGAAGTAAGTTGAAATGTGTTCATTTCTTCAAATTTTTGCTGCAAAATTACGGCTTTCTGCGTAAAGTTCTCCATGGATGTTGCTTTTTTTTGCTAAAAAATGAGTTTTTGGCAATCGGCTGTTGGTTTATTCACAATATATTCCTACCTTTGCACCATATTTTATAAAAAGTACATGAGAAAACTTTTCATTTTTGCTGTATTGGCCAGTTGCATTTTGTCTTCGTGCAAGACTTCGTTTAATCAGGTTTACAAATCGACCGACTACGATTATAAATACGAAGCAGCAAAGGAATATTATATTGCAGGGCAATACAGCAAGTGTTATCAGATTCTGGAAGAGTTTGTAATGATGCTGAAAGGCACGGAAAAGGGTGAGGAATCTCTCTTTATGCTGGCCATGTCGTATTACAAATTGCATGACTACGAGACAGCTGTGCTCTATTTTGACCGCTATTTCAAGACGTATGCCAAGGGCATCTATGCGGAGACAGCCAAATTCTACAGCGGAAAAGCAAGCTATATGCAGTCGCCCGACATCCGTCTGGATCAGTCGCCGACCATTACTGCCATCAATTCGCTGACCGATTTCATCGAGATTTATCCCTATTCGAAACGCACGAAAGATGCTTTCGAAATGATTGACGAACTGCGCGACCGCCTGGCGCTCAAAGAGTATCAGGCATCCAAACTTTATTATAACCTGGGCAGCTATACAGGCAACTGCTACAACGGCGGCAGCAACTACCAGGCTTGCATCATTACGGCGGAAAATGCGCTGAAGACTTATCCCAGCACTCCTTTGCGCGAGGAATTCTACATCATGATTCTGCGGGCACGCTATCACTTGGCTGTCAAGAGTGTGGCAGAGAAGCAAGAGGAACGTTACCGCGAAACCATCGAGGAATATTACGGTTTCAAGAACGAATTTCCAGACAGCAAATACATGAAGGAAGCCGAGCGAATCTTCACACACGCCGTGGCCCGTCAGCCCATGGATAAAGACAAAACTGACTAAGAATATATTAACCCATTAATAAACAATATTATTAACATCAGACATTATGGATTTTAAGAAAACGAATGCACCGGTCAACACCGTGACACGCAACGTGATGGACCTGTGCAAAGACACTCAGAACATCTACGAAAGTGTGGCAATCATTGGCAAGCGAGCCAATCAAATTTCTGCTATCATGAAGGAAGAACTCACCAAGAAATTGCAGGAGTTCGGTTCTTCACAGGACAATCTGGAGGAGATTTTCGAAAACGAGGAGCAGATCCAGATTTCACGCTACTACGAGCGTCTGCCCAAACCCACCCTCATTGCAACCCAGGAATTTCTGGAGGACAAAATTTACTATCGCAATCCCGCTAAGGAAAGAGCAGAAGTTCTATGATTCAGCGCATTCAGACCGTTTATCTGCTTCTCGTCGCCATCCTCTCTTTTGTGGGGTTGATTTCTCAAATAGGTAATTATACACAGGATGAAGAGGTTGTTGCCACGTTCAGCAACTTCACGTTCTCAAGCTATGGTCCATGCAGTTCATACCAAAGTGCAGGGCCATACGCGCTTGGTGTGCTTCTGCTGCTGGTCATTTTCCTCAGCATCATGAGTATTATGCTCTTCCACAAACGTATGCGTCAGTTGCGACTGACCATCATCAGCAGCATCTTCCTGGTGGGCTACATAGTCGTCTATGCCTTGTTCGCCTATTTTTATAAGGAGAACATCGACATTGTTTTGGCCGATGCTGGCCCATCTGCATTCCATGTGCGCTTCGTCGCAGTCTTTCCTGTACTCAGCTTGATTCTCAACATCATGGCCATTCACGGCATTCGCAAGGACGAAGCCCTTGTGCGCTCGTTAGATCGATTGAGATAATTCTACAGTTAAAACAAAAGTTGCTCAAAAATATGTTAGACAAAAACAGTAAAATCTACGTTGCAGGTCATCACGGACTGGTAGGTTCTGCCATCTGGAACAATCTGCAGGGTAGGGGATACACTAATTTGGTAGGTCGTTCACACCGAGAACTTGACCTGCTCGACCCTGTGGCTGTCCGTCAATTCTTCGACCAGGAACAGCCCGATGCCGTTGTGCTGGCGGCAGCCCATGTAGGAGGCATTATGGCAAACCTGCAATATCGTGCCGACTTTATTTATCAGAACTTGCAGATTCAGCAGAACGTGATTGGAGAAGCCTGGAAGCACGGCGTGAAGAAACTGCTCTTCCTCGGCAGCACCTGCATCTATCCAGGCGAGGCTCCACAGCCCATGCCCGAAGACTGTTTGCTCACTTCACCGTTGGAATATACCAATGAGCCATACGCCATTGCGAAGATTGCCGGACTGAAGATGTGCGAGTCGTTCAACCTGCAATATGGCACCAACTACATTGCCGTAATGCCTACAAACCTTTATGGGCCTAACGACAATTTCCACCTGGAAAACAGCCACGTACTGCCAGCCATGATTCGCAAGATTTACCTGGCAAAGTGCCTGAACGAAGGCGACTGGGACGCAGTACACAAGGACTTGAGCCTGCGCCCTGTCAGCATGAAAGTACCTAAGATGGTGGATGGACAGGCAGCCCCTGATGCAGAGGCAGCCAAAGCCACACAGACCATCATGGCAACAGCCATGAGCGATGAATATACCATCCTGCAAGTGCTTCGCCATTACGGCATTACGCCAGAAGCCGTTACCCTCTGGGGTACAGGTTCACCCATGCGCGAATTCCTCTGGAGCGAGGAAATGGCAGATGCCTCTGTACATTGTCTGTTGAACGTGGATTTTCAGGACATTCTGGACAATCAGGACTTCGTCAACAACCGTGATGGCATCAAGGAAATCCGCAACTGCCACATCAATGTAGGTACGGGTAAGGAAATCAGCATCAAGGAAGTAGCCGAAAAGATTATGCAGGAAATTGGCTTCAAAGGCGAACTCCGTTGGGACCGTTCAAAGCCCGACGGCACGCTGAAGAAACTGACCGACGTAAGCAAACTGCATCGCTTGGGCTGGCATCATACCGTCGAGATAGAAGAGGGTATTCACCGTCTCTACGAATGGTATCTGCAAGGAATTTGTATCAATCATCAAAATAGTTAATCTATTAATATGTCAGAAAGAAAAGTTGCTCTCATTACAGGTGTTACGGGTCAAGACGGCTCTTACCTGTCTGAATTTTTGCTCGAAAAAGGCTATGAAGTGCATGGCGTGATTCGCCGTAGCTCCGTGGACTACCGTGAACGCATTGCACACCTCGAAGGTCAGCCCAATTTCCACCTGCACTACGGAGACATGGGTGACTCCATGTCTATCTTGCAAGTAGTCAGCAAAGTGCGTCCAACCGAGATTTATAACCTCGCGGCACAATCACACGTACAGGTCAGTTTCGACAGTCCTGAATTTACAGCCGATGTCGATGCCGTAGGTGTACTGCGTGTGCTCGAAGCTGTCCGTCTCTGCGGACTGACAGACTCTTGTCGTATTTACCAGGCAAGTACCAGCGAACTTTACGGCAAAGTGGAGGAAGTTCCTCAGAACGAGAACACTCCGTTCCATCCTTACAGCCCATACGCCGTAGCTAAACAGTACGGCTTCTGGATTGTAAAGGAATACCGCGAGGCTTACAATATGTTCTGCTGCTCAGGCATCCTGTTCAACCACGAAAGTGAACGCCGTGGCGAAACCTTCGTTACTCGTAAAATCACCCTGGCTGCAGCCCGCATTGCTCAGGGAAAGCAGGAAAAGCTCTACCTCGGAAACCTCTCCAGCTTGCGCGACTGGGGTTATGCCAAGGACTATGTGGAGTGTATGTGGCTCATTCTGCAGCACGATACCCCCGAAGATTTCGTCATTGCTACCGGTGAACAGCACAGTGTGCGCGAATTTGCTTACTATGCTTTCAAAGCAGCAGGCATCGAATTGGAATTCAAGGGCGAAGGTATGGACGAGAAAGGCGTTTGCGTAAGCGGTCCAGCTAATCTCGTAGGCAAAACGCTTGTGGAAGTGAGCGAAGACTTCTATCGTCCGACAGACGTGGTGAACCTCTGGGGCGACCCCTCAAAGGCAAAGAAGGAACTGGGTTGGAATCCAACAAAGACAACTTTCGACCAGCTTGTCAGCATCATGGTTAAGCACGACATGGAGAAAGTCGCTGCCGACCATGTTGCCAGCGTCATGCGTACAAATCTCGCTGAATATCTGGAGCGCGGACTGGTAAAATAAAATCTGTCAGCCCTCCGTTCAAAATTATATTTTAAAAGAATGCTACTTCAGCAACACTTTGTTGTTATTGAAGTGGCATTCTTTTATTGCCAAACTCATAGAACTTTATTGCAAGAGTAGTGCTACTATCCTAATTTAACATAATCGCCATTCAAATTCAGAAGGAGAGAACAGATTTTACCACGAATTGGGCTTGTTCGTCGGTTAATACTGGAGAGATGGGCAAAGAAAGTTCGTGGGAACACCAGTATTCAGCATTTGGAAAAACTTTTGAGTGTTCTGAGGCGTAGGCTTTCTGATGATGACACGGCACGGGATAATGAATTAAAGTTTGGATGCCGCAACTGTTCAGATGTTCTTGTAAGGTTGTGCGATCTGTCGTCAAATATGGATAAATGTGGTAAACGTGCGTTCCGTCTTGCACGGCAGCTGGTTGATTGGAACCAAACTGATCAGCGTAGAATGCGGCAATTTGTTGACGGCGATGATTGTCAGCATCTAATCGGCGCAATTTGACCCGAAGAATAGCTGCTTGCATTTCGTCCAAACGTGAGTTGATACCTTGATAGTCATGCACGTACTTTTTTGTCTGACCATAATTGGCAAGCATTCTGACCAGCTGAGCAAGTGTTTCGTCATGCGTTGTGACACAACCACCGTCGCCCAAGGCACCCAAATTTTTACCTGGATAAAAACTGTACGCGCACGTGCGTACATTATTATTATATATAGCGCGTGCACCATGAGCTTGACAAGCATCCTCCAAAACTTGTAGCCTATGCTGCTGTGCAAACTGATAAATTTCAGTCAAATTGGCCAGTTGACCGTATAGATGTACAGGTATGATGCAGCGTGTGCGCGGTGTTACCAGTGTGTCAAGATAGTCGGAATCTGTTCGGATGAGTGCATCATGCTGATTTACATCACAGAAGACAGGTTTCAATCCTGCTTGCGTGATAGCTAACGGTGTGGCAATGAATGTATTCGCAGGCACAATGACCTCGTCGTCTTGCCAACCAAACATTATTTTCCAGGCTTGCAACACCAACCGGAGGGCATCCAGACCATTGCCAACGCCAACAGCATGGGGCATTTTACAGTATTCACCCCACTCTGCTTCGAATGCGGCTGTCTGGTTTCCACAGAGATACCATCCTGAACGGATGACATCTGCTGCTGCATCAATGAGGGGCTGACCAAAAGATTGGTTTATAGCTTGTAAATCGAGAAAAGGAACCGTCATAAAAAAATGAAGAGTGAAGAGTGAAGAACGAAAAATCAGAGGGTTAAGGAGATGGAGAACATTCCTGAGAAATGGGTATCTACTCCTGTAATGGGCTGGTCGAACAGGCCGAAAACACTTGATCCACTGCCCGACATGCTGGCATACTGCGCACCCAGTTGGTAGAGCTTTTCCTTCACTTCTTGGATGAGTGGGAATCGTGGAAACACACTTGACTCGAAATCGTTTCCAATCAAGTCTTTCCATTGATTGATGGGCTGCAAGATGCTTTCTGTCAGGACATATTTGGGTCGGGCCGGTGTGATGAGTGAATAAGCATCGCGTGTGGACACGAAAACATTGGGCTTTACCAACACGAGCACCTTGCCAGCAAGCGATGGAATGGGCACATCGTAATGAAATTCATTGCCTATGCCAGTTGCATAAACAGGCTGATTCTTGATGAAGAAAGCACAGTCGGCTCCCAGTCGTGCGGCGTAGGCTTCAAGTTTATCTTCAGGAAGTTGCAGCTGGAACATTTCGTTAAGCACCTTCAACATGAAAGCAGCATCGCTGGAACCCCCACCCAGTCCTGCTCCCATGGGGATGAGTTTCTGGAGCTGTACGGTGACAGCTGGCAATTTATAGGATTCTGCCAACAGACGATAGGCACGTACCACCAGATTATCCTCTGGCCGACCTTCAATCTCTATGCCGTCGAGTTTGAGCGAACAGCCACAGGTGGGACACTCCGTATCGATGTCCACTTGCAGTCGGTCGTATATGTTGATAGGATAGAAAATACTTTCGAGGTTATGATAGCCGTCATTGCGGCGTTCTACGATGTTTAGTCCAATGTTGATTTTAGCGTTGGGAAATACAATCATGGTTCGTGTGTTTTTTAGAGGGCGTTCAGCACACAATGTGCCGACAATGAGACACTTCTGATTGGATGATTCTTATTACTTAATGTTTTCGAGCGTCTTGAGTTCTTTGCCCATGTTCAGTTTAAAATAGAGTTCTTTCAGACCTGCAAGCCAAAGGGCTGTATCCTGGGGCCTATGTTGGCGTGCACTTTCAAAGGCCGCTTTCGATTTGAGGTAAAGATTATGTAATTCTGTCTTTTTGTTTTGCAACGGTTTGCCCGAAAGCCCTTGCTGCTGTTCGTAGGCTCGGCGCGACATGTTCAGATAAATATTGCCAATGGCAGAGTAAGACTCCGCATCGTCCATCATGATTTCTGTAGCGGTGGTGAACGATTGTAGCGCATCGTCTTCACGTTCAAGGTAAGCCTCCTCTTTGCCACGGATGAACCAAAGGTCACGGTTGCGCGAATCTATCTGAAGCATCTTGTTGGTCAGCGTCAACACATCGGTATAGCGGCGCTGGTCATTGTAAAGTTTGACAAGGGAAAGGAAGAAATAGTTTGTGGCATAATGGTCCACGCCATCACGCAAACATTCCTCCAAACGCACCGTATCGCCCATCTGATCGTAGCATCGGCAAGCAATTTCCAGCAACTGTTCTCGGCGTGTATTCTCGCTCAGCGCTGCGTCAATGTACTGAATGGCACGGCTATAGTTTCTTTGCGCATAGGCAGAAAGTACAGCAAACGCCGACATCATGGAAACATCTGTGGCTGAGGGCGCATTCAACTGATAAGCAGTCGAATCACTTGTGAGCTGAATGAACATATCGGCATAATTGTAGGCACGGGTGTAATCTTTCTTCAGAAAAGTAAACTTGACGCCAGCAGGAAGTTTGCCGATGTTGGCAGCGAACATGGAAGCGATGGGCTTGTGATAGTGGTTCACTACCCTGCCCCTTTCGTCAGGAATATTTGAAAGACTGTCGCAACGAAGTCCATCCGTAAAAATCGTATAAATGTAGTTGAAATACTTCAGTGTGTCAGCCTTCTGGTTCAAGTACATCTTCTTTTCTTCGTCCAGAGCCAAAGCCTGGTTTGCCTGAACGCTGTAATAATAGTATTCGGGATCGATGGTGGCAAACTCAGGGAACTGTCGCATAGCATTGTTCACGTTGTCAAGCACTTTTCCGTATGCCTTGCCCTTCATGTTCGACCTGATTTCCTTGATGACGGCAGACTTCTTGTATTTATTTTGTGCATAACCCGCTGAGGCCGTACCTATCAGGAACAGCAGCATGACAATGCAGCGTAGCAGTCGTGAGGTATAATTAGAGCGGTAATCCATAACTGATTTTAAGCGTGTCCATGACAAAAACAGAACGAACATGAGCCACATAGCTCAGCGTACCCAATTTGTTGAGTATGAACTGCTGATACAGATGCATACTGCCCACACAGACTTTGAGCATATAGTCGCCATCACCCGAAATGTTGTAGCACTCCGTTACTTCGTTCCATTCGTTGACAATCTTTGCAAAGTCAACAGCAATGTCGTGATTGATTTGTTTCATACTCACGGTGCAATAGACCAAGAAGGCCCGTTCCAGATGGTCTGCATCGAGGATGGCTACATACTTCTTGATGAATCCCTGCCGTTCCAGTCTCCGCTGCCGCTCGTAGGTGGGCGAAACAGAGAGGTGTATCTTATGAGCCAATTCTTTGGTCGTCAGTCGGCAGTCTTCTTGCAAAAGGCGCAAAATCTGAATATCGATGTCGTCGAGTTCGTGAACAGTTGTCATGATAATTTTGTGTTTATTACGTGTTTAAAATTGTTTCAGAGCAGTGTAAAGCCGTTGTACAGGCAGACCCACCACATTGAAGAAGGAGCCTTGTATGCCTGTGATGCCCACATAGCCTATCCACTCCTGTATGCCGTATGCACCCGCCTTGTCAAATGGTTGGTACTGGTCAATGTAGTAATTGATTTCCTCCTCGGTGAGTTGAGCAAAAGTCACGTTGGTCGTGGAAGCAAACTGCACCGTCTTTTCGCGTGTAACGATGCAGACGCCCGTAATGACCTGATGCTCTCTGCCACTCATCCTGTGGAACATACGTATGGCATCAGCCTTGTCCTTAGGTTTGCCCAGCACTTCATCATCTACATAGACGATGGTGTCGGCTGTGATGATGAGTTCATCCTCAGCCATGCCCTTGCGGTAAGCCTCTGCCTTCTTGCGTGAAATGTAGAGAGGAATATCTTCGCCACGCAAATCGGCCGGATAAGATTCATCTATGTCTTGCAGCGTGCGCACTTCAAATGGCAGTCCCAATCCACGAATCAGTTCCTTGCGGCGCGGAGAGTTGGAAGCGAGGATGATATGATATTTCTGTAGGTTTTCAAACATAGAGCAATCATGATTAAGAGGAAAAATGGTCCCTGTGAGGTGTTGCCGGCGAAATGGACGACAAGAAAGCCCTACCAACCAAAGGCTTGAGCATTGTGCATCCAGAGGTTCTGGGCCTTGAGCACTTGTTCCAGTACGTCGCGCACACATCCCATGCCACCGCGCTTTTGGGAAATATAGCGTGAGATGTCCTTGATTTCAGGAGCGGCATCGGCGGGACAACAGGGCAGACCACATTGCTGCATCACTTCGTAGTCGGGGATGTCGTCGCCCATGAAGAGTATTTCCTCGTCCTGCAGCCCATAGCGTTGCTTCAGTTCCTCATACTTCTGTATTTTTACCGCAGCCCCCAGGTGTATCTCTTTCACACCGAGCCCCTCATAACGCTTGCGCACACTTTCCACGCGTGCACCCGAAATGATGGCGATGAGTATTCCCTGCTTCACGGCGTGCTGCAAGGCATAACCGTCCTTGATGTTCACCGTGCGCATGGGTTCACCGTCAGGGTGCTGGGTAATGGTCTCTGCCGAGAGCACACCATCCACATCGAAAAACAGGGCACGTATCTTCGTCAGGTCGTAGTTTATCATACGCTGTTACGTTATTACGTCTTTACGTTTTTACGTTTATGCAACAACTATGGTTTGTAGATGCTTACGTTCTCCCACTTCAGTTTGTCTTCGTCCTGTGGCTTGCGCTCAATGGCAGGATACCCCAGTCCGATGACACACTCGGCAGTAAGATTCTCAGGATAGTCCAAAAGGAAACGCAGGATATTGTCCGACGGTTCTCCGTTCTCCATAAATCGGTTGCGTATGTGGCACCAACAGCTGCCCAGTCCCAGGTCGGCTGCCTGATACTGCATAGTGACTGCTGCAATGGCTGCATCTTCAGTCCAGGCGTCTGTCACTTCGCGGTCGCCCAGCACGACGATGGCTACGGCTGCTCCGGCAACAAACTGACTGCCCATTTCGCGACACTTGGAAATCTTTTCCAACATATCCTTGTCGTCCACAACGATGAAGTGCCAGGCGCGTGTGCCTTTGCTGGTCGGAGCCATCAATGCACTACGCAGAATCGTCTGCAAGTCTTCCGGTGCGATTTCCTGTTCTGTGTATTTGCGCACACTGCGGCGCATCTGTACGAGTTCTTTAAAATTCATATTGCGTGATTACGTTATTGCGTGATTACGTTTATTTCGTGATGGCGATTATTTTTCACATATTCACTTCCTCCAGTGTGACCAACTTGTTCACAATAGCATAAATCGTGATGCCGGCAGAGGAATGAATGTTCAGTTTGCGTGCGATGTTGCGGCGATGGGTAGTCACCGTGTTGATGCTCAGGTACAGTTTGTCGGCAATTTCCTTGTTAGCCATGCCCTTTGCCACACAGACCACAATCTCCTTCTCACGTTCCGACAGCTGTTCGTCACTGGCAGAGGTAGTGTCCTCGCAGTTCTCCATTTTCATTCCGCCACGGTTCTGCTTGTTGTGATGCTCCAGTCGGCTCACGGCAGGCGTAAAGATGTTGTCTTCCACCAGACAATGGATGCTCAGTTCCTCTTCTGCCTGATAAATGGAGATGATGACCGAATTCAGTTTTTCATTGTTCTCCTGCTGCGGATAATACTGGATAAACAGTTTCTTCAGTTCCTTCAGCTTGCCCTCGATGGCGCTGTGATAGCGCGAAAGCAGGTGTCCGCCCTCGATGTCGATGGATTCTCCGTCGATGAGCTTTTGCACATAGGTGAACACGGTCGTCTCTTCGTAGTCCATGTGCTTGCGAACTTCCTCCACGTATTCATCGAAAAACTTGAGCACCAGAAAGGCGATTTCGTTCTGCACCGAACAGTCGATGCTGTTAAGCAAGTGAAAGCGGATGCTCGGCAAAAGGTAGTCCAGAAAATAGCGGTGCGTCTGCTTCAGATAGCCCAGTATGGCGGGCACACTCACATGTTCCACGTGCTGCGGACGGTTTTCCGCCCCGTCTTTCACATAATTAATTACAGTCAGAAAAGTATCAGCATCCACATCACATTGGCGACACACCTCCATGATGGTCTTTTCGCCGAAACCCAGCGAAATGCCAAAGCGACTCATGATTTGCAACAGCCGGTAGTCATTGGCTATCACAAAACTCAGTTTGTCTGTTGGTTTATATTGTCCAGCCATCAGTCTTTGTCCTTTAATACTGTTTTTGATTCTCCGGTGCTTTAAGGTTTCAGAATTAAACCACTGCGAGAATTCACTAATTCCATTAAATTTTCGGCAAAGTTACGATATTTCAGTACAACAACAGCACTTTCTTTATAAAAAATAAGAAAATTTAATCCACTCAAAGATTTGTGCCAACAGAAAACAATGGATAAACAGCGGCGAAAAGCGGACAATGAACTGCGAATGAGCCACAGAGAAATCCTCGATGGTCACCATCTTTCCCGAAGTGAAACCATAGACACACGCCAGCGTCTCGGCGGTGAGAAACAGCAGTCCTGGCAAACTGTCCGTCAGCGGCGAATCATTCAGTCCGCCGAAGAAATTGAACAGGACGTATGGCGGCAGAAACGTCATCAAACACACCCCCACCACAATGACCATCAGGGCTGCAAAGGTAAACAGCAGGGCACGCTTCTGTTTCAGCGTGGGCCGATGACGCAGACAGTCGGCGATGCCCGAAAACTGCAACACCGACAAAGCGATCAGCACCAGCAGAATCTCAGCCCACGGCCAACGTGCAAAGTTGTTCACGGAGCTCGTCATCAGCCAGCGCAGCCCCCTTGCGTCCAGCAAGTTGCGAGCTGCCGAACTGTAGATGCTCACCACCCACGAAGAGATGGCAATCAGCGGAAAAGCCATCAGTTCCGCCAGAAGCAACCATTTCAGAATACGCTTAGTCATCAGGGGTCAGGTTGTCCAAATTGATGATGCCCAGTTGCAGGGCTTTCGTCACCAGCCGCGTGGCATTCACGCCCGTTTGCCCTTCACCGAAGAGGCGGGAGACAAGATCTACTTGCCGCTTCTCCAACGACTTCACGCCGAAGGGCATAGTACGCAGGTTGGCAATCATGTCCTTTGTGTAGCCCAGCGCAAGGTGGCGCAGCAGCCGCTCGTCATATTCGTCGATGTCGTAGTCAAGCAACGCCTCGCTGCGGCGGCTCTCTGTCAGCACCGACTGACGGAAACGCTGCACAATCTTCTCCAGTATGGGACGGTTGAACACAAACTTCTTGCCTTCCATCACACTATAGACCAGGTCGGGTGTGAGCAATTCGCCGCTCTTCAGCACAATGCCGTCGGCACCGGCGTCGAGCACATCCACCCACAGCCTTTCGTTGAGCACCTCGCCCGTGAATATGAGCACGTGCACCTGCGGATACCTTCTGCGCAACTGCTTACAGATGTCCACGCCCACGGTCGTACTGCCGCCCAGTCCCAGGTCGAGCAGCACCAGGTCGGGCGTATTGCTGTTCATCAGCGGCCACAGCTCGGTCTCGGTCATGGCTGTGCCCACTACTTCTGCCAGCGGAATGTCGGAACGGAAGATTTGCTCCGTACCCTTCAGTTCCAACTTTACGTCTTCTACTATAATTACTTTGAATTTTTCCATATCTTGTTATTTGGTTTTCAGGGGTAAAGTAAACACTACGGTGTTGCCGTCAGTGGCATAGATGCGGCAACCGCGCACACCGCAATGCTCGTCGTGTTCGCGTATGACCTGTTTGCAGAGCAGGTATTCCGCTCCGAGCAGACGGTCTGTCTGCGGGTCATACTGCAGGCTGTCGGCATAGAACAGGGTCTGCATCTCGTCGGCAGTCCATTGGCGGCGCGTGTCACAAAGCGCAAAGGTACAGAATTGCTCGGAAACAGCAAAATTCAGCTGCAATTCTCCACATTCTTTAACGCTGTAGGCTGCCTGCAACAACGTGTCGAGCATATATTGCAACATCACCATGTCACCCAGCACAATGGGCTGAGCAGGATGCTCCGGAGTTTCCGGCTTTTCCGGATAATCCGGTGTTTCCGGAGTTTCTGGCGTTTCCGCCCTGAATATCAGCCCATCAAACTGCTTCCGCCTGTAATATCCTGCCCGCTCGCAAGCATAGTCAAGAAGCTGGCTGACAGGAATCTGGCGGCGGCGGAACACGGTGCGCTCCAGCTGTTTCATGGCACATTGGCTCAGCACGGTGAACACTTCCTTATAATAATGTATAAGCTCCGAAATGTCCTTGTGGGTTGCCTGCGTCGTGGCAGCGTCCTGCCGCAGCAGCAGGTCACGGATGCGGTTCGGGTAGTACATGGTTTCGTGCTTGATGGTGCTCAGACAGTTGTCCAGAATCATGTTCTGCACATGGATGCGGTCTTGTTCCGCTTCGGCGCGGCGCACCTCGTCCTGACGGATTTCAAGCTCGTGCTGCAGTTCCTCGATGCGGGTGTCGGTGCTATAGACATACAGAGCCACATTGTGGCTGACCCATTGCAGGAGCTGTTCCTCCGAAGGAGTCAGACGGTTGGTACGCAGTTTCAGTCCCATCACTCCGATGGTCTGATTGTCCTCTCCCACTCTCACGTTGAGCGGAAGGGCTACCACGTTCACTTTCAAGTCAATGATTTGCTCCTTGCCCAAGTACGTATAGTTCATGAACTGCTGCAACGTCTCTTCGTCCTTGTGGGCAGCATGGTAAAAAACCAACTGTTTCTGCCCCTTGTCATAGACGCCCACGCAGACATTGTCCACAGGCACCATGTCGTTGATGCCTCGCTGCAACGTGGCCATCAGTTTGTCGCGTGGCGTACTGATCAGCGTCTCCATCAGGTGTTTGAGCTGCTGCAGGTTGAACAAGGGCAACAGGTGGCGGTGGTAATAGTACATGAACAGCAGCGGACCGAACAGCAGGATTACCAGAACCGACAGGTTGACCACCAGTCCCTTGTTGGCATTGGTCCGCTCCAGTTTGCTGATGCGTTCCGAAAGGCTTACGTCCTGCGACAGCATCTGATACATCCGCGTAAACACATCGCTGTTGTAGCGGTACAAATGCCTTTTGTTCAGCGACAAAGCCGCTATTGCCAGCTCGTTGCGTACATCCACGATGATGCCGTAGTCGGTTTCAAACCCCTCCTGCCACAAGCGCACTTCGGGCATATTGGACGGTTCATCCTCCAGGAGCAGTATGTTTTCGGTTTTTCCGGTCTTTGCCGTGTAGTGGCGGTTGAAGGCGGTCAGCACCGAGTCTCCATACACAATGGCCTGACTGTACGCCCCCTGCGTGTTGGCATAATACACGCTGTCGGCATACAGCCGTGCGCGTTGCAACTCCGCATCCTGAGCGGCGGGTTCCTGAGCAAAGACATGACCGCCACAGAGCACGATGCCCACCAGCAGCAAAGCCCTTTTCACCCCCTTGGGCAATCGGAAAAAGAAGCGGCTGCCTTTGTTCAGCTGACTTTCCACACCAAAGGTGCAGACACTGAAAATGCGGTTCGTCTTCTTGTATTTCTCAATGATGCCGCGGCAGTTCATCAGTCCGAAGCCATGGCCCTTCTTGGCGGCGATGACTTCGCGCGTGTCTTCCTCCGTCATGCCATAACCCGTGTCCGTCACCGAGATTTCCACGTAGTCCTCAGCCTCCTGTGCTGCCACCGTCACGCTGCCTCCCTGCGGGGTAAACTTCCGTGCATTGTCCATCAGCGTGTTAATCATGAAGAGCGTGAGAGCCTTGTCTGCTTTCACCACATAGTCAGCCGATTGCACGTTGAGTGTTAAACCATTGCTTTCATAGAGTTTTGTGGCTTTGCGAGCCACCGTAAACAGTTCGTCCAGCGCAAAACTCTCGACCGTGAGCGACACGCTTCCCTGCTTGATTTTCACCCAATGGCCCAGCACTTCGTTATAGTCGTTAATCTTGTCGATGAGTTCCAGCAGGTAGCCCTGTTCCCCGTCGCGTTCCACCTCATGAAGTGCGCGGTCCAGGAAAGGCATGATGCCACCCACGATGGCCACGCTTGCCGCCTTATCCACATAGTCCCGTTTGTTCTGGTCAATCTTCATTTCGGCGGCTCGGCGTTCATCGTCGGCCAGCTCCATCTGGTCTTCTATCTCGCTGATGGTGCTTCCGCTGCGCTCCAGCCACCGTTGGGGCATCTGCTCCAGTTCCCTCTCGATGTCGCGGCGCAGCTGTGCCATCTTTTCCTGACTGGCTTTCTTCCTGCGCCGGTAAGTGCTGACGGCGAGCGAAAAGAACACGACGGCAAAGAGACCAATGCACACCAGCAGGATGTGGAAATATCGCTCGTGGCGCAGCAGGGCATCGAGCTGCTGCTCCATCAGCATATCCTGCCGCGTGGCATCGAGTATGTCGAAGTAGATGTTATGGTTATAGTCCGACTCCGCCTTCCGTCCCATCGCACCGAGGGTGATGCTCAGCTGGTCGCGCACTGAAGCCATCCATTCCGGCACGCACACCATGCCTGGGGTCTGAATCCAGCGCATTTCGGTCGAAATCGTATCGGGCGTGGCATCATATATAAATAAGGTGTCGCCCATACCCGAAAAACTGTACTTGCGGTGATGTTCGTTGATGAGATAGAGCGCCACGGCCAACGAGTCGAGGGCTTCTTGGTACCGGCCTGCGTCTGTGAGGTTGCTGGCAGCCCATTTCTTCTGCATGGAGCGGTAGTAGTACGTCTCGCGGCCCACATATTCAGCCAGAAACTGCCCACGGTGTTTCGGTGCATTCTTTAATTCCGGCCACAGGCCGACCGCCTTTTCATAGTCGCGCAGGTTGTAGTAATACACAGCCGACACGCGGTTGAACTCCTGCTGCGCTGCCTGCCAAAGGCTGTCGTTGCGAGCGTTCATGTGTCGCACCGCCGTGCGCAGGTCTTTCATCAGCCGCTCCGCATCCGAGCGATAGTCGTAGAACTCCTTGCTCTTGGAACAGATTTGGCACAGTTTCATCAGTCCCTCATCGGCCATGAGCTGGAAAAGTTTATTGCGCGTCGTACTACGTATTTCCTGGTAAATCCGTTCTGCCTTCTGGTAGTCCATGTGTTCCACAATCTCCACGCGGGCACTGTCGAGCTGCGCCTCCTGCCGCTCGTTGTCACCCTCCACCGAACACCCCGTCAGGAGCATCCCGATGCAAAGCCATCCTGCCAAGACTAAACTACCCAGAATTTTGGACATAAGCCTGAACCTTGTTTTGAAACAAAGGTGTGGCAAAGATACAAACTTTTTGCAGAACGAGTGTGAAGATTAAATTTGTTTAACGTTATGCGCGGGAAAAGTCCCATGCCTGCCACATGCTGCGCTTGTTTCCTTCCGGATGCCTGCCGCATTTTTTACCAAAAAATTACCACTTCTTTGGTAAAACTTTACCATCACAGTGGTAAAAGTTTACCATCACAGTGGTAAAACATTACCATTGCAGTGGTAAAAGTTTACCATCGAAATGGTAAACGATTGGTAAAACAATGTGGCAGGATTTGGAACGAACAAACCCGTTACCTACAATTAAGTATTTCGGCGGCGGCGGTAAGTATTGCGGACAAAAAGTGAGTATTTCGGAAGTGAAAATACTCAATCGGCAGGCGGGTAATCACAAAATTAGGGTATTGCGATATTGGGCTTTTCGGCGTAATTTTGCAGTCGAAAATTAAAATGATATAAAAATTCACAAAAAACAACATGGAACTAATGAAACCATTCAGAAGCATGGCAGTCGTAGCCGCAGCACTCTGCACCCTTACGGCTGCCGCACAGGACACGGAACAGGACAAGGTGTCGAAGCTGGCAGGGGTCCTCTCGCGCCTCTCCATCGGTGGCTATGGCGAGGTGGCGCTTTCGCGCAATTTCTATAGTGATAACTCCAAGCGCTACGTCAATGCAGACGAACACAGGAATGACCCCAGTCACGGACGGTTCGACATTCCTCACGCCGTCATCAACATTGGTTACAACTTCGGAAAGGGCTGGTCGTTTGGCACCGAGATTGAATTTGAACACAGCGGCAGTGGTTCTGCCTACGAGCTGGAATACGATGAGTTTGGTGAATGGGAGCATGAAACGGAGAAAGGTGGCGAAGTGGAACTGGAGCAGTTTTGGATTCAGAAGTCTTTTGCCCCCTACGCCAACCTGCGTGCGGGCCATATCGTCGTGCCCGTCGGACTGAACAATGCCCACCACGAGCCCATCAATTTCTTCACCGTGTATCGTCCAGAGGGCGAGAACACCATTCTGCCCAGCACCTGGCATCAGACGGGCATCAGCTTCTGGGGCCGTGCCGGTCAGTGGCGCTACGAAGCCCAGCTGTTGGCAGGTCTCAACGCCGACCAGTTCACCAACGTGGGCTGGATTCACAAGGGCGCAGCCACACCGCTGGAATACGAAATCGCCAACAAGTTCGGTACAGCCGTGCGCGTCGATAACTTCAGCATTTCCGGCCTGCGACTGGGACTGAGCGCCTACTACGGCCACAGCATCGGCAACTCCGCTCCACGCGAGGCTACGGGCATTACGGCCACGAACAAGGGCGCAGTCTTTGTGGGTTCGTTTGACTTCACATACAATGCCCACAACTGGATTGTCCGCGGACAGGCAGACTACGGCCATCTGAGCGACGCCGAACAGCTGAACAACATGTACAACCGCATCAACAAGCAGTCGCCCTATCACCACACCACGCGCATCGTCAGTGGCAAAGCCTACGCCGTGGGCATTGAAGCCGGCTACGACATCTTCTCCCAGATACACAAGACCCGCAACTCAAAGCAGAAGCTCTACCTCTTTGGCCGCTACGAACAGTACAATCCCTACGCCGAGAAGGTGCTGAACGCCTCCTACGACTACACCGACGTGAAGCGCATGGCCGTGGGCGTCAACTACTACCCACTGCCGCAGGTCTGCGTCAAAGCCGAATATTCCGAGCGATTCCTCAAGAGCAAGTATAACAACGAGCCTTCCGTCAACATCGGCGTAGCCTATGCAGGATGGTTCCTGTAACTGTTTCAGAGACTATTCAACACATTATACATTATTATTAACTACAAAAAAACAATTTTAACAATGAAAAAGACGTTTCTAATGATTGCAGCTGCGAGCCTTCTGGCAACGGCTTGCAGCAAGAGTGATGATGACAACAACCAGAACACCAACAATGGGTCAACCACGCCGCAGACTGCCGAGGAAGTCCTGAAGGCCAAGATTGGCACAGCTTCTGCGGCTTCCTACAGCATCACCAACGACATGGACATTTCCTCGAAGACCTGGACGGCTGCCGACTACTCGAACCATGCTTTCGGCGAAACAGCCATGAACGGCTGCGACGCACTGATTAACCAGCTGGACGAAGCCACGAAAGCCGTGCTGAAAAGCAAGCTGACGCCGGCCCAGGAGGAAGAACTCAGGACCACGATTGCAGCCACCGTCTGCCACGTCATCATTCCTACCTACACACAGTTGGCCGATGCAGCCGTGAAACTGCAACAGGCCCTGGGCGACCTCTCTGCCACGGAAATCAAGCAGAGCAACATCGACGAAGCCTGTGCCGCTTTCAAGACGGCCCGCGCTTGGTGGGAAATGAGCGAAGCCTTCCTCGGCGGAGCCGCCAGTGACTTCGACGTTGACCCCACCATCGACTCATGGCCTCTCAACCGCGACTTGCTGCTCGACTACTTCAAGGACGGCAAATACAGCGATGAGGCTCTGGAGGACGCCAGCATCCTGGGCTTCCACGCATTGGAGTTCGTGCTCTTCCGCAACGGACAGAACCGCAAGGTGGCCGACTTCCAGGTGAACGACACTTACAAGGGCTTTGAAAACGTGCCCGCAGCCGAAGAACTGAAGTATGCACAGGCTGTTGCCAAGGAACTGGTGAAGCGTTGCTACCAGCTGCAAGTGTCGTGGGAACTGACGCCTACAGCCAACCGCCTCGCCGTGGTGAAGGCTGCCGGCCTGGACTATCAGACGAAGAACAAGCTTTCCTTCAGCTGGAACATGATTAACGCCGGTGTCAGCGGCAGCGGAACGACATTCAGCAGCCTGACCGATGCACTCCAGCAGTTGCTCAACAATTCCGAAGGCAGCTGTTTAGCCATTGCCGACGAGGTGGGATCGGGCAAAATCGGACATCCCTTTGCTGAAGGCTACATCTTCTATGTAGAGTCACCCTACAGCTACAATTCCATCGTGGATTTCCGCAACAACATCCATTCCATCGAGAACATTTGGTACGGCAACCCGCAAGGAGCCAAGGGACAAGCAGAACACAGCCTCCACAACTTCTACACACAGGTGGCACCCACCATTGCCAAAAGTGTAGAGACAGCCATTGCGAATGCCGTCAGCGGCATTGCTGGAATGCCCTACCCCTTCGTGAAGTATGTGGAGACACTCTCAGGCAAGAAGTTTGAAGATGACGAAATTGTTGAAATCCCTGAATAATAAAGTTCACCCGTCATGAAGAAAATATTTTATCTTACAGCCATTGGCCTGCCACTGTTCCTCACATCCTGTAGCAGTGATGACGCAGACGAAGGACTGGGCACCCTGGTCGATGGAGAAACAGCCTTCGGTGTAGCCAACGACGTCTTTACCGCCGACGAATGGTACCCAGGAGGCCAGTTAGGCACGACGACGAACAAAAGCTACTCCGACCCCGTGCCCGCAGTGAACACGCTCACAAACGGCACAGCCCTGTTCAAGCATGGAGAGGACTTCTTCGAACACCTCTACACTTACTCACAGGAACCCCGCAAGGGTCTGGGTCCTGCCTGGGTGCGCTCCAGCTGCATCCACTGCCATCCTTCCTACGGACACGGCAAACGTCAGGATGAATACAAGGCAAACACCATCGGCAACGGCTATCTGCTCGTGGTTTATCACCCCACCGAGGCGTTCACATCCGACGGCGTGCGCTACACCACCTTGTCTTCGCCCTACATCAGCGAAGTGACAGGTATGCCACAGACCAAGGCAATGACTCCCTTCAAGGCTCCCATCGACGAGAACGGCATACACATCAGCTGGCCGAAAGTGGAGAAAATGCCCAGCGGACTGCCTTTGCACTTCTCCGACGGCGAACCCTACGAACTGATTTATCCAGTCATCACTATCGACCAGATGGCTTTCAACACCAATCCGCAGCCTACCAACTACGAAGTGCGCCTTGAAAGCACCATCGGTGTCTATGGCACAGGACTGCTCGATGCCATCAGCGCTGACGACATGAAGGCTCAGTACGCCGCCGAAGCTCCTTACGTGCAGCTCAATCCCAATATGTGGGACAAGGAGGCCAACGACTGGGCTGCCGGCGCATGGTACACACTCGCCGACGGCACCAAAGCCATCAAAAAGTTCACTTACGCCATGACCCGCGCATCGCTGCAGGACGGTGCCGGTGCCAACGCCATCTGGAACATCACCAATGTGACACGCTCCGACCGCCGCTATCTCTACACCACGCCCGCATGGGCCAAGGCACAGGCAGAAGACCCTGAAGTCATCAGCTACATCAGGCAAAACGGCGCCGAGGCCACATCGCTGCTGCATCCTTACTATGCAGAGACCGACGCAGAGATTGCCGCAAAAGTGGAGACACTGCTGGGCATGAACAACGCGGCCAAAGGGGGCGACAACTACACAGCGGCTTTCGGTGCGCCCGAAATGAGCGACAAGGACTACTACGACTTTATGGTATGGCACCGCGGTTTGGCAGTTCCTGCTGCCCGCGACCTGGACGATGCAGCCGTGAAGCAGGGCAAACGCCTCTTCAAGCAGATTGGCTGCGAGGCTTGCCACCGTCCGTCATGGAAGACGGGTGCAGACAACTACTGGGTGGACAACAGCATCAAGGCGTATGCAGCCAGCATCGGAAAGAACGCCAACGAATTGCTGCCACGTTTCCCCTATCAGACGATTTACCCATACACGGACATGGTACAGCATCGACTGTTTATGGAGAACGACATCCGCACGGGTTGGTGCCGCACCACTCCACTGTGGGGACGCGGACTCTCGCTTCGCCTCACCGGCGCACAGGATCGTCTGCACGACTGCCGTGCACGCAACGAGGTGGAAGCCATCATGTGGCACGCCTACAGCAAGGACTCCGACGCCTACCAGAGTGCGCTGAAGTTCTACAATCTGACGAAGGAAGAACGCGACGCCGTGGTGAAATTCCTGCAGTCGATTTAAGATAAACTCCATTCCTCATGAAGCGCTTCACATTCATACTCTATGCCATAGTCATCCTGGTGATGGCTATGGCTACCTTTGTGGAAAAGTATCAAGGTACGGGCTATGTGCAACAAAGCATCTACGGCGCATGGTGGTTCACCCTGTTGTGGATGCTCATGGCAATATGTGCCGCCTGCTACATCGTGCGCCGCAAAGTGAAGCGTTTCAGTACATGGGCATTGCACGCCTCGTTTCTCATCATTCTCTCAGGGGCACTGCTCACCCACCTCACCGCGTGGCAAGGCTACATCCACCTGCGCAAGGGTGAACCGGTGTCGGTATGCGTGGAAGAAAACGCCGACGGCACACACGCTATGCACGACCTGCCGTTTACCATTCAGCTCGACACCTTCTCCATCCGATATTACAACGGCACCCAGGCAGCAGCCGACTACACCTCGCACTTCACCATCACCGATGGCAAGGAAAGCCGCAAGGGCATGGTCTCGATGAACCACATCTTCACCGCCGGACAGCTGCGCCTCTACCAGAACAGCTACGACGAAGACATGCAGGGCACAACCCTTTCCGTAAACTGCGACCCATGGGGCATTCCCGTCACTTACCTGGGCTATGCCCTGCTATTCATCAGCTGGCTGTGGCTGCTGATTGACCCCAAGGGGAGGTTTAGAAAGCTGCTTCGTAGAGATGGTAGGGACTATAGTTCCTATAGTGACTATAATTCCTATAGGAACTATAATAAATCTTCTGTCATCATTGCCCTGCTGCTCCTTTCTTTCCCCACACAGCTTTCCGCCGCAACAACTCTTACGGCAGATCAGGCTGACCAGTTGGGACGGCTCCATGTGCTCTATGGCGACCGCATCTGCCCGCTGCAGACACTGGCAATGGACTTCACGCGCAAGCTCTATGGGAAGGCGCACTACGGGGAATATACTGCTGAACAAGTCTTGGCGGGCTTCCTCTACTATTCCGAACAATGGAACAAAGAACCCGTGATACGCATCAAGTCGAAAGCCATTCGGCAACAGTTCGGTTTGACAGAATACGTTTCGGTCTCCCAACTGTTCAAGACCGACACACACCAGTATCTGCTGGGACCCACGGTGCAGGAATACCTCATGGGCCATGGAGACAAACTGCATCAGGACGTGATAGCACTCGACGACAAGCTCATGCTCATCATGCAGCTGACCCACGGCGGACTGTTGAAAGTGTTTCCCTACAAAAGCAACTGGTATGCACCTGCCGACCCGCTGCCTGCCGACATCGAGGCGGAACGCAGTCAATATTTCAGCGAAGCCCTTTCCCTGCTCGGCAATTATTATCGGAAAGGAGATAACGCCACAGCCCGCGAAATGCTCGACAAGCTGCTGGCGTACCAGCAAAGGTATGGGGCTGCCGACTTGCCGTCTGCCATGCAACTCTGGGCAGAACGCCTTTACAATGCCGTGCCTTTTGCCACGATACTTTTTATGCTGTGCTTGACCATGGGATTTGTTTCATGGGTGAACATCCGTTGGATTCGCGTTATCTCAGTTTTGTTCCTCGGATTGTCGCTGGGGGCTCTCACCCTGTGCTTAGTCCTGCGCTGGCTTATCAGCGGTACGATTCCGATGGCAAACGGCTACGAAACCATGCTGACGATGGCGTGGATTATCCTGCTCACGGCTCTGCTGACCTACCGCCGCTATCCTGTGGTACTCAGCTTTGGCTTGCTGCTGGCCGGCTTTTTCCTGTTGGTGAGCCATTTAGGGCAAATGGATCCGCAGATTAGTCACGTCATGCCCGTGCTGTCCTCGCCTTTGCTCAGCATCCACGTCAGCACCATCATGATGGCATTTGCCTTGCTCAGCATCACCGCCGCCTGTGCGCTGTACGGTTTGACCGTTCCGAAGAAAGCGGCAGAGATGCACCTGCTCTCCCTGCTGTTGCTCTACCCCGCCCTTGCGCTGCTCTCCGCAGGCATCTTCATCGGAGCCATCTGGGCCAATCAGTCGTGGGGACGCTACTGGGGATGGGACCCCAAGGAGGTGTGGGCACTCATTACATTGATGGTCTATGCCATCCCTGTCCACAGCAGTTCTTTCCCTGGGCTGCGCCGTCCGCGTCCCTATCACCTCTACTTGCTCCTTGCCTTCCTCACCATCTTGATGACCTACTTCGGTGTGAACTATTTGCTGGGCGGAATGCACAGTTATGCGTAGGCAATCATGTTGCACCACCATAAAAACAATGAAGAAGGTACACTGTTCGCTTGAAACGGTGTACCTTCTTCGTTGAGCCTCTTGTCGGATTCGAACCAACGACCCCGAGATTACAAATCACGTGCTCTGGCCAACTGAGCTAAAGAGGCGGGGTGGACAAGCTTACTGCATCGCGCCGCTACAACCTGTTGCCTTTGCTGCGGTCAAGCCCTGGAGGATTCACAAGGAGCTGGCCGTACAGGACTTGTCCATGTTGCTTTTGCGGCTGCAAAGGTAGGTGTTTTTAACGAAATGGCAAAAGTTTTCGGCGTTTTTTTGCTCTCATGGGCAAAAAAGCGTACCTTTGCAGAAAATTTTCAATTACATACAGTATTTATATTACGTGGAAGAACTAATTTTAAACCTTGTGGGCGGTGCGCTCGACCATCTGAACTACGAATGGATTGTGCTTTTCATGGCGATTGAATCGAGCTTCATCCCCTTCCCCAGCGAGGTGGTCATGGTGCCCGCAGCCTATATGGCGGCCGAGACGGGCGAGATGTCGTACCCGCTGATTATTTTGTTCGGAACGCTCGGTGCACTCATCGGTGCATTGGTCAACTATGTGCTCTCGCTCACGCTGGGACGTACCATCGTCTATGCTTTTGCCAACTCCCGACTGGGCCACATGTGCCTGATCGACGCAGAAAAGGTGCAGCAGGCCGAGGCCTATTTCGACAAGCACGGCGCCGTATCAACCCTGATTGGCCGCATGATTCCGGCTATCCGCCAGCTCATCTCCATTCCCGCAGGACTGGCTCGCATGAACCTGGGTTCGTTTGTGTTATACACTTGCTTGGGAGCTGCGCTGTGGAACAGCATTCTGACAGGCATTGGCTACGCCTTCCACTCGGTGATGCCGAAGGAACAGCTGGTGCAAACCATTTCGCACTACAGCCACATCATTGGTGCGGTGGCTATCGCGCTGGTCGTTCTGGCACTGGCATACATTATTTATAAAGGAATAAAGAAATCATAAGATATGTTTGAAAACTTATCAGAGCGACTTGAACGCTCGTTCAAAATCCTGAAGGGTGAAGGAAAAATCACCGAAATCAACGTTGCAGAGACGCTGAAGGATGTGCGCAAGGCACTGCTGGAGGCGGACGTAAACTACAAGGTAGCCAAGAGTTTTACCGACACGGTAAAGCAGAAGGCACTGGGACAGAACGTGCTGACTGCCGTGAAACCCAGCCAGCTGATGGTGAAGATTGTGCACGACGAACTGGCAGCACTCATGGGCGGACAGAGCACAGAACTGAATGTGCAGGGACACCCAGCCATCATCCTCATGGCCGGTCTGAACGGTGCCGGTAAGACCACAATGTCGGGCAAACTGGCGCTGTATCTGAAGAAGCAGATGCACAAGCGCCCGCTGTTGGCCGCCTGTGACACGTTCCGTCCGGCAGCCATGGAGCAGTTGCGCGTATTGGCTGAACAGGTGGACGTGCCTTGCTACGTGGAAACGGGAGCGACCGATCCCGTGCAGGTGGCACTGAATGCCATCAAGGCTGCCAAAGCCAACGGACAGGACGTAGTCATTGTCGATACGGCTGGCCGTCAGAGCATTGACGAGGAACTGATGGTGCAAATCCGCAACATCAAGGATGCCATTCAGCCGCAGGAGACCTTGCTCGTGGTGGATGCCATGATTGGTCAGGAAGCTGTGACCACAGCCAAGGTGTTCAACGAAAGACTGGAAATCGACGGCGTCATCCTCACGAAGCTGGACGGCGACACACGCGGCGGTGCTGCCCTCAGCATCCGCACCGTTGTGGACAAGCCCATCAAGTTTGTGGGTACTGGCGAAAAGATGGAAGCGCTCGACGTGTTCCATCCTGAACGCATGGCTGACCGCATCCTGGGCATGGGCGACATCGTGAGCTTCGTGGAACGTGCACAGCAGCAGTTTGACGAAGAGGAAGCCCGACGGTTGGAGAAGAAGATTGCCAAAAACAAGTATGACTACAACGACTTCCGCACACAAATCGGACAAATCAAGAAGATGGGCAACATCAAGGACCTGGCTGCCATGATTCCTGGTGTGGGCAAAGCCCTGAAGGACGTGGACATCGACGACGACGCCTTCAAGTCGGTGGAAGCCATGATTGACTCGATGACTCCCTACGAGCGTGAACATCCCGACTGCATCAATATGTCGCGCAAGCAGCGCATAGCCAAGGGTTCGGGCGTAAGCCTCGACGAAATCAACCGCATCACCAAGCAGTTTGACCAGATGCGCAAGATGATGCACGTGATTACGAACCCCGCTGCCATGAAGCAGATGCAACGCATGAAGGGTATGCCGAAACTGCCCAAATTCTAAACTTTTCAACAGTAAACACCAAAAACATGACACTCATCGACGGAAAGGCGACAGCTGCTGCCATCAAACAAGAAATTGCAGCCGAAGTAGAAGAAATCGTGAAGAACGGAGGCAAACGTCCCCACCTGGCAGCCATCCTGGTGGGACACGACGGAGGCTCTGAAACTTACGTCAAAAATAAAGTGCTGGCTTGTGAAGCCTGCGGATTCAAATCGACCCTGCTACGCTTCGAGGAAGACATCACAGAGGACTTCCTGTTGCGCCAAGTGGAACTGCTGAACAACGACCCCGACATCGACGGATTCATTGTGCAGCTGCCATTGCCGAAGCATATCAGCGAACAGAAAGTGACGATGGCAATCGACTACCGCAAGGATGTGGATGGATTTCACCCCATCAACGTAGGCCGCATGTCGATTGGCCTGCCTTGCTACATTTCTGCCACACCGCTCGGCATCACAGACTTGCTGGCTCGCTATGGCATTGAAACCTCTGGCAAGAAGTGTGTCGTCCTGGGACGCTCCAACATTGTGGGCAAACCCATGGCTCAGCTGATGATGCAGAAGCGCAACCCTGGCGATGCCACGGTAACGGTGTTGCACAGCCATTCCAAGAACATCAAGGAGGAATGTCTGCAAGCCGATATCATCATTGCCGCCCTCGGTCATCCCAACTTCGTAACGGCAGACATGGTAAAGCCTGGAGCCGTCATCATCGATGTGGGTACCACACGCGTCCCCGATTCCACACGCAAATCGGGATTCCGTCTCTGTGGCGATGTAAAGTTCGACGAGGTGGCTTCCAAGTGCTCCTTCATCACCCCCGTGCCAGGCGGTGTTGGCCCCATGACCATCTGTTCTCTGATGAAGAACACATTGTTGGCAGGGAAAAAAGCCATATACCAATAAAAAAATCCCAAAACATTTGGCAGGTTAAAAAAAACATCGTACCTTTGCACTCGCTTTTCAAACGAGGAGTTACACGGTGGATGTAGTTCAGTTGGTTAGAGCGTCAGATTGTGGTTCTGAATGTCGTGGGTTCGAGCCCCACCCTCCACCCTCCAAACAAAAGAGTATGTCGAAACGGCATACTCTTTTGCTTTGCTATATAAGGGATTGCAGGTTCTGTCGATTTACTTATAGATAGGACCAAAGTTCTGACAGGCACGGTAGTCGGCACCTTCCTTGTCCATACCAAAAGCATTCCAAGCAGCAGGACGGAAGATATTGCTGTCGGCCACATTGTGCATCGAGACTGGAATGCGCAGAATGCTGCAGAGCGTGATAAGGTCGGCACCAATGTGGCCATAGGCAATGGCACCGTGGTTAGCACCCCAGCAGTTCATCACGGAATAGACATCCTTAAAACAATCCTTCTTTTCATCGAGACGAGGCACAAACCATGTCGTGGGCCAAGTGGGGTCGGTACGGCGGTCAAGAATCTCGTGAGTTTTGGGGTCGAGCTCTACCGTCCAACCTTCAGCGAGTTGCAACACGGGACCAAGACCTGCCACCATGTTTACACGCAGCATGGTCATGGGCATACCACCCTTTGAAAGGAAGTGCGAAGAGTAGCCACCGCCACGGAAGTAGTCACGGTCGGCTGGCATCCAGTTCGTGGCTTTCAGACAGGCTTTCATATCGGCATCAGTAATGTTCCAATGCTCCTTCATTGTAGGTTGGCCGTCGGCATCGGTCATTGCGCCTGTGGCATCGAGCGTAGTGGCTCCACTATTTATCAGATGTATGAAGCCGCCAGCCGCAGCCCCCTCTGGACGTTTACCAGCAACCCGCTCCACGGCATCTGGGCTCCAATAGGTGCGGATGTCAGAAAACATCACGCCACGATTGGTAAGCAAATGGCCGAAGAGCATTGACAAACCGTTGAGAAAGTCGTTTTCCGTTGCCAGCACATCAGCTTCACGCGGTCCGTTCCAATCGAATGAAGTGCAGATCATGGATTCAGGAAAGTCGAAGTTGGGCTTATAGTCTGTCCACTGGCGTTGCCCTTGTACACCACCGAAGAGAGCATGATGCCCCAGAGCCTCTTCCTTGAAGCCCATCTCCAAAAGGCGTGGATTGCCGTGCATCAAGTCGCGAATAATCATCATCGTCTTCACAGTAAATTCCCAGTCGGCATCCTTTTCCTCGCGGTTCTTGCCTTTACCCTTACCGTTGAAAGAGATCATCGGCGTACCAGGAAACAGCGGACGGTCTTCGTTGTAGTCGTGACCTTCCTGCGGCTTGCAATTCTGCTCAACCCACTGCATAGCTTTTGCAAATTCGTCTTTATCATAAATACCGAAATCAACACGACGCAGTATCTCGACAAGCGATACATATTCTGTCCTCATACCAAGATAGTGCTGCAAAAAATCGGCATTGACGATGCTGCCAGCGATGCCCATACAGGTATTACCCATTGACAGGTAACTCTTCCCACGCATAGTAGCCACAGCCTGAGCTGCACGAGCAAAGCGCAGAATTTTCTCAGCTACATCGTCAGGGATAGAGTTGTCGTCCAAGTCCTGTACATCATGGCCGTAGATGCCAAAGGCGGGCAATCCCTTCTGGGCATGGGCTGCCAAGACTGCGGCAAGATACACTGCACCTGGGCGTTCTGTACCGTTGAAGCCCCACACAGCTTTGGGGTAATGCGGGTTCATGTCCATTGTTTCAGAACCATAGCACCAGCATGAGGTGACGGTAATGGTGCTGCCCACGCCCGCACATTCAAATTTCTCAGCACAAGCCGCACTCTCGGCTACGCGACCAATGGTGGTATCGCTTATAACACACTCCACAGGGGAACCGTCACCATTGCGCAGATTGTTGGTTATTAACTCTGCCACAGCTTTAGCCAGTGCCATGGTCTTTTCTTCCAAACTCTCACGCACACCACCTTGACGACCGTCAATGGTGGGGCGTATTCCAATTTTAGGATAAATACTCATCTTTCGTTCTATTTGTTTTATTCGTTATTTTCAGGGTCGTAGTTTTCTGCGGTATTCCTGTGGTGTGATGCCTGTCACCTTGCGGAATGTACGGATAAAATAGTTCTGGTCGTTGAAGCCCAGCATATAGGCAACCTCCTTCACAGCCTTGTTGGTAGTGAAAAGCAACAACTGGGCACGCTCCACTTTCTTTTTATTTATATATTGTACAGGCGAAGCACCGAACTCGCGTTTAAACAGTTTGATGAGATAAGGCTTGGTAACGCTTGCCACCTTGGAGAGATCCTCCACGTCGATACTACTGCCGATGTGCGCGTGGATATGTTCCAACACCCGCTTCATCCTTTCGTCGTGTGTCCACACACGGGGCTGAGCCTGACGAATAAATCGCGACATAATCATCAGCATGGCACCACGCAGTTCCATCTTTTCCCACAATGCCATGTCGCGATAGCGTGCCACATAGTCAGACGTCTGTGCCGATGTGTCGTAACTTCGCGGATCTGCTTGTGGTAACCGTGCTTCTGGCTGCTGGCTGCATAGATACTCAAACAGTTGCTCCATGCCTTTTCCTCCCTCCACTTCTGTGGGCAGCTCATAGACTTCCTGCAAATTCACTTCTCGCTTGAAGCCCTCATACACGTGAAGATAATAATGTACGAACAAACCGTGGCACTCATACGAATGAATAGTATAGGCTGGAATGATATACAAGTAACGAGGCTTGAGCACCACGTCTTCTCCTTGCAAATGAAGCATGGCTTCCCCTTCCACCACATAAAAGATGCGGATGAACGGCGAACTGACATCTTTCCAGTTCCAGTCTGCATCATGCCGTGCCAAACCTACGTTCAGCAGCATCAAGTTCATTGATTCTATCGGAATCTGTATCATGTTGTTTTCTTTTGTGGTGCAAAGGTACAAATAAAATCCACTCCGAAAGGTCAAAATATAAATCATTTATAGCACAAAATTGTCTTTTCCGCCATCAATGTTAATTTTGTGCTATTCTTAAACAATTTTATGAAGGGCAGGGAACAAAAGTATTAGTACCTTTGCAGCGCAATTACACTGACACCTATTACAAGAGTGGCATTGACACAAGAACCGCTACAGTTGTTTAAGACAGAACAAACACATACATTAAATATTAAGTAAAAATGAAAAAGATGTTTTTATCACTGCTGACAGCCATGACGATGACGGTCAGCGCACAAAAGGCCGACGTGGATGTGAAAACTGGCACGTATGGCAACGATTGGAATTCACTTAGCGCATGGGAGTGTCCCGAATGGTTCAAGAATGCAAAGTTCGGCATCTGGGCACACTGGGGTCCACAATGCCAAGCCGAAGACGGCGACTGGTATGCCCGCTTCATGTACTATGCGGGCAGCGGACAGTACAACTATCACGTGAGCCATTTCGGCAATCCGAAAGATTTTGGACTGAAGGAGCTGTGTAATGCTTGGAAAGCAGACCAATGGAATCCGCAGGAATTGGTGAACCTCTACAAGAGTGTGGGTGCACGCTACTTCATGGTACTGGGCAATCACCACGACAATTTCGACAACTGGGATTCGCCCTATCAGGAATGGAACTCGGTGAACGTAGGTCCGAAGAAGGACTTGGTAAAAGGTTGGAGCGAAGCCTGCAAGGAGGCTGGCCTTCCGTTGGGCGTATCTATTCACGCCTCCCATGCATGGACATGGCTGGAACCTTCGCAGAACTACGATGGCAATTTGACCAAAGCCGACGGCGTAGGCAAGTGGTGGGAAGGCATGGACCCACAGGAACTCTATGCTCAAAAGCACACTCACTCGACGGGCTGGGAAAATAGCGGAACCATCCACAGCCAGTGGGACTGGGGAAATGGTGCCAGTCTGCCTTCAAAAGCTTACAAGCAGAAGTTCCAGAACCGTGTGTTGCAGCTGATTAACGACTATAACCCCGACATGATTTACTTCGACGACACAGCCATGCCTTTCTATGGCTGCGACGACCGTATCGGCAAGAACATCCTGCAGCACTACTACAACCACAGCGCCATGCAACATGACGGCAAGGCTGAAGTGGTGGTCACGGGCAAGCAACTCAACGAAGAGCAGAAAGGTTATATGATGTGGGACGTAGAACGCGGCATTCCCGACCGTCCACAATCGCTCTACTGGCAAACCTGCACCTGCATCGGCGACTGGCACTACAACCAGAACGTCTATAATAATAATAGTTACAAGAGCGGTGCTACGGTTGTCCGTATGCTCATTGATGTGGTATCGAAAAATGGTAACTTGCTGCTAAGCATTCCCGTCAAAGGCAACGGTACGATTGATGACAAGGAACGTACAGTATTGGCTGACATCAAAGCCTGGATGGATATTAACAGCCAGAGCATCTATGACACGCGCCCTTGGAAAACCTTTGGCGAAGGTCCGTTGGCAGAAGCCTCTAACCCGATGAATGCTCAGGGATTCAACGAAGGTCAATCCTATTCGAACCAGGACGTGCGCTATGTAGAGAAGAACGATACAGTCTATGCCACCATCATGGATTGGCCAGCAGCTGGCGACTTCACTTTCAACGCATTCTCCATTGTTGAAAACACATACAGCGGCGAAGTAGATAAGGTAACACTCCTTGGCAGCGGCGAAGTGGAATTCTCGCAGGGCATCAAGGGACTCACCGTGAAAGTGCCCGCAAAGCGTTCCAACCGCATTGCTCCTGTGTTCTGCATCACATTCAAGACGGACATCCCTGCGAATGAATTGCTACAGATGCTCATCAATGAATCAGAAACAGCTGTCGAAGAGTTCGCTGCTCAAGCACATCCATACAACACAGGAAAGGTCAATGCTGAAAAACTTGAACAACTTCAAACAGCTATTGCTTTGGCAAAAACAATTCCTTCCACAGCAAGCGATGAAGAAATCAACGTTGCCCGCGAAGCACTAATTACCGCCTATCGCTCTTTCCGTGACAACGGACTGAACCCTGGAGGTGCTTTCAATGGAATGATTGAGGCGAACCTGACCACAGAATATCTGGTGGAAACGTCCAATTTCACACGCTCGGCTGGTGGCAGCAGACGTTTCGGCAGTCCTGCCAACTGGACCGTAGAAAATTTCAACATACCCAATGGCAATGACGGCACGAAACAGGGACTTGACAAATATTCTGGAAACGAAGCCCTGATGCTGGGCGTATGGAATGATGCCGACAAGAATACCAAGGGAAGCCTCAAGAATGCCCGCATCTACCGCAAAATCACTTTGCCTGCTGGCAAGTATTACTTCGGTGCTGCATACAACACGACCTATAGCATCAATCCACAGGCTTATATGTTTGTCAGCAAAACCCTGTGCGAAACTGCCGACATCCCTGCTCAGTCTATTGCGTACTATGGTATTGAAAACTGCACAGGCGACCTGAAATTGCAGGGACTTTACTTCTCGCTGGACGAAAAGACTGAACTTTACATCGGTTTCCAAGCAAATCTGCTGAATGGATCGGCTACTCAGGAATTCCGTGTTGAGCGCGTGGTGCTTTATAGTCCCAAGGAAGGAGGGGAAATGCACTCTGAAACAAACGGCTGGCAGAAATTGACGGAACTGCCCAATGATGTCAGCCAGTATTTCTTTGCCATTTATGAACACAACACCGACCTTGGACTGGTGCTCGATAAAGGCAATCATCAAGGTTCGAGCTATCAAACTATATGGTACCAAGCCAATGTATATCCCGAAACAAACAAAAATGCGCTGTGGACCTTCGACGCTTTCGGTGGCAACAACCGTTCTGGAGTCACAGGAAGTGCTGCAAGCTGGATTGTCATTACAGGTGTGGGCGACACCGACCATTGCCTGCAATCCTACGACAACAATACATGGAACTACCGTACAGACAATAACGGCGAAGGTTGGACCGACCGTGCCTACATCACACCTGCTTACTTGGCAGAAGGAGCATGGACATTCAGAAACAACAAAGGCGGCAACTACTTGGGACGTTGGGATGGCAGCGACGAAATTGCCGGCAACATCACGGGCGACAACGTAGGACAGTATGACATCTATGCCATTCTGCGCGGCCAGTATGTCGCTGTAGCAGAGAATATAGAGAAGGCTTCCGAGGAAAACCCAATTGACATTTCTTACCTCATCACCAATGCCGACGCTACACGAATGAACAATTTCCACAGCAAACAACCTGTCGGCTGGACATTATCCTCCGATGATGCTTTCGAGGTGGAATACGCCAATTATCTTTCCTGCAAAGTGGGCGACAGCTATTTCAACAAATGGCAAGGAAGTCCTGACCTGTCCGACCGCACCATCAGCCAGCAACTCACAGGTTTGCCCACAGGTCGCTATCGTTTGTCAGTAAAGGCCAGTCCCAGCACCATTCATGCCGGAGCCTTCCTCTTTGCCAACACATCCGAAGAAGCACTCCACACAGTAACCAACAATACAGGCAGCGTAACCACAGACATCACCAGCGGAACCCTCACGTTTGGTATCAAACTAACGAACTACCAAAGCAACGACTGCAAATTTGACCATTTCACGCTGGAATACCTGGGTGACCATTCCACGCAAACATCTATCAACAAGCCCCAGCAAGCCATCGCTGCCCCCAAACCCATTTATGACCTCAATGGTCGCCGCCGCACTCGCTTAGAGAAAGGCATCAACATTGTGGGCGACAAAAAAATGCTCGTAAAATAAAAGACATATATCAGAAAAGAAAAGCAGAAACATCGTCAAATGTTTCTGCTTTTTCTTTGTAGCGCCTACGGGAATCGAACCCGTGTTCCATGCGTGAGAGGCATGTGTCCTAGCCGCTAGACGAAAGCGCCATGATAAAAGTGCGGAAGGAGGGGGATTTTTTCTTTGAAAGCGCTTCGCGATAACGAACCCTTGGGGTTCTCATCCCCAAAACTTCCTTACTTCGTTGCGGAAGGAGGGGGATTCGAACCCCCGGTACGGTAACCCGTACGTCAGTTTAGCAAACTGGTGGTTTCAGCCACTCACCCATCCTTCCGGAACTAATTAGCTGAATTACTCTCGGGATGTTCATGCCCCGAATGAGCTGCTTTTGGTGGTGCTCTAAGGGGCACTCCCGTGAAAAGCGATGCAAAGGTATATGTATTTTTTGAATCTTGCAAGCGTTTTGAAAAAAAAGTTGTAACTTTGCCGTAAATTTTGAAGGTTTATGAATGATGACAATCAAAAAACAGTGAATCGCGGCTTCGGTTTGGTCAAAATTCGCAGAAATGATGACGACAGAGGCAGCCTGTGTTTTGCGGAATGGGAAGACCTGCCTTTTGAACCGCAACGGGTGTTCTGGATTTTTGACGTAAAGCCCGACATGAGTCGCGGAAAACATGCCCACAGCGCGTGTGAAGAAGTGGTCTTTGCCGTGAAAGGAGGGTTCGACATGTTTGTTGACAATGGTACGAGCCAGGAAACATTTCACATCAGCGACCCGTCGGAGGGCATCTACATCGGAAAAAACGTGTGGTGCGAACTGAAAAATTTCCAGCCAGGCACCGTCTGTGTGGTCGTGGCCTCTGTAAAATACATGCGTGACGGGTATATCAACGATTACGAAGAGTTCAAAAAGAAATGCAACTAATCAAATACACACCAGCATGGGCAGCAGACTGGAATCAGTTTGTGGCAGCATCGAAAAACGGCACATTCATGATTGACCGTCAGTACATGGATTACCATAGCGACCGGTTTGAAGACTGTTCCCTCTTGTTTGTAGAAAAGGAACGTGTGTTTGCCGTTTTCCCAGCCAATGTGGTGAAAGACGCAGGTGTGGTGGCATCCCATCAGGGACTGACCTATGGCGGACTGATTCTGGGTACAGAGATCAATGCGGCAAGAGTGCTGGATGCATTCGACAAGCTGAAAGCATATTACCGCAAAGAATACAGGGCCAACACGCTGCTATACAAATCCATTCCTTACATCTACCATCGGCAAGCCTGTGCAGAAGACGAATATGCCCTGTACAGGAACGGCGCAAAGCTGGTGGCTTGCGGACTGTCGAGCTGTGTCAATCTGAAAGCCCCCGTTCCCTACGAGCGTTCCCGACGCAATGCCCTGAAAAAAGCTGCCAAGAACGGACTGGCGGTAACACTTTCAGAAGATTACGACAATTACTGGACCATCCTGCAAGAAGTGCTTGGAAAGCGTCACGGACAGATTCCCGTACACACAGCTGCCGAATTGCAACTCTTGGCCCATCGTTTTCCCGAAAACATCAAGCTGTTCGTCGTCAAGGGCGAAGACGGACACATCATTGCCGGCACATACATCTATATATATAATAATGTGGTGCACACACAATATATGACAGCCACCGACGAATCGCGACACACCGGTGCCCTCGATTTGCTGGTAGATTTCCTGATTACCCGATATGCCCCTACCCACCAATACCTGGACTTCGGCATCTCCACAGAAGACCATGGCCACAGGCTGAACGAAGGGCTGATTTACCAGAAAGAAGGATTTGGCGGACGCGGTGTGTGCTACAACCAATACGAATTAACACTATAAACACATGCATACAAGAGAAGAAAAAATGGCGGCATTCGGCAGATTGCTCGACGTCATGGACGACCTGCGTGAGAAATGCCCCTGGGACCGCAAACAGACCAACGAAAGTCTGCGCCCCAACACCATCGAAGAGACCTACGAACTTTGCGACGCACTCATCAAAGACGACCAACCCAACATCTGCAAGGAATTGGGCGATGTGTTGCTGCACGTGGTTTTCTATGCAAAGATAGGCGAAGAAAAAGGCGAGTTCGATGCAGCCGACGTCTGCAACAAGCTCTGCGACAAACTGATATTCCGTCATCCCCACGTTTACGGCGAAGCCAAAGCCAACACAGCAGCCGAAGTGCTCCAGTCGTGGGAACAAATCAAGCTGAAAGAGAAAGATGGCAACAAGACAGTCCTCAGCGGAGTGCCCGAAGCCCTGCCGTCACTCATCAAGGCATATCGCATCCAGGACAAAGCCCGCAACGTAGGCTTCGACTGGGACGAGCCCAAAGACGTGTGGAAAAAAGTCAAGGAAGAAATCAGCGAATTTGAAGCCGAACTGGACCACATGGACAAAGACGCAGCCACCCGAGAGTTTGGCGACGTCATGTTTTCGCTCATCAACGCAGCCCGTCTTTACAAAATCAACCCAGACAATGCTCTGGAGATGACCAACCAGAAATTCATCCAGCGTTTCAACTACGTGGAAGCCAAGCTGAAAGAAAAGGGAAAGACATTCAAAGACAGCACGCTGGACGAAATGGAACACTACTGGCAAGAAGCTAAACACAAATAATGGAACTGCTACTTCATTTAACCGAAATCATCAGTGGATACCTGTGGGGATGGCCTATGATTATCCTCCTGTTGGGTACACATATCTATCTGACAGTCAAACTAAAATTTCCGCAACGTAAAATATTCAAAGCCATCGCGCTCTCGCTGAAAAAAGACACAGAGTCCGATGGCGACGTCAGTCAATTCGGCGCACTTGCCACCTCGCTTGCTGCCACCATCGGCACGGGCAACATCATCGGTGTAGCTACAGCCGTCAGCCTCGGCGGTCCAGGAGCTGTGCTCTGGTGCTGGCTGACAGGTGTCTTCGGCATCGCCACCAAATACGGCGAAGGACTGCTTGCCATCAAGTACAGACAAAAGACCCCCGACGGCAGAATGCTGGGCGGTCCCATGTACGCACTTGAAAAGGGACTGGGACAGAAATGGCTGGCCATGCTCTTCTGCTTCTTCACAGCCATTGCCACCTTCGGCATTGGCAACACCGTACAGGCAAATGCCATCAGCGAAAACCTCTCGTTGGTCTGCGACGGACTGATGAATCCCGAGCGCACCAAGATGGTATCCGGATTCGTGATGGCAGCCCTTGTCGGATTCGTCATCATTGGCGGCGTGAAAAGCATCTCTCGCTGGTGCTCCGCACTTGTGCCCTTCATGGCATTGCTCTACGTCGTGGGCTGTCTCTACATCCTTGCTGTCAATGCGGCCTATATCGGCGATGCACTCCGACTCATTTTCCGCTCTGCCTTCCAGCTCGAAGCCATCGGCGGAGGCACAGCAGGCACCGTCATCATGATGGCAGCCCGCTACGGCATAGCTCGCGGACTCTTCTCCAACGAGTCGGGCATGGGTAGCGCACCCATCGTGGCGGCCGCCGCCCAGACTCGCAACCCTGTGCGCCAGGCACTTGTCTCCAGCACAGGCACCTTTTGGGACACCGTCGTCATCTGTGCCATCACAGGACTGGTCATTACCACCAGCATCATCGCCTACCCCGAAATCAATCAGGAAGACGGAGGCATGCTGACCAAAGAAGCCTTCGGCATGATACCCTACGTCGGCACACCCATTCTCACCTTTGGCATCATCACTTTCTCCTTTTCTACCATCCTGGGTTGGAGCTACTACGGAGAGCGAGCCATGGAGTATCTGGCTGGTCGCCGATCCATCATCTTCTACCGCATCATCTTCATACTCTTAGTCTTTGCAGGCTCCACCATGAGCCTCTCGCTGGTGTGGAACCTCGCCGACATCTTCAATGCGCTCATGGCAATCCCCAATCTCATCTCCCTCCTGCTGCTCTCCGGTGTCATTGCCCACGAAACACAATACTACCTCTGGAACGGCAACCTCGACGCCAACATGAAGGACGAACAAACCCTATAACCTCACTATCCTCATAACCACATAAACCATGGTACAAGATTTATGCATCATCATGCTGACGGCAGGAATCGTCAGCTTGCTCTTCAAACTCTTCAAGCAGCCCGTCGTGCTGGGTTACATCGTCGCTGGCATGATGGTCGGCCCCCACATGCTGGGCGAAGCATGGATTAGCGATGCAGAAAGTGCACACACCTGGGGCGACATCGGCGTACTCTTCCTGCTCTTCTCCCTCGGACTGGAATTCAGCTTCAAGAAACTCATCAAAGTGGGCAACACAGCCATCACAGGTGCCACCACCATCGTCATAGGCATGATGACCCTCGGATTCCTGGCCGGACAACTCATGGGCTGGAACTTCATCAACTCCCTCTTCCTCGGCGGAATGCTCTGCATGTCCTCCACCACCATCGTCTTCAAAGCCATTGACGAAGCCGGACTCAGCGCCCACAAATTCACAAAAGTCTGCTTCGGCATCCTCATCGTCGAAGACCTCTTTGCCGTTGTACTCATGGTATTGCTGTCATCCATTGCCGTGAAAAACGAATTTCAGGGCAGCGCCCTCGTCTTCCAGATACTCACCCTGCTCATCTGTCTCGGCTTCTGGTTCATCAGCGGCATCCTGCTGATACCAACCTTCCTGGCAAAGTTCAAGAAATATCTCAACGACGAGACACTCACCATCTTCTCCATCGGACTCTGCCTCGGCATGGTCATGCTCGCCGTCGGAGCAGGCTTCAGCAGCGCCCTCGGCGCATTCGTCATGGGCAGCATCCTTGCCGAAACCGTAGAGGCAGAACGCATCGAACACCTCGTGCAACCCATGAAGAACATCTTCGGAGCCATCTTCTTCGTCTCCGTCGGCATGATGATAAACCCCGAAATGCTGCTGAAATACTGGCCGCAGATACTCATCATCACAGCCATCGTCATCCTGGGTCAAATCACCTTCGGCACCCTCGGCACCCTGCTCAGCGGACAAACGCTCCGCGTCTCCCTGCAAACAGGTTTCTCCCTGGTACAAATCGGTGAATTTGCCTTCATCATTGCCTCTTTGGGAGAATCGCTCGGTGTGACCGACCCCACTCTCTACCCCATCGTCGTTGCCGTCTCAGTCATCACCACCTTCCTCACGCCCTACATCATGCGACTGGCCTATCCCACCCTCGCATTCTGTGAACGCCACATGGGCAGCAACATCAAACTGCTCATGGAGGACTACATCAAGACCCGCAACGCACCCCGTAAAGACAAGACCTGGAAGAAAGCTCTCAAAAACCTCGGTTCATACCTGCTGATACGCGCCTACATGGCACCAGGCATTAATCACCTGCTCCGTCTCTTCAGCAGAAACCTCTATGCCCGCGAACAACTGGCAGAGTCCAAGAAGACCCTGATGCGAGGCGTACAGTCATCCCTGCTCAGCCTCGATATACACATCTCCGAATTCGATGTGCCCGCAAACTCCAGCTACTGCGGCCACACGCTGAAACGGCTCAATCTGCGTGGATCCACCGGAGCCAACATCGTCAGCATCCTGCGCAGCGGCATTTCGCTCAACATACCAGGCGGCGACAACCGCATCTTCCCTGGCGACCGCCTTGTCATTGCAGGCACCGACGAACAGATGGACGCCTTCAAGAAACAGCTGGAAAACAGTTTGACCGAAGAAGAAGAAAAAACCTTCTCTCCCCAGAAAATAGAACTGGGCAACCTCATTGTAGAAAAAGGTTGCCCGCTCATTGGTAAAACAATCATTCAGTCCAACATCCGCGACGAAGCCCAGTGCGTCGTCATGGCAGTCATCCGTCCCGACGCCTCTGCTGTCATGAATCCCAATCCCGACCTCACCTTTGCCGAGGGCGACATCATCATTCTGGCAGGCGAAAAGGACAACATCAAGAGGCTGAAAGAATCAAATGGCTACGGACAAACGGCACGGACCGATAATCCCATGTAACGAAAAGTATTATCACATTTTAAACGAGAACAAAAAACTTTTTCATCAATCTATTTAAAGGTTAATAAATGTACAATTACAGCGCAAAGGTATAAAATCCGTTTCATTTGTGCAATAAAACAAGGAGAAAAATTTTGTAATCACCTTCTTTCTCTGAAATCCAAACTTTGTTTTACTGGGCATAAAACTTAAAACATCGTCGATGTTTTTAAAAACAAGGGCGATGTTTCTATAAACAACGGCGTTGTTTTCAGAAACGACGGCGTTGTTTTAAGTTTTCAGTAAAGTGTCGGTATTTAGAGAATGGACTTGACGGCTTCGAGCATACCTTTCTGCTGGATGAGGTCGAGGTATTCCTTCACCATGGCGGTGAGGCCAGGGACAGTTTCGTTAAGGTTCTCCTTCCAGATGTTCTCGGCTGCCAGCACGCCCTCGGCGATGCGTTGGGTGTCGCCCGTAGCCCAGAGGTCGGTGAGCAGCTGCATGATTTCGGGTGCGTCATTGGGCACAATGGGTGCTCCGTCTGCACGGGTTCCTCCCTTGTAGTAGGTGATGATGGCAGCCAGTCCGAGGACAAGTCCCTTGGGCAGTTCGCCCTTGCGCTGCAGGTAGGTCTTCACGCCTGGCAGGTCGCGGGTTTCGTACTTGGGGAAAGAGTTCAGCATGATGCTGGTGACTTGGTGGTCAACGTAGGGATTGTCGAATCGTTCCAGCACGTCGGCGGCAAACTTCTGAAGTTCTGCCATGGGCAGGTTGAGTGTCTGCATGAGTTCGTCGTACTGCACCTTCTTGATGTATTTGCTGATGATGGGGTGATGGAGGGCGTTGCGCACGATGTCGATGCCGCTGAGGTATGCCACAGGCGAGAGCACGGTGTGCGGACCGTTGAGCAGGGTCACTTTGCGCTCGTGGTAGGGCTTTTCGCTTTCGGCGATAAGTACGTGGAGTCTTGCTTTTTCGGCTGGGAACTCTTTGCGGAGCTGTGTGACGGTCATATTCTCAGGACGCTCGATGACCCAGAGGTGGAAGATTTCTGCCTGCACGACGAGGTTGTCGGCGTAGCAGATTTTCTTCTGTATCTGTGCGATTTCGTTGCGTGGGAATCCTGGCACGATGCGGTCAACAAGTGTGGCGCAGACGTAGCAGTAGTTGGTGAACCAGCTTTTGAAACGGGCGTAATCGCTGCCGAAATCGTCTTTCCACAGTTCGATGTACTGGAAGATGCACTCTTTCAGGTGGTGTCCGTTGAGGAAAATCAGCTCGCAGGGCATAATGATGAGTCCCTTCTTGGGGTCTCCGCGGAAGGTTTTAAAGCGGCGATAGAGCAGCTGGGTCAGTTTGCCTGGGTAGCTGCTGGCGGGCGCATCGGTGAATTTGCAGGCTGGGTCGAAGGCGATGCCTGCTTCGGTGGTGTTGGAAATCACAAAGCGGATTTCGGGCTGGTCGGCCAGTGCCATGAAGGCAGCGTTCTGGGTGTAGGGATTGAGTGCGCGGCTGATGACGTCGATGCGGGTCAGTTCGTTGATGGGCTTTCCGTCCTGCCGGCCTTGCAGATTGACGTGGTAGAGACAGTCTTGGCCATTGAGCCAATCGACCATGCCTCGCTCGATGGGCTGCACAACGACTACGCTGCTGTTGAAGTCGGTGCGCTGGTTCATGTTGTAGATAATCCAGTCAACAAATGCACGAAGGAAGTTGCCTTCGCCAAACTGGATGATTCTTTCGGGTGCCTTGCTTTTGGGAGCAGTGCGTGCATTTAATGCTTTCATCTTTTTAATGGTTTTTTGAGGTTAAACGGTTTGTTAGTTATATTTCTTTCCGTTCCATTTCAGTACGGTCTCTTTCTGTTTGTCGGCCTGTGGTGGGGTTTCGCCTTCAAATTGCAGGGCGAGTGGATAGGTCCATTTCAGCGTGAGGTCGGTGTTGAGGGCTGAAACGGATGCGTGGACGAAGGCGTTTTCCTCCTGGGGCAGGTTGAGGTATTTCGAGGGCTTCAGGGGTTTCCAGTCGGTGGTGTAGAACTGTATGCGGCTGTCGCTGATGCTGTCGTTGAGGGTGTAGGTATGCACCAGGCAGAGGATGTTCTGCTTGCCTTGTGGCAGCAGTTTCAGCTGTACGGACGAAGACTTGGTGAGCTGAATGGCGGTGAAGTCGTCGGTGAGGATGAGCATTTCGCTGATGCCGCCGAGCTTGTTTGAGAGTTCGGCTTTCATTCCGCTGTCGAGGAAGTCGGGAAAGTCGAGCATGTTGCCAGGAGTCAGCAGCGGCAGGATGGTGTCGGGCATCTGACGGAGCAGTTCTCGCATGGTCTGGGCGGAAGAATGAAGCATGAAGAATGTAGAATGTAGAATAAGGAATATAAATATAAATCTGCGCATGAGGAATGAAGAATGTAGAATGAAGAATGAAGAATTGTGCTATGATTCGAGTTGTCCGATGATTTCCTGCACAGAACGGCAGCCGTGCTGGTCGAGCCAGTGGCTGATGCCCTGGGCAACCTTTACGCTGACGGCTGGGTCAAGGAAGTTGGCTGTGCCTATCTGTATGGCTGTGGCTCCGGTAAGGAGAAATTCTATGGCGTCGGTAGCGGTGGAGATGCCGCCCAGACCCACGACGGGGATGCTGACGGCCTGTGCCACTTGCCACACACAGCGCAAGGCAACGGGCTTGATGCAGGGACCCGACAGTCCGCCTGTGGCAATGGAGAGGACGGGACGGCGCCGCTCGATGTCGATGGCCATGCCCATGAGTGTGTTGATGCAGGAGACGGCATCTGCCCCTGCAGCTTCGACCGCACGGGCTATGTCGGCTATGTTGGTGACATTGGGCGAGAGTTTCACGATGATGGGTTTGTGGTAGGTCTTTCGAACAGCTTTGACCACGCTCTGAGCTCCCTCCACCGTCACGCCGAAAGCCATGCCGCCTTGCTTCACGTTGGGACAGGAAATGTTGAGTTCGATGGCTGGAATGGCGTCGAGCGCATTGATGCGGGCGGCACATTCGGCATAGTCTTCGGGAGCAGAACCGCTGACATTGACCAGGACGCGGGTGTCGAGGTCTTTGATTTGGGGGTAGATGTGGGTGCAGAAGTAGTCCACGCCCTTGTTTTGCAGTCCCACACAGTTGAGCATGCCCGATGCGGTTTCGGCCATGCGCGGATAGTCGTTGCCCTGGCGTGGATGGAGTGTGGTGCCTTTCACAATGATGGCTCCGATGTCGGAGAGGTTGACGAGGTCGGCAAATTCGGTGCCATAGCCGAAAGTGCCCGATGCGGTCATCACAGGATTCTTCAGCGAAATGCCTGCCAGGTTTACATGAATGTCTGCCATCGTTTTATATCTCCCAGGTTAAGTCGTTGATATTAAATACGGGTCCCTCTGTGCACACACAGACGTTGCCCTTCACGGTCTTTTCCACACAGCAGAGGCAGGCTCCCAGTCCACAAGCCATCATGTTTTCAAGGCTCACTTCACAGGGGGTGTTGGTTTGCTTGGCATAGCGTGCCACACTGACCATCATGGGTTTAGGGCCACAACAGGAGATGCGGTCGAAGTGCATGGTGCTGAGGATGCTGTGCTGGGTGACAAAGCCTTTTTCGCCCGCCGAACCATCTTCGGTGGTGGTATAGACAGGAGCTATGGCCTGGAACAAGTCCAGCTGGAGCAAGTCTTCCGCGGTGCGTGATCCCAGCAGGAAGATGGGCTGTGCGCCTTGCTGCTTGAGCACTTTGCCGTACTGCAGGAGTGGAGCCACGCCGACGCCGCCTCCCACCAGGAGGACGGTTTCGCCCTGTTGCTGCATGGGAGAAAAGCCGTTGCCCAGGGGGAAGAGAAGGTTCAGATGGTCGCCAGCCTTGAGTGTGCCGAGGGTGCGAGTGCCAGCTCCCACCATGGCAATGAGGAGCCAAAGCTGGTTGGCTGCGGTGTCCACATAATTGATAGAAATGGGGCGACGGAGAAAAGTGCTGGGGCTGCCCTCGACTTTCACTTCGACAAATTGTCCAGGAAGCATCGGCGGCAGCGGCTGGGTGTCTGTCAGCTTAATCAAGACATAGCGTTTGTGAGGAAAAGAAACCTCTGAAACTGTCAAATCCCTTAGGAATTTTTGCATGATAAAGAACTTTGTTCGATTTTTTACGATGCAAAATTAAAAAACATTTGTCAAACTGTTGCAACTATTCAGAAAAAAACTTACCTTTGCAGCCGAAATTTCAAAAAAAGGATATTGTTGACGCCGAATTGGCTCAGTTGGTAGAGCAACGCATTCGTAATGCGTAGGTCGCGGGTTCGAGTCCCGCATTCGGCTCAACTTTTTTCTTGTGTGTACACAAAATGAATGTAGCGATAGTAAAATACAACGCTGGCAACATTTTCTCAGTAATCAATGCGGTAAAAAGATTGGGCATTGAACCCATACTGACAGACGATGCAGCATTGCTGCGCAGTGCTGACAAAGTGATTTTCCCTGGGCAGGGAGAAGCCAACACCACCATGAACTATCTGCGCGAGCGTAATCTGGACCAGGTTATCTGCTCTCTTTCCCAGCCTGTACTGGGCATTTGCATCGGTATGCAACTGATGTGCAAACATTCTGAAGAATACGACACAGACTGCCTCGGTATTTTTGATGCCGAGGTGAAGCGTTTTATGCCACAGAGACACGAAGACAAGGTGCCGCAAATGGGTTGGAACACCATCGAACAATGTTCCTCTCCGCTTTTCACTGGGTTTGACAAGCCTGAATTCGTCTATTTCATCCACAGCTACTATGTGCCGCTGACACCAGACTGCACCATCGCTACGACAAACTACATTCACCCCTACTCTGCCGCCCTGCACAAGGGAAATTTCTATGCTACTCAGTTTCATCCGGAAAAGAGCGGCAAGGTGGGAGAACGTATCTTAAAAAACTTCTTAGAACTGTAAATGATTGAGATAATCCCCGCCATAGATATCATAGAAGGCAAATGCGTCAGACTGACCAAAGGTGACTACGACACGAAGAAGGTGTACGACGACGACCCCGTGGAGGTAGCCAAGCAGTTTGAGGCAAACGGTATCAGGCGGCTGCATGTGGTTGACCTGGACGGAGCCAAATCGCAGCACGTGGTGAATTACCGTGTGATAGAGCGAATTGCCGACCACACGTCGCTGGTCATAGACTTTGGCGGAGGCATCAAGACGGACGAAGACCTGGACATAGCCTTTGCCAGCGGTGCTTCACTGGTCACCATCGGCAGCATTGCCGTGAAAAATCCCGCGTTGTTCGATGCATGGGTGGAACGTTTCAGTCCGCAGAAGGTCATTCTGGGTGCTGACGTGAAGAACGGACTGATTAGCATCAGCGGCTGGAAGGAAGAGGCAAGCGAAAAACTGATGCCCTTTCTGAAGAAACACACGGAGAAAGGCATAGAGAATGTGCTTTGCACCGACATTTCAAAGGACGGAATGCTGGAAGGCCCTGCCATTGAACTGTACCGAGACATCATGGCAGAATTTCCCGACATGTACCTGATAGCCAGCGGCGGTGTGAGCTGCATCGAGGACATCCAAGCCCTGAACGCAGCGGGCATCCCTGCCGTAGTCTTCGGAAAGGCTTTCTATGAAGGCAAAATCACGATGGAGGATTTGGCAAGTTTCTTATAATATAAATAATGTGTGAACAGATGTTGGCAAAAAGAATCATACCTTGTCTTGACATAAAAGACGGACAGACCGTGAAGGGCACAAACTTCGTGAACCTTCGCCATGCTGGCGACCCTATCGAGTTGGGTAAAAGCTATTCGGAACAGGGCGCTGACGAACTGGTCTATCTGGACATTACTGCGAGCCACGAGGGACGAAAGACGTTCACAGAACTGGTGGGCAAGATTGCTTTGGAAATCAACATTCCGTTCACCGTGGGTGGCGGCATCAACGAACTGAAAGATGTGGAACGCCTCTTGAATGCAGGTGCAGACAAGGTGAGCATCAATTCGGCTGCCATTCGCAATCCGCAGCTTATCGATGAAATCGCCCGCCACTTCGGTTCGCAGGTTTGTGTGGTTGCCATCGATGCCAAGCAGACGGAAAAGGGCTGGTACTGCTACCTGAATGGAGGACGTGTGGAGACAGACCGCAACCTGTTTGAGTGGGCAAAAGAGGCAAATGAACGTGGAGCTGGAGAGATTTTGTTTACCTCCATGAACCACGACGGAGTGAAAAATGGTTTTGCTGACGATGCCTTGCGACAATTGGCCGACACACTTACTATCCCCGTCATTGCCAGCGGCGGTGCAGGAAAGAAAGAGCACTTCCGCGACACATTCATCAACGGACATTCCGATGCAGCATTGGCTGCCAGCGTGTTCCACTTTGGAGAGATTCCCATCCCTGAACTCAAACAATATCTGAAGGCAGAAGGTATTAGCGTAAGAATATAAAAAGAATTAAAGATAATATATATATAACGACAATAATGACTATAGATTTCAATAAGATGGACGGTTTAGTTCCAGCAATCATTCAAGACGCAAAAACGCTGAAAGTGCTCATGCTGGGCTTCATGAATGAGGAGGCTTACAACAAAACCGTCGAGACGGGCAAGGTGACATTCTACAGCCGCACCCGCAAGGCTCTGTGGACAAAAGGTGAAACCAGCGGCAACTTTCTGAACGTCGTTTCCATCGCCAACGATTGCGACAACGACACGCTGCTCATCAAAGTGAATCCGGCAGGACCTGTTTGCCACACGGGAGCTGACACTTGCTGGAATGAAGTGAACGAAAATCCCATCATGTTCCTGGTGGAACTGCAGCGTTTCATCGAGAAGCGTCATGAGGAAATGCCTGAAGGCTCTTACACCACCAGCCTCTTCAAGGATGGCTGCCACCGCATGGCCCAAAAAGTAGGCGAAGAAGCACTTGAAGCTGTTATCGAAGCAGTGGCTAACAACAACGAGCGACTGGTTTACGAAGCCAGCGATATGCTCTACCACCTCATCGTACTGCTGACCAGCAAGGGACTGAAGATAGAAGACTTGGCAACAGAATTGGCTGAACGTCACGACCCAACATGGCACAAGCACTGATCAAATACGAAAACATCAACGTCTATCAGGAAGACGCGCTGATTCTCGAAAACGTTTGCATGAACATTTCCGAGGGAGAGTTCGTGTATATCACAGGCAAAGTGGGCTCTGGCAAAAGTTCGTTCATCAAGACGCTCTATGGCGAACTGCCTTGCAACGGCAATAAGAAACAGCGCAAAGAGGCTGAAAAGAAACTGACTGCGGCACAGGTGCTGGACTTCGACATGCTGAAGCTGAAACGCAAACATCTGCCAGACCTTCGCCGCAAGCTGGGTGTCATCTTCCAAGACTTCCAACTGCTCACCGACCGCACGGTGGAGGACAACCTGCGCTTTGTGCTCAAAGCTACCGGATGGAAGCGGAAAAGCGAAATCAAGCAGCGCATTGACGATGTGCTTACCATGGTGGACATGGCGCAGAAGGCAAGGAAGTTTCCCAACGAACTGTCGGGCGGCGAACAGCAACGCATTGCCATTGCCCGAGCCATTCTGAACAAGCCGCAAATCATCTTGGCAGACGAACCTACGGGCAATCTGGATGCGGAAACCAGCCGCAAAATTACCGAATTGCTCAAAAACATCTGTCAGGGAGGGTCGGCTGTGCTGATGATTACACACAATCTCTCGCTTCTGGAGGAATATCCTGGACGAGTGTTCCACTGCAAAGACCAGCACATCACAGAAATCACCGACGACTCCCAAGCCATTGCCGAGGAACGCCAAGAGGCTGAAAATGATGACGGCAATGAGGGATGGAAAGCCCTGGAATCGGAAACAGAATAAATCGCAACAACGATATCACGTAATAACGAAATAACGCAAAAAACTAAATAAAACAATGAAAGTCCTAAAATTTGGAGGAACATCCGTTGGCACATCACAGAGAATGAAAGATGTGGTCAAATTGATTACAGATGGCGAACAGAAAATCGTAGTGCTCTCAGCCATGTCCGGCACAACCAACTCATTGCTGGAAATCTGCGACTATCTCTACAAGAAGAATCCGGAAGGAGCATTCGAACTCATCAATGCCCTGGAACGAAAATACAAACAACACATCGAGGAACTCTACACCACGGCTGAATGGAAAAAGACCACAGCAGACTTCCTGAAAGAGGAATTCAATTTCCTCCGTTCATTCACGGCGAAAAGCATTTTCACCATGTTTGAAGAGAAAATCATCGTGGGACAAGGCGAAATCATCTCTACCAACATGGTGACTAACTACCTGCTGGAACAGGGCTACAACGCTTGCCTCATTCCTGCCCTCGACTTCATGCGCACAGACAAGAATGGAGAGCCAGACCTGGAATATATCAGCGAGAAAATCAAGGTGAAACTCGATGAGAACCCAGACAAGGAAATCTACATCACACAAGGATTCATCTGCCGCAACGCTTACGGCGAGATTGACAACTTGCAACGCGGCGGTTCCGACTATACGGCTTCACTCATCGGTGCGGCTGTCCATGCTTCAGAAATACAAATCTGGACCGACATCGACGGAATGCACAACAACGACCCACGTTTTGTCGATAAGACATCGCCCGTGAGCCACCTGCATTTTGAAGAAGCAGCCGAACTGGCTTACTTCGGAGCCAAGATTCTGCACCCCACCTGTGTGCAACCAGCCAAGTTCGCAGGCATACCCGTAAAACTGCTCAACACCATGGAACCATCAGCAGCGGGAACCGTCATCAGCAACGAAACTGAAAAGAAGAAAATCAAAGCTGTAGCAGCCAAAGACAACATCACAGCCATCCGCATCACTTCCAGCCGAATGTTGCTGGCATACGGATTCCTGCGCAAAGTGTTCGACATCTTCGAGCAGTACAAGACCAGCATCGACATGGTCTGCACAGCCGAAGTGGGCGTAAGCGTCAGCATCGACAACACCACCTATCTCGATGCCATTGTCAACGAACTGAAGAAATTCGGTCGCGTAGAAGTGGACCAGAACATGTGCATCATCTGTGTCGTGGGTGACCTCGAATCCCAGAACGTTGGCTTCGAATCCAAGGCCACCAATGCTTTGGCTGACATCCCCATCCGCATGATTAGCTACGGCGGCAGCAACCACAACATCTCTTTCCTCATTCACGAGGAAGACAAGAAACGTGCGCTGCAGGCATTGAGCGACCACTTGTTTAACTAAAATAGCAGACCCTCTCTCCCCGTTGGGCGGTGGAGAGGGTCTTTAATCACATCGAAATGACACAAATCTTTCCTGTAGAACGGCTGCAGAACATCCGCACACCATTCTACTATTACAACACAAACATCCTGCGTCAGACGCTCGACGCCATCAACACAGAGACACAAAAATACGCTGGTTATCACGTTCATTACGCCGTCAAAGCCAATGCCAACCCCAAAGTGCTCAGCATCATCCGCGAGTACGGATTGGGCATTGATTGTGTCAGCGGCGGTGAAATCCAGCAAGTGCTTCAGGCTGGCTTCCCTGCCGACCAAATCGTTTTCGCCGGCGTGGGCAAAAGCGACTGGGAAATAGAACTTGGCCTGGACAACGACATCTTTTGCTTCAACGTAGAAAGCATACCTGAACTGCAGGTCATCAACCAGATAGCAGCAGCCAAAGGCAAAGTGGCAACCGTCTGCTTCCGCATCAATCCCGACGTAGGGGCACACACCCATGCCAACATCACTACAGGACTGGCCGAAAACAAGTTCGGCATTGCCATGGACGACATGGAAACCGTCATCCGCCTGGCACAGTCGCTCCCCAACGTGGTTTACAAGGGACTGCACTTCCACATCGGTTCACAGATTCTTCAAATGGACGACTTTGCCGCCCTTGCCCTTCGTGTCAACCAGCTGCAAGACCGTCTGGAGGCTGAAGGAATACAGACCGACATCATCAACGTAGGCGGCGGACTGGGCATCGACTATGCCGACCCACTTGCCCACCCCATTCCCAATTTCAGCGAATACTTTGCCACCTACCACCGTCTGCTGAAAATCCGTCCACACCAGACCGTTCACTTCGAATTGGGACGTGCTGTTGTGGGACAATGCGGATCACTCATCACCCGCGTCAACTACGTCAAGCAGGGATCCGTCAAACAGTTCGCCATCGTCGATGCAGGCATGACCGACCTCATTCGTCCAGCCCTCTACGATGCGCATCACAAGATTTACAACATCACGAGCGACCAGCCCGAAGAAATCTATGACGTAGTGGGTCCCATCTGTGAATCTTCCGACGTCTTCGACAAGGACATTCCCCTTAACCGCACCCAGCGGGGCGACCTTCTCGCCATTCTCTCCGCCGGAGCCTACGGCGAAATCATGGCATCCCGGTACAACTGCCGCCCATTCCCCCTCGGCTATCTGTCGGAAGAAATCTGAGCATCTATAACCGCACAACCGTAAAACCGAAATAAAAAACAAAGCGTATGAAAAAACTATTATTATTTACACTCCTGCTATGCGGGATGAATCTTGGTTCAAGTGCCAAGACTTTGAACCCCGATGATGCCAACAGTTATCCTGCTATCAAATCGATACCTATTGATAACTCGAAGATAGTGGTATTCGCAGACCCGCACGTAATGGCACCAGAGCTGCTGGTGAAAGAAGGCTCAGCTTGGACTACCTACTTGGACGGCCAGCGCAAACTGGTGGACTATAGCCAGCAGCTGTTCGACGAGATGATAAATCGTATTGTTGACCTTCACCCAGGGCTGGTGCTGATACCAGGCGACTTGACCAAGGATGGTGAAAAGTTGAGCCATCAGTACGTTATCAGTAAACTGGAAGACCTGCGCGCCCTGGGTATTAAGACCCTGGTCGTCCCAGGCAATCATGACAGGGGTAGCAATAGTGATGCGGTTTATTATAATGGAGCAAGTACCACTCCGGCTGAAGTGGCTGACAACGACTGGTTTGCTACGCAGTACGCCAACTATGGTTATGGAGAAGGTTCGGAGCGACTTGATGGAACTCTGACATACGCTTGTGAACCGATACCAGGATTGGTCGTGATAGGTATTGACAGCGGTACAGACGGCGTTATTACCACAACTACGCTATGCTGGGTGGTAGAGAAAGCTATTGCCGCCAGAACCAACGGCAAGAAAGTGATAGCCATGATGCACCACCCGCTGATACCTCATTTCACAGGTGTGGAAAATTTTGTGGAAACGGCTGTGGTGGCAAGCTACGGGCCTGTACGTAATAGGCTGGCTGATGCAGGTATCAGAGTGGTGTTCACGGGTCATTTCCATACGTCGGATATAGCGATGGACAAAAACGCAGACCTGTCGCGCGAAATTTATGATGTCAACACAGGTTCGCTGGTTTCCTATCCATGTGACTATCGCGTGGTAACGCTGAACAACGACATGTCGGAGCTGATTATCACCACAGGACATATCTCCGAGCTGACCAACGACAAAGACTTTGCAGAAACTGCCAAGGAAAGACTAACGACTGCGGTTAAAAAAAAGATTTCCGCAAAGGGCTTTCCATATTCATTGATAGCTGAAACAGCTGCAAAGGCATTTATCATTCACGCAGAGGGAAATGAACCTGATAACCCAGAAGCAGCCTCAACATTGAGTTCGTTAGTATCGACAGCCAATATGGGCGCAGCGTTATATCCTGAAAAGGCACAGGCAATGATAAATATGGCCACCAGCATGTTGCAAGACATAAGCCAGTATGGTGATTCAGATCGTGAGAATGTGACAAACGACCTGACGCTCAATATTGAATTGCCAGAAATGATTAAGCTGGCGGCTGACGGCTACTCCACTTATTGCTCAGAGAACAGGCTGGATATATCGAAAACAACAGGGCTGACAGCCTATATAGTAAGCGACATAACTGCATCTGCCGTTGTGCTGAAGACCGTCAGCGTGATACCTGCTGAGACAGGATTTATTGTAAATGGTACAGGAAGCGCATGGTATGAATTGCTTAAAACCGAAGCTGTAGCTGATGATGTTTCTGAGAACCAATTGCATGGTACGTTGACAGCAACAGCTGCTCCAGCGAACACGTATGCTTTGTCAACCAAGAATAACATAACAGGCTTCTATCCTGTTCGTGCTGGTGTGACGATTCCTGCGCACAAGGCATATCTGACCATACCAGGTTCGTCCGAAGTCAAAGCCGTACTGTTTGATGGTATAACCACAGAGATACACCATGTGGAGCAACAGAAGGGACTTTTGGACGGTATATTCTACAACCTCGCAGGTCAACGTGTGCTGGCTCCCACAAAGGGCATGTATATAGTAAATGGCAAAAAGGTTCTGATTAAATAATGAAGGAGGAAAGAATATGAAAAAGCATTATATAGCTCCCCATGTGGCGGTCGTGGAACTGCAACACACATCTACGTTACTAACCGGTTCCCCCACCACCATGCCACTCAAGAAAGACTCCGATTGGATAGAAGATTCAGAAGACATCCATTGATATTCTTTGATATAGATTCCTCAGCAGACTTTAGGGTCTGCTGAGGTGCTATAGAGATTATTCGATGGTAGATGTAAGAGAGAGATTTGTGCTGACAAAAAGATAGTTTACCCCAACAAACCAAATAACGATGAAATTGAAGAAAATAGTAGCCAATGACATCAAGAAATGTCATCCAAATCAGAATTCATATCAGACAGACCAGTATTACCAGCAGTTGGCAAATCGCCTACAAGACGGTTTCTGCTTTTTAGGCAAAATCGTCGAAGAGCATTCTGCCGAGGTGATGCATCGTGCTGCCATCGTGTTGGCAAACTATATGGAGGACATTGTGGCCGACAGCGGTCAATGGCGCACATTCTCCAATCTGTGCCAAGAACTCTATGGCCATCCCGTTCCCCTATTCCACGAAGAGGAAGAGTATTACCCAGACGAGCCCAGCCTGAATGCCGTCCGTTTCCTGCTGTGGTGCATAGCGAGCGATGTCAGCGGAGAGTTCGTCTTGTCGGACTCGAAATTCATGGAACTGATGGCTATTACCGCCCACGCGATGCTTGAAGAAGCATTCGAGGATGCTCCCGTCAATGAACAGCTGGCTGATGATGTGGAAGCAAAGTTGCAATTAGCTACAGCAGGCTTCAATCAGCTGCGCAGTGTTCTGATGTGGCTTTTTACTGAATGTTATCTCACAGCTGGCGAGCAAAACGACAAATTGCTCACCAAACATATCGAAGAAGCACTTAGCATGGCTGAACATGAAGATTTCCCTGACATGTCACTAGATATGGCTTTGTTCTATGCTGGCACCCAAAGCATCTTCAACTACAGAATCGGGGCTCTGGCTCTCTTTTCGAAAGATTATCTTGCGGCAATGATGCGAACAAAAGGCATGGAACATCAGGCAGCAGAGGTTGCCAAGATAGAAATGCTGGGGATGGGCACCTATAAGTATGAATGTATCAATCCTACCATCGACCTATCAGGACATAGACCAAGCCAGAACAGGCTGAAAGTAACCCGCACAAATGGAAAACAATTTGAAATAGAAGCCAGTGAACTGAATCTGCCAGAAAAAGTGCTGAAGAAATATGATGGCTTCATGGCCTCCTCTTTCGTGTTCTATCAAGGAGAATGGCATCTCAACGGTTTGCTGTTCCCGATTTCAGAAACAGCCCAGAAATGGAAGGAACTGTGTGAAGACGACCCTGAAAATTTGAAGCCTGGCACCATGACACTTACTGCCGACATGATGCTTGAACGTACCAACGGACAGCAAATCACCTATTTTGCCGACCGTGAACAAATGAAGAACTTCTTGGAAGAGAAGATACGCTTCCCGCGCCACATGTTGAACTTTGTTGATGAGCAAGGCGGCGACCTTCCCACCGTGTTCATAGACAAAGAGGAACTCAAAGACTGCCTGCAAATCTTCTTTGGCTACTCTCCTTGTATTGCTGACCCCGGCAATCCCTTCTACGACAAGGAAACAGCCCGTAAAGAGGCCATCAATATACTCTGGGACGCTGAATCCGTAACCACTCACGCCATCAATTTCCTGTTGGAGCATAACTACCTGCCAGACATCTACGACGACAACGTGCTCTCAGAATTCAGCACAACAGAAGAGAAACGTCACGACATAGATTTCCTCATGCGTTTCTATCGCAGGGAGAATTACTGATTCAAATCCAACTATTTTGTCTTGGGTGCAAGGAAATTGCTGCGCTGCAGCTGTTTCAGCTCTTGATGGCTGACGGCATAATTATAGATACGGAAATCTGCCACCTGGGTTTGTGTCAGATATTTGTCACCTCGGAAAGGGGCACGTCCTATCCAACAATGGGACGGTGCCTCTTTAAAAATTTCTGAAAGGATGGGCATATTGTCATTCTTGCCAATCCGTTTTCCATCAAGAAAAAGTTCGCCCTTGTGTCCCTGCTGACGATAAAGCACATGTACCCACACATCGCGCTTGGGCCCGCCGCCCTGCATGATGATTTCTTCGTGTTCATACCCACCCGTAGAAATTTCAAACCGCTGTTCGTTCAGTCTCATAGCCATGTAGGGACCTTCGTTGGCACTATTCTCTGCCAGTTGCGAGAACGCAAAAAGGAAGTGTCCGTAGCCATCCAGTTTGTTTTCGGAACTGACCTTGAAAAAGACAGAAACGGAGAAATCCCTCAGCCCCCTGATCAAAGACCCCGTCTCAGCCGTAAGGTCATAGTAACCACTGTTCGTCCCTAAATGGAGAATGGCAGGATTCGTGTCGTCAATCTTGGCATCATGTCGGATATAAGAAGGTTGCCAGTCGAAACAGTATTCCGCCCGTTGCTCCTGCTTGACGAGGGGTTTCGGTAGTGGCGACGTCATCTTCCTGGTCAGTCGCTTAATCTGTTCTTTCAGAATATGGTAAGCAGGACGCGCCATGGCACCATGGTCGTAACCTTGCATTTCATAAAGCGAAACGTCGGGATGTCCCACGAGCTTCAGCATACGCCAGAAATACGCCTGTTCCTCATAGCGTCCATACACCTCCAACCCTCTGTCGCCCGAGATGATGACAATAGGCGGAGCATCAGGGCGGACGTAGGTGATGGGAGCATACTGGTCAATAGTGGGTTGCAGCGGACCAATACCCTTTTGCTTGCGCAGATTGTAATGGGTAATACATTGTCCGCTGAAGGGGATGAGGGCTGCAATGGAATCGGCATCCACACCATATTTTGCAAGCCACTTCTTATCCAGCCCAATGAGGTCGAGCAAATAACCGCCTGCCGAGTGCCCCGCCACAAAAATCTTCCGCTTGCTGCCACCATATTTCTCAACATTCCTGAAGGTCCAGGCCACGGCTGCTGCCGCGTCGTCCAGACATTGGTCAATGCTGGCTTTGGGCAAAAGCCGGTAATTGGCAGCAACGACCACAAGTCCGCTGTTTCTTAGTTCCTGGTCAATGTGCTTGCTGCCGCTCTCGATACCGCCACCGTGGAACCACACCACAACCGGAGCCTCCTTGCGGTTGGTGGGATAATACACATCGAGTTTGCAACGTTCCTGTGCATAAGGGTCTGCCGACTCCGTGTAAGGGATGTCGTTCACTTGTTGATACTGCGCCTTGGCCATGGCAGTACATAGCAGCATGGCAAGAACAAAAATCGTGTCTTTTGCTTTCATGTTGTGAAGTGTTTTAAAGAGTTTAAGATTCTGGGGCAAAGGTACAAAAACTTTCTTGAAACATACACATCACATCCCTTTTTTCTTTCGAAACCTCCGGAAAAGCAAAGTTCTCCCGCTGCCGTGGGAGAACTTTGCCACTCGACTGGCACTGCATTGCTACCGCAATGGGAGAACTTTGCCACCGCAGCAGCAATGCAGTGCCACCGCAGCGAGAGAACTTTGCCACGGCAACAGCAATGCAGTGCCACTGCAGCGAGAGAACTTTGTCACGGTAGCAGCAATGCAGAGCCACTGAAATTACACTAAAATCATAAAAAATCCACGAAACTCTTGTACATTCCCTCAAAAAGCACTACCTTTGCAGCGGTTCGGGGGAGAAATCCCGAAACCAACAAGCATTAGCTATTATTTCGCGCTTAGCCAAGAGCCTCGGAAACTCTTCTGGAATATGCTCGAATAATATGTAAAGGGAGTTGCCTCCATTCATGAATGGCAATCCCGGAATGTAGTTTTAGCTATGCACACGCCCTATGGCGTGGCGCATTCTTTTCTACATTCAGGGGTTCCAATTCCGAGGCCACCCCTCAGCTAAGCGCATAAGAATGGTCACGCCATTTTTGTGTAATTATGAATGCTTAGCCCTCACTGTATGCTTATTAACAATAAAGATTTGAAGCTATGCAAAATCAAACGTATTATATTTTTCATCATTTTAATCCAAATACTCCTATATTCCAGTATATGGATTTTGATTATTTTCTCAGTATAGTGGAAAGCAATCAATATTTTGTAACTTTTAAAAAGCATTTTCTTGACAACAAAGAAAAAAAACTTTTACATAACAAACGATTTGGAACTCACATTTTTCCAATACATTTAAGTGGAAAAGAACTTAATGAGGATGAAAAAAAACATGATAGTGAAATGATTAATAAAATGTTTGAACTATTTGAAGAATCTACTCTATTACTAGCATCATGTTGGACTCTCACAAAAGAAGAAAATTATTTGATGTGGAAATCATACACAACGAAAATAGGGATACGGATAGAAACAACTATTGACAACTTTGTCTGTGCGTTAGAAACAACAGATTATGATATTGTATGTGGAAATATTTGTTATGAAGGTTTTCACTATCCTTCCATTGTTGAAAACAGTTGGTTTGTAAAAGATTCTCACTACGCTAGCGAAAATGAATTTCGCTTCTACTTCAGACCTAAAGACGGTATAACAAATATGTACAAAGAAAATGTTGACAAGAAAAAAGGGAAAACTTTTAATGTTGATTATAAAAAACTCATTAACAAGGTTGTTCTTTCTCCATTTATACAAGAAAAAGCAGCAGAAACTATAGGAAATATAATCAAAGAAACATATAAATTATCATATGAACTTTCAAAAATAACAGTAAACTAATTTCATAAATCATTTTTATTCACATAACATGAAAAAGATTACACTTTTATTCATATTCTTAATGCACTTATTTTCATCTTATGCACAAAATTTTGATGCATATAAGTATGTCTATGTGGAAGAATTAAAATATAATGGCGGAGAAAATGACATTTGGGGTATTTCTGCAATGGTTACAAAAGCTTTTATAGATAAAGGATTCCAACCTATTCAATATAGAAATATAAATTTTATGTCTAATGCAGAAAAGACTTTAGTCCTACTTGTTTCAATTTCACATAGTAATGTTGTTTTTGGATATAATTATGTTACCATCACAATAAAAGATATTTATGGGAAACATATTAAAACCCTAGAAGGACGAGGAATGGGAATGTCCGTATCTGCTGATTTTAAAAAAGCGACCAAAAAGGCTCTCAAAGAATTTAACAAAATGACATACCATTTTGATTTTTCAAAAAATGAAAACTACATTAAAGCTCAAAATACTACAATAACAACTTTGACCAATCTTCCAAAAACTACTCCTCAACAAATAACAAGCATAGGATTTGCACTTGAAAATGGCTATATTGTCACAAATCAACATATTGAAGATAACATTAAGCATATTAGCATAAATGGCATCAATGGAGATTTTACAAAAAGTTATAATGCCCAAATTGTCAAAATAGATAAAACCTGTGATTGGGTACTATTGAAAATAGAAGAAGACACTCTCTTGTTTGATAAGATTCCATATACAATCAAGTCAACAATGGCTAATATCGGTGAAGAAGTTTATGCTCTTAGTCATTCTTTAACACAAAAAAAAGAAGCCGATTTTTTTAAGGGAATAGTAAATGCTCGAAGTGACTCTAATGGAGATGTTACATATTATCAGATATCCATGCCTATTCAACCAGAAAAAAGAGGTGTACCTGTATTTGATATGAAAGGAAACATTATTGGTATTACATGTGCAAAACATACAGAGACAGGAAATACAATCTATGTTTTGAAAGCATCCTATTTGAAAAATTTTATTGAAAATTCAATAGGAACTTTAATTTTATCAGAAAATAAATCCATTTCAAAATTACAAATAAAAGATCAAATAAAAACATTTGAAAATTTTATCTATATAATTAATTGTATAAAATGACGCCATAACTTTTTAACATTAAAAAAAAATCATTATGAAAAAGATTATTTCTCTCTTTTTTTTCTGTTCATGTTTAACATCAACAGCACAATTTCTTTCCGGAAGTTCATCACAACCGACTTTTACACCTAAAGTTTACCAGCCAATATCAAGAGACTACGTTTCAATGGCTGCCACAGTATTACAGATGCAAGAAGCTCGCAAAGCATCTGCGGATAATGCAATCAGCGAATTATACAATGTTATAGCATATTATTTAGAACAACTCCCTGATGAGGAAGAAATAGTTACTTGGTATACTAATTATACAAAAAAAATCATAGAGACTGCTAACGATATGTATAAGCAAGAATGTTATGCTGATGCCATATCATATGCAACCCGTAATAAAGGAGAAATATATAAAAATGTTATAGAAAAATTACGCACTTATAAAGAGAAACAAGAAAAAGAACATAAAAAAGCAGAAAGTGCAAAACCTTCACTATGGTCTGGCACGGGCTTTGCGCTTAAAAACAGCTATATTATAACCAATCATCATGTTGCAGAAGAAGCAAAAAACATTGAAGTAAGCGGAATCAATGGTGACTTCACAAAAAGCTATAAGGCAAAAGTGGTGGGAATGGATAAGGTGTGCGATTTGGCTTTGCTGAAAATTGAAGATGAAGACTTCAAAGGATTTGGCACTATTCCCTATTCTTTCAAATCTGCAATGGTAGATGTAGGCGAAGATGTATATGTGTTGGGATACCCACTCATACAGACTATGGGCGAAGAAATCAAACTGACCAATGGCATTATTAGTTCACGCAGTGGATTTGATGGGAATATTGCTAACTATCAAATATCTGTACCTCTGCAACCAGGAAACAGTGGTGGTCCTATGTTTGACATGAAAGGGAATCTTGTGGGAGTGGTCTGTGCAAAACATGCTGAAGCTGAAAATGCAAGCTATGCCATCAAAGCCTCTTACCTAAAGAATCTTGTTGAAAGTGTTGCCGATTTATCAATTCTTCCGACCAATAATTCCATGTCAGGACTCCAACTAAAAGACCAAGTAAAGAAAGCAAGAAACTTTGTCTATGTGATAAAATGTTCAAAGTAAAATAAAGTGAACCTCCCAAACGCATCAAAAACTTTGCGTTTGGGAGGTTTCATTTTTTCAGAACCCTTTCATCCTATTTCTAACTATTATAGTCCGCCAATCTTCTGTTGTCGCGTGCGCATATTGAGTGGTCAAAAATTTAGGGCTAATCAGATGCGTGGGTGATTAAAATAGACATTACATTTCTTCAAGCGACAAAAAACCAAGGCCTTTTTTTGTTTTTCCTATCGTAGAATTTCATCTTTTAGAATTGTATCCGTCATTACAGTAATAGCTATTACTTTTACAGGGGTACAAATTTTATTCACACCATCAAGCCAAATTGCATAAAACTTTTTATTTTGTAACTATTACTTTTTTCTAACACAAGCTTGTGGGACTAAGAATTTTCATTTTTCTCCGCTTTTCTTCGTTATAAAGGTGTTTTTCCACCAAAAATTTTCATATATCAATTATTATCCGTTACTTTGCACAATTTATTAAACGTTGGTTTATGGAAATTGTTCATACAATAGCGGATTTGAAGGCACGGATAGCGGCTTTCAAGAAAGAAAAGAAAACGATTGGACTGGTGCCCACGATGGGTGCGCTCCACAGAGGGCACGCTTCGCTGGTCATTCGTTCTGTCAGTGAGAACGATGTGACGGTGGTGAGCGTGTTTGTCAATCCCACTCAGTTTAATGACAAGAATGATTTGGCAAATTATCCACGCACGCTGGATGCCGACTGCAAGTTGCTGGAATCGCTGAACGCAACGGTGGTGTTTGCACCGGCTGCCGAGGAAATCTATCCCGAACCCGATACACGCAGCTTCAGCTATCCACCTACCGACACAGTGATGGAAGGCGCATTCCGCCCTGGACACTTCAACGGGGTTTGCCAAATCGTCAGCAAACTTTTCATGTTCACAGAACCCGACAGGGCTTATTTGGGCGAAAAGGATTTCCAGCAAATCGCAGTCATCAAGGCCATGGTGAAAGACCAGGGTTTCCCCTTGCAGATTGTGCCCTGCCCCATTGTCCGCGAAGAGGACGGCCTGGCGCTGTCGAGCAGAAACACGCTGCTCACGGCAGAGGAACGTCAGATTGCACCTGCCATCTTCAAGGCGTTGAGCGAAAGTGTGGACTATAGCAAGACGCACACCGTGGAGGAAACCAAGACGATGGTCACCAATCAGATTAACGGTGTGGAGGGACTGGAAGTGCAGTATTACGAAATCGTGAATGCAGAGACGTTGGCAAGCGTCAGCCAGTGGACAGAAGCGGAACACATACAGGGCTGTATCACCGTGTTCTGTGGTCACACTCCCATCCGATTGATTGATAATATAAAGTATAAATAGGAATGCAGATAGAAGTATTGAAGTCGAAGATTCACTGTGCTCATGTGACAGAAGCAAACCTGAACTACATGGGCAGTATCACGATTGACGAGGACCTGATGGACGCTGCCAATCTGATTGCAGGCGAAAGGGTCTATATCGTCAACAATAACAACGGAGAACGTTTCGACACGTATATTATCAAAGGTGAACGTGGCAGCGGCTGCATTTGTCTGAACGGTGCTGCTGCCCGCAAAGTGCAGGTGGGCGATGTTGTCATCATCATGTCGTATGCCATGATGGACTTTGAAGAAGCCAAGCAATGGACCCCCACCATCCTATTCCCCGACCAAAGAAACAAATTATCTTTTTAACGGTCACTTAACCGCAGTCGCGGTCTTAAAAAAACAAGAAAAGACAAAAGAAAACAAGAAAAAACAATTGATTGTATCATAAGTTTTCTTTTGTTTTTTCTTGTTTTCTTTTGTTTTTTTGGGAGCCGCCGCAGGCGTATTGTGTACCAAGTTATTCTTTAACTTTTACTCTCCCAAATAGATTTCAATTAACAAGGTGATGTCGGCAACAGTAATCTGTCCGTCCTCATCAATGTCGTAGGGGTTGGGCTCTTCGGGTTCTTCAGGTTCTTCCTCAATGACGCGAGTCAGGGTGAAGTTGTCGAAGATAGCCCAGTCGTTGCTGTTGCTCACCGTCTTCTTCACACCGATGGTCAGTTTGCCGTCCTCTCCTACGGTGCAAAGCAATGAGTTGACGTACAGTCCGGAACGAAAATAAGCCGAAGTCTGTTCCATCGTGTTGGGCACATAACCATAAGTTGATTGCTTGATGCCGATGGCCCCCTTCTTGTTTGCCTCTTCATAAATGGACTGCAGGGCAACCGTCGAGTCGTTGGCATATAGGATGGCATTGAGTGCCTCTTTGCCGGCAGAACGATGCTGGGCTGCTGTGTCAGAACTGCCGTCACGATAAAATCCCTGGCAAGTCAGCAAATACTGGCCAGCAGGCACTCCCTCTATGGTCTGATAGATGTTGAACGTGGTATTCCACTTTTCAGCACAATCGTAGTTCACCGTTGGCTGGCCCTTCCAACCATAGCTTGTCGATCCTTCAAACGAGGGGTTGACGATGTAGCCCGTATAATCCCTTTTTGAGTTTTCGGGAAAGGAAACTGCATTCTGAATGCATACCTCATTACCTTCCAGATAGGCCTTTACGGTCTCTCCCTTCTTGATTTCAAAATCATTCTTATAAACCACCTCATCCTTTCCATTCAAACAGATGCCTACAGAAACGACGGCATCTTTTGTGGCTTTGATATAAACCGTGGTGTCGTTCTCCAGCCAAGCTTCCACATCGCTACCTTTCACCATCAGACGAAGACCGTATGCCACAGAATTGTTCTGATTCACCGTCAGCGTCACCGTCGAAGTATTGTTGTCGATGAGGGTTGTCTGCTGCGGAAAGACAGGCGCCCAGCCCTGATACTGAATGCCGCGAATGGTAGCCGTATTCTCTGCACCACGGAAGTTGCTGATGAGCATATAGAAGTGGTCGTAATCCGTCGCAATCACACCGTTCCAACCTTCAGGCAACAACGGTCGCAACGGTACGACAAACTGAGCCAACGCCTGCGTTTCGGCAGCATCCGTCTTACTGTAATACACCAGGTGGCGAGCATCTACCACAGCATCCTTTGCCACCGAGCGACTTTCATTCGAATACATGGGGTACAGCTTCGACGTGTAAATGGAATTGTTGGCTCCACGGTCTCCGAAAGCTATCTGCTTGCCGTTCCTGCCAATCACACCCAGTTCGTTGTCGATGTTCACCCAGTCGCTCTCCATGCGGGTAAAGACAGAACCGTCCAGCTGTTTGTGCGTAAAGGTGCTGTCGGTCTTGTTATAATATAATGTACGCGTAGTCTTCATCAGTTCGTCGGTAGAGATAGCCAACAGACCACCCTTCTCTGCGGTGATGGTGGCTGCGGTGTTGGCTGTCACATAGTCCAGATAGATGATGGCATTCTGTGGCGTAGAATAAATGGCGAAGCGATTGTTCAGCGTGTTGTCATTCGTGTTGATTTCACCATTCATCACATAGCCGTTGCCCTTCAACTGATAGATGCCGCTGACCACAGGCGTAGCATTGTTGCCCTTGCCCGATACTTCATACCAGCCCAGCAGGTTGCCCGTGTTGTTGGCTCGATAAGGCACCACAATCTTGTTCTTGTCGGGCGAATTGCTGGCAAAATATCCCGTATAGCTCTTCAGGCCTGTTGACCACGAGAAGCAGGAGAAACGGCTGTCGGTAGCAGCACGCACAACGTTCTGGCACGGAATCATCTTTGCCTCCGAAAACTCTGCATTGAAATCCTGCCATGTCTTCGGCGTCAGATCTGCCGTAGAAAGCACCTCGTGCATCAGATAGGTCATCATCACACGGTGAGCCTCCACGCCCATGCGCCGTGCACCTACATCGGGACGCAGCAACCACGAACCGTCCGTCGTCGTCTTCTGACGTGCCTTGATATACTTATACGCCATATTCTCCAGGAGCAGCGCATTCACATCCTGCTGGAAACAAGCCTGTGTGGAGTAGCTGGTGATTTGGTCGTAGAGGAAGAGCGACCAGTCGTTGCCATTCGGCATGGCCAATTCGCCGTCGGCCAGCGCCAACCAGTTCAGAATGCTGTCCTGCACCAGCTGATTGTTGTGCATCAGCGCATTGGTCTTCCATTTTTCTTCGCCCGAAAGTCCCTGCTGGAACATCTTCAGAGCTAAAGCTGCTTCACCCAGCTCCTGCATCACCACGTTCTGATAACTGGTGTGGAACAGGTTGTGATTCTGCAACGAATAGTCGTCATAGAGGTTCTGTCCCTTGTAGAGGTCAGCCACCGTCTTCTGGTCATACCACGAGTCAATGACCGTCGTGTCCTGCGCATCCATCGGGTGCGAATAGCTGTTCACCGCAAATTCTCTCAGACGCTCGAACCACTTCGGTGCCAGCTCATCGTTGGGGAACAGTCCCAGTGTGGCAGCCAGGATATCAGCCTCCCAACCATTCTCTTCAGCCTTCGTGTCGCCCGCATAACCTGTCGGGATATCACGTTCCAGCTCGTAGTTACATTCAGCCTTCAGCAGTTTGTAGATATAATTTCTCTGTTCGGCAGACAATTTTTCCCACTGGAAATAGGCTGAATAGGCCACTGACATTGCCCATAGGCTGGACTCCCACACAGCACTTCCATTGTTAGCGATACTACCCCAGTATTTGTTGTCTGAACAAACTTTCAACTTATTAGCCTTATGTGTGGAGTAAGCAAAAATGAGCGACTTCATCGCCATTTCTTCAATCTTGCTCCAAGTCACGCCCGATGGCAGAGTGACACCCGCAGGTTTTCCGTATTTCACAAGGAAAGCGCAAATCATGCTGAGGTCTGCATTGGGACGCACACCTTGTTCACCGCTGCTACCCGAATTTTCGCCGTTGAAGAAACCGCACGATTCGCCCAGGCTGTTCGGTGCAGCACACTGAAACCAGTCGTTCACCATATAGCGAGAGAAGTCAGCCAACATCTGCAGCAGGTCGGACTTCATCTGCGGTTCAGCCACAAAGTCACCAGTGATGATGCCCTCGGTATAGGAAGGAACCGTCTCTTCTGTCGGATCTTCTGGTTCCACATAGTCATTGGGCAACAGGTACAGACGGAAATTGTCAATCAGAATCGAACCTCCGCTACCACTGCCAAACGACACTTTCAGTCCCACAGCCAAGGAGGTTTCTGCCGACAGTTCAAAGTCAAGCACACTGGTCGTCCACTGCGCTGGCATCGCATTCAGGAACGTGAGGCTTAGGCTCGCAGTTCCTGCCACAAGGCTGGCTTCATGGGATGACTGTGTAACACACTTGTTATCTAACGTAATGCGATACTTGCCTGCGGGCAGTTTCACCGTCTGTAACAGACTGACCTGCGAGGCACTCCAAGCATTACGGACATAATACATCTGCTTACCATCTGACGGCTGGCCTGGTGCACCAAAATTGTTGTCGGTAGCCGTAGCCGAAGCCGTCATGATGTCGCTGACCATATAGACACCGCTCAGCGTCCATCCTTCAACCGATGTAGCACCGTAGGCACCACTTCCGTTAGCGGCACGTGTGCCATCAAGCGGCAATTTAGAAATGTCATCCAACTCAAACGAAGGATTCTTCAGGTACTGTCCTGTCACATCCTCCTGTGCCCATGCGCACACGGATAGCAGCATGGCACCCATGAATAAAAGTCTCTGTTTCATAGTCTTTTCTATTAGTTAGTTTTTCGTTTTGTGCGCAAAAATAGAAAGAAAAATCCAAACTGACAAGAACCTTTCCACAAATTATGAAAAAAATATCCATAAATCAAAAATAAATGTTGCAACATGGCAGCATTGCAACATTTATCTTTACAGGATAGCCCGAGATTCGGAATTACTTTTTCCCGTTTTATCAGCAGTTAAGTTTCAAAACGACAAGTGCAGTGTTTTGATTTTTCATGTGCAGTGTTTTGAATATACATTTGTTATACCCCCCTACATCTCCTTCACAAGGTAAATCTGTGTGGGGAAGTGGTCGCTGTAGCCATCTTGCCAAACGCCACCAGAGGCTGTGCGGCGAGGCGCACCGGTGAAACGTCCTTCAGTGGTGGTCATGTAGGCAGGCATATAGATTTCGTTCTTGAAGAACTTGAAGCTGGAACGGTCGTCGCCCAAGAGGTTGGCAGTGAAGATGATTTGGTCGAAGAGGTTCCACATATTGTCGTAGAGCAAGGTGCCCTGCCCTTTCTTGCGAAGCATATCGTTCCAGGGATTATAGAGGTCGGTAGGCTGCTGGATTTTTTTCTTCGAGAGTTTTGCGCCGAGGGCTTCTGTCACGGACTTGTTGTCGGGGTCGTCGTTGAGGTCACCCATGATGACGATGCGAGCGTTGGGGTCTATCCGCTGGATGGAATCGACAGCCTGACGGAGGATGCGAGCGATGAACTCACGGTTTTCGCTGGCTGCTGCTCGTGAGGGCCAGTGGTTGACAAGGAAATGGAAAGGTTCGCCCAACAGACTGCCCTCCACGTGGAAGATGCTACGGGTAATGAGTCCATTGGTAAATTTCATGTAAGCTTCGGTAGTGGAAATAAGTTCACTCTTGCGTGGTTTGAACATCTTGGGGTTGTATAGGCAAGCAACATCCACACCGCGCTTGTCATCTCCCTCAATATGAAGGAACTTATACCCTTTTTCTGCAAGTAAAGGTTGAGCTATGAGGTCGCTCAGCGCACGGGCGTTTTCCACTTCTGAAACACCAATGAAAGCGGCTCCACCCTTCACGCGCTCGGTACAAAGTTCGCTGAGAACGCGTGCAAGTTTGTCCAGTTTACGACTATATTTATAAGTGTCCCAGCGGTTGGCTCCGTCGGGCAGATATTCATAGTCGTTCTTTCCTGTATCGTGCAGCGTGTCGAAGAGGTTTTCAAGGTTGTAGAAAGCGATGCCAGCATAAATGGTACGCTTCTGAGGCAGGCCTGGTACTTCGGGCAAGAACGACATCAGCACGAATCCTAACAAAATCGAAAGCAATGTTTTTTTCATGGGTAAATGAATGTTTTTAGTTATTGATAGCGCAAATATCAAAAAAAAAAATGGTTTTTACCTTATTTTTAGTGGCAAAAATCATCTTTTTTGTAAAAAGTAATCAAAGTTACACAACTTTTTTATTAAATTTGTGCCCAAATAAACAAAATCTTCAAAAACTAACACTATGAGTAAAGGTTTAAAAATTCTTGCAGCAGCCCTCTGCGTCGTGGCGAATGGAATGGCTCAAGAGCCCGTACTGACTGACTCCATCGCCGATGAAGAAGGCTTTGACTTTTCTTTGACCGAGGGTCAGATGGATGAAGATGCAGAAGCTGCCAGCATGGTTACTCTGGTGCAAAGCTCGAAAGACCCCTACCTGAGCGAAGTTGGCTACCTGTGGTCAAGCATGAGGTTCAAGTATCGTTCTCTCGACAATGCATACGTAGGTAACTACATCAATGGCGTCAAGTTCAACAATGTGGAGAACGGACGCTTCAGCTTCTCTGGTATCACGGGCGGACTGAACTATGCCACACGCAACAAGGCAGGCAGTGGATTTCTGGAGCAATGCAAGTTTGGCTATTCACCGCTGGGTGGTGCCACGGACATCGACATTCGAGCCAGCCACATACCAGGAGGCAGCATGTTGGGCTTGGCCTTGACCAACCGCAACTATGTGATGCGCGCTCAATACACTTACGCCACAGGCCCCATGAGCAATGGATGGTCGCTGTTTGGCAGCTTTGCCTACCGTTATGCGAAGGAGGGCAACATTGAGGGAACGTTCTACAACAGCTTCAGCTTCATGCTGGGTGCCGAGAAGAAGTGGAACGATGCCCACAGTCTTGCGTTCAACATCTGGGGCGCACCCACCGAGCGAGCACAGCAGGGTGCTTCGACCGAAGAGGCGTATGCGTTGGCTGGTTCGCACTACTACAATCCCTATTGGGGTTACCAGAACGGCAAGAAGCGCAACAGCCGCGTGGTGACAGAGTTTTCGCCCTCTGCCTTGCTGACGTGGGACTGGAACATCAAGGAGGGAACCAAGCTGACAACCTCGGCAGCAGTTACCTGGATGAACTACGGAAGTACCGCCATTTCCTACAACAATGCCTACAATCCACGCCCCGACTACTACAAGAACCTGCCCTCATCTGTGTTCAACGTATATAGTAATGTGTTCAACGACGGGACGTGGCTGAGCGAGAACAAGGGTGTGATGGAACAATACGTGAGCCTTTACCAATACTGGACCAGTTCGAAGTACAACCGTCAGGTGAAATGGGACCAGCTGTATGCCCAGAACGAGGCTAACAACTCTACAGGAAAAGACGCGCTCTACTATCTGGAAAAGCGTCACAACAACCAGTTGGCATTTAATCTCAGTTCCATCCTGAACGGCTACTTCGGCACACATGGAGCCTACACACTGGGCATAAACCTGGGCAGCACGAAGGGTATGCACTACAAGACCATGGCAGACCTGCTGGGAGCCAGTACCTTCCACGACTACGACAACTATTCGCTCAACAAGTACGGTTCGCAATCGCGAGAGTATCAGAACGACCTTGACAACCCGAACCGAATCATCAAGGAGGGCGACAAGTTTGGATACGACTATAATATATATGTAAATAAGGTAAGGGGATTCTTCAACAATACGTGGAAGACGGGCGGTTTCACCGTGTCGTACAGCGGCGACATCGAAGGCACCTGGATGGAACGAGAAGGTCTGATGCGCAACGGACGTGCAGCTAACAACTCAAAGGGCAAGAGCGGCCTGGCGAAGTTCCTCGGCGGCGGCGGCAAACTGGTGTTGTCGCAGAAGATTGCCACCTCTGAACTTTACGTGGGCGGTAGCATCGAGAGTCAAGCCCCGCTGGCATACAATTCCTTTGTGGCTCCGCGTATAACCAACGACTTTGTGCCTAACCTGAAGAACGAATGGTACTGGAATGCCGAAGCTGGCTATCAATGGTACTTCGGACCTGTCAGCGGTAAGATTGCCGCCTACTACACCCGTTTCAACGACGTGACACAGCAGACAGCTTTCTATAACGACGATGCTTCCTACCTGACCTACATCAGCATGACAGGCATTCAGAAGGAATACAAGGGTCTGGAGGCTGCACTCACCGTGAATCTGGCTCGCAACCTGAAGCTGAACCTCTTCGGCACACTCTCCGACGCAAAGTATCTGAACAATCCGAATGCAACGCTTGCCTACGAGGGTTCGGACGCAGAAACCGTGAAGAGCATCAATGCCTTTGAAAACAACGTGACGGGCGGAAACAATCCCCTGCAGGTGTTCATGAAGAACATGAAGGTGGAAACGACTCCGTTCACTTGCGCCACAGCAGGACTGAGCTACAACATCGACAACTGGTATTTCGACATTAACCTGAGCTACTACGACCGCCTTTACATCGCGGCTTCGCCCTACCGCCGATTGAGCAATTCGGTAGAGTGCGGCGTGACAGGCTATGCCAGCGACTACGAATCAATCAACGTCTATACAGCCACCGTAGCAAATGCCCACAGCGCAGCAAAGGCAATGGCTGCAACAGGACACGCCGCCTACGTCTATGACGCACAGACGGGAGAGGTCATCGAAGGATATTCTCCTGAACAGGAAAAAGCAAAGGGCGGGTTCATGCTGGACTTCTCCATCGGAAAGAGCATCCGCTTCTCGGGCAGCCGACTGAACATCAACCTGCAAGTGCAGAACGTCACCAACAATACGAACATGAAGACGGGCGGCTACGAACAAAACCGCGCCGACCGCTCGTATGACTATATTTTCTCGCGCAACAATTTCTACTATTATGCAAATGCCATTAACGTATTCCTCAACATCGGTCTCAGATTCTAATATTACACTATGAAGCAGATTATATTTATGATATTTGCAGGAATGCTCGCTGCATCTTGCATGAACAAATGGGACAAGGAAATCGTGGACAACGATCTCTATTCTGCCCAGGACATTGACGACCCCACCACCACCATTCAAAACATCCGAATGCAGTATGCTGCTGCCATCGCCAACTCCAGTTACACACCGGTGACAACGAATCAAATCGTTGAAGGTATCGTCACAGCCAACGACATCTCTGGCAACATCTATCAGTTCATCTACATCCAGCCCCTCAATACCGACGGCACGCTCGACACCACAGAAGGCGGCATCGGCGTTGGCATCAAAGGTATTGCTGCGCTCTACTCACTCTTCCCCGTGGGACAACGTGTCCGCATCAACCTCAACGGACTCTATGTGGGTGGCTACGGACAGTCGCCACGCATCGGTATGCCTTACATCAACACCAACGGAGCCATGCGTCTGGGCCCCATGACGTTTGAAATGATGAGGACACACATACAGAAAATAGGCAAGCCACGGCCCGAACTGGTAGAGGCACGCGAAGTGACAGGCGCCGACCTCTCAGCCAACAACATCGTGAAAATGACTCCGATGCTCGTGGTGATAAAGAATGCAGAAATCAAGGATGCCGGCTGGCCCTACGCACACTGGGAAGTGGGTGGCGACACTTACTCCGAGTATCACGACATCATCATCAATGGTGCTGTCATGAAGCAACTGCTCTACACCAGCACATCGGCAACATTTGCAGGCGACACGATTCAGCCTGGCAAAAAGACCATCTACGGTCTGCTCAACCGCTACAGCAGCAGCTATCAGCTGTCACTACGTTCACTCAACGACATTATTGAATTGAAATAAAAACATATCACTATGAAAAAAATACATTCAATCCTGCTCACAGCAGCAACAACCATCGGCCTGCTCACAGCGTGTTCCGATGTACCCATGCCTTACGACATCAATTTCGGAAGATCATCATCTTTCGGCAAAGTGATGCCCTACAAGAATGCCAGCCTTGGCACCTTCACTACCTACGACCTCAGACCTGGCTACGCTGCATGGAGTCAAGGCTCCAGCTACACACAGGCTACAGGCTATCAGGCTTGGGCCGGCGCATCCCAGAAAAGTAACAAGGAAGTAGAGTCGTACCTCATTTCACCCCCACTCAACACCAACTGCGAAAGCGGAAAGGTGCGCCTCTCTTTCGACCACACTTTGCGTTATACCGACAGAGTTTCCGGTTGGCAGAATTACCACAAAATTTATATTTCCAAGAATTATGACGGAAATTCAAGAAACTTTGAAAGAGCTACGTGGCATCTCATCAACTACACCCCCGAAGCCTCCACTTACAGCGACTGGACACTCTACAGCAGCGGATATATCCAGGTGCCCGAAGAGTTTGTAAACCACGACTCCATCTACATTGCCTTCTACTTCTACGCACCAGCAGCCAACTCCACCACATGGGAGCTGGAGAACTTCCTCATCGAAGAGGGCGTTGCTGACAACAGCGGCGAGGGCGGCGAGACAACAGAGACCGTCGGCACTAAGGAATCTCCACTCTCCGTGACCGAAGCTATGAGTAAAGTCGGCAAGAAGGGCTATGTAACCGGTTACATCGTAGGTTATGTGGACGGAACAAAACTGCAGAATGACGAAGATCCAAATCAGGGCGCGAAATTCGGACCTGCTCCAGACTCAGAAACAGAAGTGTTGCTGGCTGACAGCCCAGATGAAACCGTAGTGGCAAATGTATTCCCCGTACAACTTCCTGCTGGCGAAATCCGTACAGCACTCAACCCGTCTCAAGCTTCTGTCATCGGCAAGAAAGTCACACTCTATGGTTCACTTGATACCTACTTCGGCGTTCCTGGCATGAAGAACACGTCTTGGGCTGAAATGGACGGACAAACTTATGGTAAAGACCCAAATGCATCAGATGAACCGGTAGGAACTCCATCTGGAAGTGGTACGGCTACTGATCCATACAACGTGGCGGCTGTTTATGCTTTTGCAAAAGCTGGCAACTATTCAAACAGCAGTCCATCCGAAGAAGTATATGTAAAAGGTACAGTATCTAAAATTGGTGATTTAAATACACAATATCATGAACTGAACTATTATATTTCTGACGATGGTAGCACTAATGGACAATTCTATGTGTACAACGGTTACGGATTAAATGGTGAAGCTATTAATTCTGCCGACTACCTTACTGTTGGTGATGTAGTCATCATCTGTGGAAAAATTACAACTTACAACGGTACACATGAATTTACTTATGGTAGCAAGATTATTTCCATCAATGGTGAAGGTGCACCGACTCCACCAGAACCCGCCGAAGCAAAGGGTACGGGTACTGAGACCGACCCATTCAATGTAGCTGCAGCCATTGCCTTTACAAGTGCATTGGAAGCAGATAAAAGCACTGAAGATGAATATTATGTCGAAGGCATTATCTGCAACGACCCATCAATCGATACAGGTCAGTATGGCAATGCCACATTTGATATCTCTGACGACGGCACAAATGCCAACAAGTTCAAAATCTACCATGCCTACGACATTGACAACAAGCAATTCACCGACAAAAACAAGATTAAGAAGGGTGACAAGGTTGTTGTTCGTGGACCATTTGTGAACTATAAAGGTGACACGCCAGAAACTGTTGACAAGAAGGGCTACCTCATCTCCATCAACGACGAGAGCGGAGGTGGTGGCAACACCCCTAATCCACCAACCCCGACAGGCAACTTCACACGAACTGCCGAAGTAGATGCTGCGGGCATGGCTACGCTGACCATCGTGAACAACGACGTGACGGAAATGTCTGCGAATCCAGTGTTCTACGACTTCAAAGACCTGCAGCTGGCAGACAAAACAAAACTCACAGAAACCTACACGATAGGCGATAATCTGACCATTTCGTTTGATGGCGGAACCAACACGAAAAGCGAACCAACCTACTACACCAACAACACCGCCACAGACGTGCGCATCTATGCAAACAACAACATTTACATCACGGCTTCACAGCCCATTCAGAAGATTGTGATGACTTGCAGCTCCATCGCTTCAGGCCCATGCACAGGCAACGAAACCATGACATTCCAGACCGAAGACGAAGGCCGGAGGCTGACCATCTGCAACGCCAGCTCAAGCGCAGGTACACAACTTCGCATCCAAACAATCTCAGTATATTATGGCAAATAACAAAATCTATATCGTGGTAGCACTCGCCCTGAGTGCTGCCACCCTAATCTCTTGCAGCAAAGACGACGACAACGCTGCTGGCGGACAATACTCAGCCGACAACCAGAACGCCAATACCCCCAGTTCCGGCGAAGAATCAGTCTTGGGATACGAAGTGCCCAAGCTAAATCCCGACTACGACTACATCTGCCAACGCCTGCCACAGGGCGAAATCAACTATTGTATTGAATATGTCAAGGAAAAACTCCATCCACATTGGGTAGCCTACTCCTACAACGTCAAGAACGCCCAGAAAAACGCCCCCAACCGTACCGAAGCCTGGAGCCCAGACCCATACTACGACAGTCAGAAGCAATACCAACTCAGCACACAGACCTTCCCTGGCTACAGCCGTGGACACCTCGTGGGCAGCGCAGAGCGTTACTTCTCCAGCGAAGCCAACGAGCAGACCTTCTTCATGACCAACATGTCGCCCCAACTCTCAGCCTTCAACAACGACTACTGGGCTGAAATTGAAGACAAAGCCCGTGATGTCTGGGGACGTGGTGTGATTGACCAGAAATCCTCCTTCTACGAAGGCACCCTCTACATCGTCAAGGGAGGCACCATCGACAAAGAAGAAAACATCCTGGAATACATCTACGTGAAGAACACCCTCGGTCAGACAGTCCAGATGCCCGTACCTCGCTACTTCTTCATGGCATGCCTCTTCGTCTCCTCTTCGGGCGAAGCCAAAGCCATTGGCTTCTGGATGGAACACAAGGACTACAACCTGAACACCAGCAATGCAGTCGTCATGCAAAACTTCCGCCGTTCCGCCGTCTGCACCGTTGACGACCTCGAACAGCGCACAGGCATCGACTTCTTCTGCAACCTCCCCGACATCGTCGAAGAAGCTCTCGAATCCAAGTACGACATCACAGCCTGGCCCGACCTGTAGAACATCCGATGTTAATCATCGCAGCATAGCCCCTCTATGCAGCAATAAAAACAATATGGCCCTCGGAAGCAGTCTGCGCTTTTGAGGGCTTTTTGTGAAAAAAATTGCACCCCATTTTAAACCTTCCAGAAAAACAATAGTCACATAGACAAACAACAGCGTTACCCAATGAGCAAATTCGACGAAGACGACATCATACGGAGGCTGAAGGAGCCGAGAGAGAAGCGACGAGCTTTCGAGGATGTGGTGAATCATTACAGCAGAACGCTTTACTGGCAAATCCGACACATGGTGCAGAACCACGACGACACGGACGACATCCTGCAAAACACGTTCCTGAAGGCTTGGAAAAGCATCGACACCTTTGCCGGAGACTCAAAAATCTCCACCTGGCTCTACCGGATTGCCTACAACGAAAGCATCACGTTCCTGAATCAGCAAAGGGAAACCTACTCGTTGGACGCCACAGGTGAGGATGACGATGAAAACAACGCAAGCAACTACGCCATGCAGCTGGAAAGCGATGAGTACATCGACGGAGACAAGACACAAATGCTGCTGCAACAGGCCATCGCACAACTGCCAGCCAAACAGAAAGCTGTTTTCACCATGAAATACTTCGACGACATGAAATACGAAGACATCGCCAACGTCACAGGCACCTCGGTCGGAGCACTCAAGGCCTCCTATCACCTCGCAGTAGAAAAAATAACTAAATTCTTTCACGCAATATGAAAACGATAATGAACGAAGAAAACAAAATGCTTGAAGAACTGGGCATCAACAACACCAGTCCATTCAAGACCCCAGAGGGTTATTTCGACACGCTGACTCAGCGCATCATGGAGAACATCCCTGACGAGGACGAAGTGCAGACGGAAGACTCCGGAACGGGAAAGACTCGCATCGTCAGCCTTTTCAAGCAAAACACCTTCTCACGTCAGTTCATCCGCTGGACGGTAGCCGCAGCCGCTTGCATCGCTCTGGTTTTTATCGGAATACAGGTGTATGACAAGGACAACGACACACGGCTCGCCAACAACGAGATCAACTCAGACAACAGCGAATACTTTGACGATGAGTACGCAGAAGAACTGTTGAGCTACTCCATGATGGACGAATCCGACGTTTACAACTATCTTTCGGGCGACGAATATTGAACCGCCGCCCCCCTCCAAAACGAATCATTAACTATTAACCTTTAACATATTAGAACAAGATGAAAAGATTGGTATTCACAATGGCCTGTCTGTTGATGACAATAGGCATGATGGCACAGAGACCCAACCACGGTCGCGAGGAATTCTCTCCCGAGAAGTTCCGCCAATACATGGAAGGCTTTATCGCAAAAGAAGCTTGTTTGACAGCAAACGAACAGCAGAAATTTTTCCCGATGCTTAATGAAATGCTCCAGGCCCAGCGCAAGCTGATGGATCAGGAAAGGGAAATCATGAGATCGGGAATGAATGCCAAGACTGAGGCGGAGTTTGAACAAATCGTCAAGAAGACAACCGAACTGCAGGTGGCAAACCGCAAGACGGAGCAGACGTACTACAAGAAATTTGCCAAAGTCCTGACATGGGAAAAAATCTACAAGGTACGCATGGCACTCACAAAGTTCAACATGTACGCCCTGCGCAACTTCCAACCCAAGGGAGGTCCCAACTGGCAGAAGGGCGGAAAGCACAGAGGAAACAAATAAGATTATCGCTCTGCATCCAGAAAAAACTTGCAAACCACATCGGCAACGCCGTCGGCTTCATTACTCAACGTAACGTAGTCGGCGGCTTGCTTTACACACGCCTGGGCGTTGTCCATCGCCACACCCAGCCCAGCCAACTCTATCATGCTGATGTCATTATAGCCGTCGCCACAGGCCATCAGTTCCATGCGCGTCAGACCCAAGTGCTTCAGCAAGAAGTCCAGACACCGAGCCTTGTCAATACCCGTCGGCACAATCTCCAGATAGAACGGCTCGCTACGATAAGCATTGGCACGCCCCTGCAGCTCCTCTTTCAAGGTCTGTTCAAAGCCCTGCAAACGCTCTGCCTCACCCACAATCATGCACTTTGAAAGCGGATATTCCACCTCCTTCAGAAAATTGTCCACCCTTTTCACCTGCATCCTGTTTCGCGCAGAAGACAGCTGAATGTACTGACTCTCTGGCGTTTCCGTCATGATGTACGCACCACAGTAGGTCATGATGTCAAATCCCGCCGACTGAGCACTACGATACAACAGCGGAATCACCTCGTCGGGCAAAGTCTGGGCATAAATCCTCTCCCGCCTCTGCCAGTTCCAGATTTCTCCCCCGTTGAACGCCAGGACAAATCCGCCGAACCGTTCTATCTGCAACGCTTCAGCCACGTGCGAAATGCCCCAAGTGGGACGCCCCGAAGCAATCACCACGCGCAGTCCACGCCTCTGTGCCTCCACCAGCGTGTCAATAGTCCGCCGAGAAAGCGACCTGTCGTTCCGCGCCAAAGTCCCGTCAATATCGAGTGCAATCAGTTTGTAGTTCGCCATTGCCGTCAAGTATAAAGATGCAGTTTAATCAGATAAAGAACAAAAAGATGCAAGGGATAGAACACGTAGAAAGCATACTTCAGCCAGTTCCCCTTCACAAATCCCCGCTCCCCATTATACATGCAGATGGGGATGAAAGCCAAGCCTGCCCGCCAATGGCTTGACAGGAAGCAGCTGCCAATCACCGACATGTAGAGCTTATGGTTGCGCAACACATACAGCAACAGGATAAACCCGAAGCCGCTACAGCCGTAGTCGGCTCGACACAAAATGGAAGCAACCAGCAAAGCCAACAGATACAGCACCTTACGCTCAAGGTCGTCTTTATAGTAATGTATCACGCAGATGCCCAGATAGCCCAGGAACAACGTGAAAAACACATTCTGCTGCGACCAGAACAGAAGATTTTTGTGAACCAGATTCCACGGAATTTCAGAAATCAACGCAAACAGCAACAAGTTCCGTCCATACTTGCGCCGGTCGTGCGTATGCAAAAAGCCCTCCACTATGAGGAACGCAAAAAGGGGGAAAGCCATTCGCCCCACCCCGCGCAACAACACGTAGGGAGTCAGCACACGGTCGCCCACCTCCAATATATGATAGAAAGCCCACGGCATCCCACAGAAAATGTGCTCCGCCACGTGGTCTATCAGCATCGTCACAATGGCCAACAGCTTCAGCCAACTGCCCGACAGACATTGGTATTTCTTCCAATCCATCCTTCTCATCCTTTTACGTTTTCAGCTGCAAAGGTAACGATTCTCGACGGATGTAGCAACAAATTGACGACAAAGTTTTCTGATTGCCGTAGCAAAGTTCTCCCACAACAGTAGCAAAGTTCTCCCACAGCAGTAGCAAAGTTCTCCCACGGCAGTAGCAAAGTTCTCCCACGGCAGTAGCAAAGTTCTCCCACAGGAACGGGAATGCAGTCCGACGGCGGTTGAAAAGAATTTTTAAGACGTTTTGTTTGGTTGTACGGACGAAACTTTGTACCTTTGCGGCTCATCAACGAATGAACAACCACTAAAACCAGACAGAACGATGAAAAAGACCTTATTCCTGCTCATGGCGATGGCGACTGGCTTGAAAGCATGGGCGCAGACCGAATACAAGGGCACGTTTTACAACAAGGAGCTGAACATCCATGCAAAGCTGCACCTGGAGGCAAAGGACATCCCCGTGCCAGGACTGGAGCTGGACAGCTGCTACGGCTATCTGCAGGGCAACCTGAACGGAAGCTGGATTATCATGCGTGTGAAGTCTCTGGACAAAGAGAAGGCCGTGGTGCGTGCCGTAAGTGAACGCGGAGCCGACGCACAAGACCTGGAGGTGCGGATGAGTGAAGAGGGCGTGAGCCTGAAACAAGTCGGCGGAACGTACATCAAGGGCGTAGAAGGCCGCAAGTATGTGAAGCTGCCCAAGCCACTCTTCCTGCCGCGATAACCGTTATGCTTATTGCTGGATTTTCAGCAATATACCGAGCATGACGGAAAAGACTTTGATTTATGAACAATAACGACTTTCTGCAGAGTTTCAACCCTGCACAACGGGCGGCTGTGGAGTATATCGACGGCCCCTCTTTGGTCATCGCCGGCGCCGGTTCTGGCAAGACGCGCGTGCTGACATACAAGATTGCCTACCTGCTGGAGCATGGCTACATGCCCTGGCAACTGCTGGCGCTGACGTTTACCAACAAGGCGGCAGGCGAGATGAAGCAACGTGTGGCTACCATCGTGGGGACGGAGCTGGCCCGACAACTATGGATGGGCACCTTCCACAGCATCTTCCTGCGCATCCTGCGCTATGAGCACGAGGTGATCGGCTTTTCGTCGAACTTCACCATCTACGATGCGTCGGACAGCAAGAGCCTTGTCAAGGCCATCCTCAAAGAGATGCAGCTGGACGACAAGACCTACAAGCCTGCAACGGTACTCAGCCGCATTTCCAACGCCAAGAACCAGCTGGTGACGGCAGAGGACTATGCCGGAAACCTGAACAACGCGCAGGTGGATGCCCAGCAAAAGATGCCCAAGCTGGGACAGGTGTACCTGCGCTACGCAGCCCGACTGCGACAGGCCGACGCCATGGACTTCGACGACATCCTGCTTTACACCTACCTGCTCTTCGACCAGCACGAGGACATCCGCCAGAAGTATGCCAACCGCTTCCAATATGTGCTGGTGGATGAGTACCAAGACACGAACTTTGCCCAGCATCGTATTGTGTGGCAACTGGCACACCAGCATCAGCACGTCTGCGTGGTGGGCGACGACGCTCAGAGCATTTACAGTTTTCGTGGAGCAAACATCGACAACATCCTCACATTCCAAGACATATACAAAGGCAGCCGATTGTTCAAGCTGGAGCAGAATTACCGATCTACCCAGACAATTGTGGAGGCTGCCAGCAGCCTTATTAACAAGAACGCGCGACAGATTCACAAGAACATTTTTAGTGAAAACGACCTGGGCGAACCCCTTACCGTCTCCGAGGCGTATAGCGATGTGGAGGAGGGGCAGATTGTGGTGCGCCAGCTGCGCGGCTTGCGCCAACGTGAGCAGGCAGACTATAGCGACTTCGCCATCCTTTACCGCACGAATGCCCAGAGCCGCATCTTCGAGGAGGAACTCCGGAAGAATGCCATCCCCTACAAGATCTACGGCGGACTGTCGTTCTATCAACGCAAGGAAATCAAGGATGTCATCGCCTACCTGCGTGTGGCCGTGAACCCCAACGACGAGGAGGCGCTGAAGCGCATCATCAACTATCCCGCGCGTGGCATCGGACAGACCACCGTACTACGCATCATCGAGGCTGCCAATCTGCATGGTGTAAGCCTCTGGACGGTTCTTTCCGCCCCGACGGAACATGGGCTGAACCTGAATAGCGGTACGATGAAACGGCTGGCGGAGTTCCACGACCTTATCCAGTCGTTCATCCAGCTGACCGCCCAGGTGGATGCGACCGTAGCCGGACAAGAAATCATGAAGCGGTCGGGCATCATCGCCGACGTCTATCAGGACACTTCGCCCGAAAATCTTTCTCGGCAGGAAAACCTGGAAGAAATGGTGAACGGCATGACAGACTTCGTGCAAATGCGGCTGGAAGAAGACAACCACGATGTGCAAGTAAGCGACTACCTGAGCGAGGTCTCGTTGCTGAGCGATGTGGATAGCGACAAGGGCGAAGACACAGACAAGGTGACGCTGATGACCATCCACTCCGCCAAGGGCCTGGAGTTCCCTACCGTCTTTGTCGTAGGACTGGAAGAAGGACTGTTTCCCAGTCAGATGGGTACAGGTTCGCCTCGCGAAATGGAGGAAGAACGCCGCCTGTTCTATGTGGCTCTGACCCGAGCCGAGCGCCATTGTTTCCTGTCCTACGCCAAGAGCCGCTACCGCTACGGCAAGATGGAATTCAGCAGTCCCAGCCGCTTCCTTCGCGACATCGATTCAAAGTTCCTCAGCACACGTGGCGGACTGAACACAGCCCCGCGCAGAAGTTCTTTCGGTGAAGTGGAACTGCCTTGGAAAAGGCAGCAGCCCCCTACTCCGTCCAATTCGTCTGGATTGTACGGAAAGTCCGGATTATCCGGATTATCCGGAATGTCCAACTTTACCAGGCTTTCGCGCATATCCAAACCGACACCTGCTACGGCCGCAGATGCTGCCCCATGCAACCTTTCTGCGGGCCAGCAAGTGCTGCACCAGCGTTTCGGACGAGGCATCGTGGAGCGCATCGAGGGCACGGGCGACAACCTGAAAGCTACCGTCCGCTTCGAAAATGCGGGTACCAAGCAGCTGTTGCTGAAATTCGCCAAGTTGCAAGTTTTATAAAGAAGATCGCATGAACTATCCCAATCCTTGTTATATCATAGAAGAAAGCCTGCTCCGCCGAAATCTCGCCTTGATCAGGTCGGTCTGCGAGCGGGCAGATGTAGAAATCATCCTGGCATTCAAAGCCTTTGCCCTGTGGAAGTCGTTCCCCATCTTCCGCGAATACATAGGGCACACCACCGCCAGTTCGCTCTTTGAAGCGCGGTTGGCATGGGAGGATTTTGGGTCGAAGGCACATACCTACAGCCCCGCCTATACGGACGAGGAATTTGACGAAATTGTGCGTTGTTCGTCGCACATCACCTTCAATTCCCTCTCCCAATTCGAGCGTTTCCACAAGCGAGCCGAAGCTGCCGGCGTGAGCTGCGGCCTGCGTGTCAACCCAGAATACTCCGAGATAGAGACGGAACTTTACAATCCCTGCGCTCCAGGCAGTCGCTTCGGAGTGTTGGCCGAGGACCTGGAAAACTTCATAACCGCACAACCGCACAACCGCTCAACCGCCATCAAGGGTTTCCACATCCATTGCCTCTGCGAGAATGGGTCCGACACTTTTGCCCGTACTTTGGAGCATATCGAACAGAAGTTCTCGCGCTGGTTCCCTCAGTTAGAGTGGATTAACTTCGGTGGTGGGCACCTGATGACGCGCAAGGACTACGACGTGGAACTGCTCATCCAGACGCTCCAGGACTTCCACAAACGCTGGCCCCACCTGCGGGTCATCATGGAACCAGGTAGCGCCTTTGCCTGGCAAACGGGCACCCTTCGCAGCCGCGTGGTTGACATCGTGGAGAACCATGGCACCAAGACCGCCATCCTCAACGTGAGCTTCACCTGCCACATGCCCGACTGCCTGGAAATGCCCTACTGGCCTGCTGTACGCGGAGCAAAGACTATTGAGCCAGACGACCTCACATCCTCACATCCCCAGAACCTCTACCGCCTTGGTGGCAATTCCTGTCTCTCGGGCGACTTCATGGGCTACTGGCAGTTCGACCACGAATTGCAGGTAGGCGAAGAAATCATCTTCGAGGACATGATACACTATACAACCGTGAAAACCAATATGTTCAACGGCATCGGCCATCCCGCCATCGGAATGATTCACCTGGATGGCACCTTCGAGCTCTACCGCCAATACGGCTACGAAGACTATAGGGACAGGATGTGCTGAACACTTTTCCCTTACGAATCCACTTTTATCGTCTGCAAAAAAAATGTGGGTGTCCATCCTCACGGACAGGCACCCACGCGAGTCATATAAAGATAAAAGTGAGAAAAAAATGAGGGGTTTCATTCAAAAATTACAACATTCCCTCCGTATTCATTCACTAATAAGAAGATTTTTTTCTTTTTTGTATTTAGCGACCTCTAAACAACTATAAACAATGAAAAACATATAGAGATAAATCTCTGTATATCAACCACTTTTAGAATTTAACACTTCGGACTTGCTTTTTGGTGGTTCTCAAAAATCCGCTTATCTTTGCAACGCATTTCTACCGCGGAGAAT
>CADCLN010000002.1 GCA_902802265.1 uncultured Bacteroidales bacterium | reverse complement strand
GTTTACAGCGTTTCTGGTGCACTGCAGAACGGTCTGCAGAAGGGCGTTAACATCGTTAAGTATGCTAACGGTGAAGTTAAGAAGGTTATCGTAAAGTAACCGAAAACGAACATTCATATAAAAAAATGGCGCAAGTTCTTGGTAACTTGCGCTTTTTTTTTGTAAATTTGCCGCCAAATACTAACTACGATGAAACTAACGCCTATTAACCGTACCCTTTGGGTATTGCTTTTTGTTATTTTCCATGTATATAGCGGCACTGCACAGGACATCACCTTCTTCACCTCGAAGCAGGGACTTGTGAACAGTTGTGTGCAGACACTTTACGAAGACAGCCGACACCACATCTGGGTGGGCACCCGCAACGGACTCAACCGCTACGACGGTGTGAAGATGACCACCTATCGCCACAGCGATGCCGACCCAGGCAGTCTGATTAACAACAACGTAACCTGTGTCTATGAATACGACCCTGGACACATTCTGGTGGGTACTGCCGACGGCATTCAGTCCTACAGCTATGCCACAAACAAATTCACAAGTGTGCCCTTCATCCGTTCCGACAAAGACACCGTCAAGGTATATGTGTCGTCCATCAGCCGCATTGCCAGCAACAAAGTGGTAGCTTGCCTTGCCGGACATGGCAGCAGCCTCATCAAGCAGGATGACAGCGGAAACCTCTATGCCCAGCGGGAGACTTTCTTTTCCACGAACAATGCCAGTCCTGCCAAAATCTTTGAAGACAAGGACAAAAACCTGTGGATTATCAACAGCGCACATGAGGTATTTCTGAAGACAAAACACGGAGAGAAGAAGCTCGATGTACCCGAAATGCCCCAAAACTTCTGCCTCAGTTCGTCCGGCAAACTCTATTTGGGATGCGAGGGGGCAGGACTGCTGGTCTATAACCGACAGACACAGCGTTTCGACCCCGTCTCCCCTGGATATACAGACTACAACCTGTGCTGCATCCGCCCCTGGACCAACGGCCGCATCTTCATCTGCACCGACGGACATGGACTGAAGGTGTACGACGAACACACGGAGAAAATCACACAAAGCAACATTCAGACCAACGACTTCAACCTCGCCACGTCCAACGTGAAGGATGCCATCAGCGATGTGTATGGCAATGTGTGGGTCGGTATCTATTGGCGCGGGGTGATGATGAAACCTATCAACCAGTCCACCTTTGAATATATCGGCAGAAACTCCATTACCAAGAACACCATCGGCGTCAATCCCGTTACAGCCATTGCCCCGTCAAGCGACCAAAAACTCTGGGTGGCAACCGACCACAACGGCATCTACAAAATTTCGGAGACGGGCGGGAGCAGCCAGCACTGGAGTCCTGCCGAAGGCAAGAACATGCCTTCTACGGTGAACGCCCTGATTGAAGATGCCAATGGCACACTCTGGATGGGTGGCTACACCGACGGACTGTGGTCCATGAACACACAAACGGGCACCTTCACCCGTTCACATTACAATATCAACCGCGTATTCCATCTTGCCATCGACCCCGTATCGAGGAACATCTGGATTGCCACACTGGGCATGGGCTTCTACCAATACAACCCCCACACCGATGCCCTCATTCACTACACCAACCACAGCGGAAACATTCAGCAGGCAAACTTCATCGACCCCAACCTCTTTGCCTTCTGCATCCTGCCTTGCAAGGACAGAATTTACGTCGGAACGTCCAACGGACTGGAGGTCTATCAGAAAGGCAGCGAACAGCTCGTCCCCAAGAAACTCTTTCTTCCCCACTTCAACATCCTCTGCCTGGCGTTAGACCAAAAGCAGGAGGACCTGTGGATTGGCACAACCAACGGACTGCACCGGCTCCACATCAAGACAGACTCCATCCAAAGCTATACCGAAGCCGATGGTCTGCCCAACTCCGTGGTCAACAGCATGGAGATGCAGGCCGACAACATCTGGCTGGGCACAGGCAACGGACTCTCCTGCTTCAACACAAAACGGGGGACATTTACAAACTTCTGGGGCGAGGACGGACTGCAAGACAACGAATTCGGCCACTGCTCATCCGCTTCCGTTGGTGGTCACCTCTACTTTGGCGGTATCGGCGGCATCACCTTCTTCCACCAGAACAACATCAACAAACTCAAGGAGGCCACCAGCCGTTTCAAGCTGCAGCTGGTCGATTTCTACCTCACGGGCAAAGCCGTGCACCAGGGCGACAAGTCAGGCTCCTATGAAATCCTGGACAACTACATCGACGACGCCACCATGGTCAACCTCGCCCCCAGCGACAACCGCTTCTCCATCGAGATTGCCGCACCCGAAGTCAAAAACCGACACATCACCTACGAATACACCTTCGACGACAAAAACTGGCAGACACAAGAGGGCAACACAGGGCAAATCATCATTCAGGGACTCACCCCAGGGCGCTACCACCTGAAGATTCGTGCCCGATCCTATCAGGCCGTGTCCGAAGAACGCCAACTCACCATCACCGTCCACCATCCGTGGTACACCTCACCCCTCGCCGTGTGCATCTACCTCCTGCTGGGTGCGCTCACCCTGTGGGCACTCTCCATTGTGGTGCGCCGACAAATCACAGCCCGACGGGTACTCCTGCGCCACCGGCAGGAACGCGAAATCAACGAGGCACGCATCCAGTTCTTCATGAACATCAGCCACGAAATCCGTACCCCCATGACACTCATCATGGCTCCGCTCGAAAAACTCATGAGCATGGACAAGGACGAACCCCACCAGCGTAACTACCACCTCATCCACCAAAACGCCAAGCGCATCCTCCGTCTTGTCAACCAGCTGATGGACGTCAGGAAGATTGAAAAGGGACAATACCGGCTGGAATACACCGCCATCGACATCATCCCCTTCATCCAGAACACGTGCGACGTCTTCACCTCCGTGGCCGCACAGCGAGGCATCCACTTCCAGTTCCTCCACGACAGCGATTCGCTCCATGTAAAGACCGACCCCGACAATCTCGACAAAATCCTGATGAACCTGCTCAGCAACGCCTTCAAGTTCACCCCCGACGGCGGCAGCATCACCCTCAGCCTGGCAGCCGACCCCGACAACCTCACCCTCCGCATCAGCGACACAGGCAGCGGCATCAGCGATGCCGACAAAGCCAAAATCTTTGAGCGCTTCTACTCCGCCGAACACCAGAACGGCTACCTCGGCACAGGCATCGGTCTCAACCTCACCTACCTGCTCGTACAGCTGTTCAAGGGAGACATCACCGTAGCCGACAACCCTGCCGCCCAGGGCACCGTCTTCACCATCCGTCTGCCCCACATCGCAGCCCCAGTACAGAGCGCCCCATCTCTGGCAGACACCGAAGAAAACGCAGCGGAAACCCCGACCCATACCCCGCTGGCCGCCCTGCCGATAGAGAAACTGCGCGGCGTGAAACACCGCAACGTACTCATCGTGGAGGACGACCCCGCCATTCGCCAATACCTGCACAGCGAACTCTCCCACGACATGGTGCTGGCAGAATGTGCCAACGGCGCCGAAGGGTGGGACTACATACAGAAGAACCCCGACAAGGTTGACCTCGTCATCAGCGACCGCATGATGCCTGTGATGGACGGACTCACCCTCTGTCAGCATATCAAGCAGAACGCCCTCACCAACCACATCCCCGTCATCCTCATCACAGCCCTCGGCAGCGACACCGACCGCATCGACGGCCTGCAGGGAGGAGCCGATGCCTACGTCAGCAAACCCTTCAACATCGACGTGCTGCGCACCACAGCCATCAACCTGCTGCAGACCCGCTTCCTGCTGCAAGGCAAGTACGCCACAGAACAGCGGGCAGAAGAAAAGCTTGACAAGGTGGATATCACCTCGCCCGACGAACACCTGATGGAACGTGTCATGCGAGCCATCAACCAGAACATGGACAACCCCGACCTCAGCGTCGAGATGTTCGCCGACCTGGTGGGCATCAGCCGTGTACACTTCTATCGCAAAATCAAGGAACTCACCGGTCAGTCACCACGCGATTTCCTCAAGACCATCCGTCTGAAAGAAGCCGCGCGTCTGCTCCGCGAAAAACACCTCGATATCACCAGCGTGAGCGATGCCACAGGCTTCAAGACCCTCAGCACCTTCTCCACCAGCTTCAAGGCTCTCTACGGAATGACCCCCAGCGAGTACCAGAATGCCAACATCAAGAAGCCGCAACCATAGGGGGGATACTCCATGCCGCAAGCCCCCTTTCACTTTTTAATAACAAACCTTTAACTTTCGTACACTCGCTGCGAAATGGACGATACAAAAAAGTCCGTGTAACATCAGAAAAAATGCCGTGTCCCGAAAGTCCGTACCTTTGCAGCGAAATAAAGAAAAAATAGGTTAATAGTTAGGTTAATAGGTTAAACATACTGTTTATTCTCAAGCGGTATTACTTATTAAGAGGTAAAAGATTGTAGGTTAGGTTTCCGTTTCATCATTCACGAAACACCCCATGGGTTGGTAAATCACACTCTTTTTCAGGTTAAGGTTAATAGGTTAGTTAGAAAAAATTTACCAAACCAAATACAGGAGAGCATGTCGCCGAGATATGCCCTCCTGTTTCGTTTAGAAAAATCTTTCCAAACCACAAATGAGATTTCATAAAATATTTGTAACTTTGCAGCCAACATTGAAAGAACACAATTTTTATTATAATCTAAACAAAAATGAACATGAAAGCATCAATCATTACCAGTTTGCTTATCTTTGCGCTATCTGCTCACGCTCAACTAACCGATTGGCAGAACATTTCGAGCAAGAACTTCGTGATGAAAATCATCCACGACCAGAACTTCCTGTACGTGGGCACGAAGGGCGGCGGTCTTGTGAAGATTGACAAGCAGAGCGGCAAACAGACGGTGCTCAAACGCGCCGACGGGAGCATGACAGGAAATTCCATTACCGACATGGCGTTTCACAACGGCGAGCTGTGGGTTGGCACGGAGTTCAACGGCTTGGCTAAAGTGACTGACGGCGGGATAGAAAAATTTGACATAAAGAATGCTGGCTTTCGCATTAACCAGAACATTTCCGGCTTCTATTTCAATGCCGACGGAACCATGCTCATAGGCAGTATCGCATCTTTGTACGTATTCGACGGAAAGAAATGCACAGCCGTGTACGACATCAACCCTATTAGCCCCTATTCCTACGTCAAGAGGATTAGAGCCGACAGGGACGGGCGTATATGGGTGGCTTGCTACGATGCTTTGAACAATTATGACCTCTGTGTATTTACGTCCAATGATTTGGTGCCGTACAACATTTCATACGGGAGAGTAAATAATATCGAAACCGACAAAGACGGATGCCTGTGGATAGCGACCAACAAGGGGCTTGTCAAGTTCGACGGCACCGATTTCACGCACTACACGCCCGACAATTCAGCCCTGCCCGAGGCAAACATCGCAGACATAACTGCCGACGAGAACGGTAATCTGTGGATGTTGAGCGAACACAATATTACCAAGTTCGACGGCACCAATTTCACGCCCCATCCCTATCAGTTGAACGTCTCTAACGATTACCTGCTGACTATCGACGCCGCCGATGACAACAACGTCTATGTAGGTTCGCGCTTCGAAGGCTTGCTAAAGCTCACGGACAACGGACTGGCTGCCATCCCACTCACGGACAACCAACTCTACGACAGTGGCATATCCATTTCCAGTGGCTGCATTGATGGTAAAGGCATTTTCTACGCCAGCTCACAGAACGGTTTCCAAACCTACAACATTGACACGGATGAATGTCATTTTGAACCTATGGGGGTGATTGCCCAAACGGAGACCGACCGTAATGGCAACGTCTGGCTACTCTGGCCCTGGTTTGCCACCGACACCTGCCTCGTTGAACTAACAGCGACGGGCAAGAAAGCCTACATGAGAACCGATTATCCATTTAGCGAGGCAGACGCCAACCTCATCAAGTTCGACCGCAAGAACCGCCTCTGGATAGCCACGAACAAGGGGCTCTACATGCGCAACGGCGAGACGTGGATGGCCTATAACAAGAGCAATTCCAGCCTCACAAAGACAGTCCAGTGCATGGCCTTCGACAGCAACAACCGTCTCTGGTGCGGCACCTTCGGCAGCGGCCTGTTCTGCTTCGACGGCACACGATGGAGCAACTACACCACCTCAAACACCTCTCTCCCGTCCAATTACGTGGGCACGGTGACCGTCGATAACAACAACGTCCTTTGGCTGAACTGCCGCGACCCTCGCTATCCCGACAAAATGGGTTCAGAATATGGTCTGGGGTTGACGCGCTTCGACGGAAACGCATGTACGACCTACAACCACAACAACTCGCCGCTACCCAGCGACTGTTTCTGGGACGTACAGGTCGATGCCGACAACCGTCTATGGTTAGCCACCGCCGGAAACCTCGGCGTTGTCGGCCTTACCTGCTTCGATGGAACCGAGTGGACTATCTATAACACCGATAACTCAGGCATCGCCCTCAACGAGGTCACCAAAATCACCCTCGACCCAAAGCGTGGCCTCATCTGGCTCACCCATCACCCAGGCCTCGGTCTCTCCGTCGCCCGCATGAACAACATTTCGACAGCCATTCCTTCCATCACAATCTCCAGCTATTCCGACTCTTACTATTATGACTTGCAAGGTCGCAGAGTTTTGCATCCAGCACACGGAATCTATATCAAAAATGGACGGAAAATCATCAAGTGAACGAAAGAAGAGTGGGTTCAGAACATGGATGTTACCAATGAATATAGGTAACTGCCAAAGCGGACGAGTGCCCATACCATCAGTGCTATGAGAAGCAAAAGGACAACAAGGACAATGGCTGACTGCCAGGCTCTTGTGTTTACCTGCTTGATGACGGCCTCATCGCCATCAACGAAACCCTGAATCATTTGCATGTTCTGAATGTGGGCACGATGGAAAAAGTCGATAACGTCGCCAACGAAGAATGGTATCATGCCCATCAGTACGTCACGAAGGGCATTATTCAGGATGGCCAACGTCAGAGGAATGCTCTTGATGACTTTTGACGAGAAATAGACAAACGGCACGACGCTGAGCAAGGCTATGGCATCACCCCAACCAGGAATGAAGCCAATGAGTGCATCGAGATAATATCGATCCATGTAGCGCGTCAGCACATTCATCGTTTGATAGACTTTATTACCCATCAACCGCTTGCGCCGCAGTTCCCGCTTTTCGTCCTTGTTCATTACTTAATGCTTGAGGGTCATTATCTTCGTAGGACAGGCCAATACGCACTTACCGCATTTCAGACAGTCTGGATGCAGATAGCCTACAGTCTCACCGCGAGAATCGTAAGGCGTGAGCTGCATAGGGCAGACGCGCGCGCACTGCTTGCATTTCATCTGGCAGGCACTCGATACATGGATATTTGTAAATGCCCTGGGCAGTGGAGTATGCTTCGGGGCAACCCAATTAGAGATGGTTCCCATTGGACAGAACGAGCACCAGGTACGTGGTGCATAGATGAAAGAAAGCGCGACACCCACGATGGTGGTCATGACGATAATCGTCCAGAAAACTTTGCCAATGCCTGCCCACATGGGGAGTCCTCCTTCGCTCCAAGGCACAAAACTCAGCTGAATGCCGAACATAGTGAAGATGAAGAACACCATGAACAGTCGGAAACCGAAGGTACGCACGAACTTGGGAATCGGACGATGGGGTGAGTATTTGGACAGCAGACGGTCGTACATGTTGCCGCGAGGACATACGTGTCCGCACCACCAGCGCCCTTTCCAAATGCTGGTCATTACAGGACCAATCATGCAGATAAATGCCAATAGGCCAATCACTGGGAAGAACCAGCCGAGGATGATGTAGGCGATGATAATCCAGTAAAGCAGTCGTCCAGGGGTCTCGAAATGTCTATGGAAACGTATCTGTGCCATGATTATTTTCTATGACTTCATTGTTTCTCTTTGAATATAACTATAAGCCTTCATCATCATAACTGTACGGTTGACTACATGAAGGCGTGGGGATACGGGCTTTTGCCTGTCCCCCCGTTCAGTCATGAGGGAACAAGGGACGGTTTTTACTGCCCCTTCACGGTGATGGGCTGACCTGCTTTCACAGGGACTTCGTAGTCGGTCACAGTTCCGGCGGTGTGGGTGGCCACTTGTTTGAGCCCAGGGGCGGTAAGCGGCGTGTGGCTGCGCAGACGCAGGGTGCCGTCGGCCTGTGGGGTGATGGTGGCTGCACGGAGTTTTCCGTCGCTCCACTGGATGCTGACTTCGTAGCCTCCACGGGCTTTCAGTCCGCTGACGGCGCCTGCAGACCAGGCATCGGGCAGGGCAGGCAGGAGATGGACGGCTCCGTCGTGACTCTGAAGGAGCATTTCGCAGATACCTGCCGTCACGCCGAAGTTGCCGTCAATCTGGAAGGGGGGATGTGCGTCAAAGAGATTGGGGAAGGTGCGCCCGTTGGGATATTCACGCTCACGCCCTTCGTTGGGCAGCAGGCGGAGCATGTTCTGTATGATTCGGTAGGCGTGGTTGCCGTCAAGCATACGTGCCCAGAAGTTGGTTTTCCAACCTAAGCTCCAGCCTGTGGCCTGGTCGCCGCGCTGACGGAGTGTAACGCCTGCAGCTTGCCATAGTTCGGGTGTGCGGTAGGGGGAAATTTGGTTGGAGGGATGCAGTCCGTAGAGGTGGCTGATGTGGCGGTGTTCGTCCTTGGGATCGTCGAGGTCTTCACGCCACTCCTGCAGTTGGCCGTACTGCCCTACCTGCATCGGTGGCAGCTTGGCGATGGCGCGAGAGAGTTTCTGCTGGTAGTCGGTATCGACAGCGAGCACCTGGGCGGCATGGAGGGCTTGGGTGAGTGCATCGCGGGCTATCTGGTTGTCCATGGTGCAGCCTGCCGTGACGGGTGTCTGCTTGCCTCTGCCACCATGTTCGGGAGAGACGGAGGGAACGACCAGGAGTTGGCCGTCGTGCTCCACGAAGTAGTCCAGATAGAAGTCGGCAGCCCCCTTCAGGATGGGGTAGTATTGGCGCAGGAAGTCTTTGTCGAGGGTGAAGAGGTAGTGTTCCCACAGGTGTGTGGCAAGCCAGGCTCCGCCATTGGGGAACATACCCCAGGGGGCTCCATCGACAGGACCGGCAATGCGCCAGATGTCGGTGTTGTGGTGTGCCATCCAGCCACGGCAACCGTACATTTTGCGAGCAGTCTCTGCACCTGTTACGCTGAGGTCGCGAATCATGGAGAAGAGCGGTTCGGCAGTTTCGGAGAGGTTGCACACTTCGGCTGGCCAGTAGTTCATTTCGGCATTGATGTTGATGGTGTATTTGCTATCCCACGGTGCGTTGCGCTTGTCGTTCCACACGCCCTGCAGGTTGGCAGGCTGTCCGCCTGGCTGTGAGCTGGAGATAAGCAGGTAGCGGCCGTAGTTGAAAAGGAGTGTCACCATGCCGAGGTCGGTGGATCCATAGAATTTGTCGAGGCGCTGGTCGGTGGGAAGAAGGGCACCTGCCGAGGGGGTGGAAGCGGGGTTCGGGCTTTGCATGGTGAGATGCACACGGCCGTACTGTGCCTGGTATTTTGCCACGTGGCGTTTCATGAGCTGGGCAAAGTTCATGGTTTCGGCGGCGGAGAGGATTTGCTGATTCTTCTGATTGGCATCGCCACTGACGTCGTGGTAGTTGACGAAGTTGGTGGCGGCGGAGACGTAAAGCGTGACTTCGGTGGCATTCTCCACATAGAGTGTTTCGCCACTGGCGGTGATTTTGCCGTCGGCCTTGATGTCGGTACGGCATTGAGCGGTGAGGGCTGCCTTGATGCCTTCCTGGTCAACTCCCTCGATGGTGGCAATGAGCGAGGACGGGCTTGCCGTCTTTACCGTGAAAGGCAGCTGGCTTTTGTAGGAAAGCTGGAAACTGAGTGCACCCTTCTTGCTGGCTTTGATGTTTACAAGCACCAGTCCATCGGGCAGGGAAGCAATGACACGGCGGGTGTATTTCACATTGTTATATATATAGGACGTGGTGTTTGTTGCTGTCTGCAAATCCAGTTCGCGGCGATAGTCGGTAGGCTGGGCATGACCGAACTGGAGGCAGAGGCTGCCCGCAGGGAGGAATCTCATGCCGTGTGGACCTTTCACAAATTCGCGGTTAATCAGGTTTTCAGCCTCTTTCTCTTTTCCGTCGAAAATAAGGCTGCGCACTTCGGTGAGGTATTGCAGCGAAGTCTGGCTGTTGTTGTTGTGCGGACCACCGCTCCAAAAGGTTTCTTCGTTCAGCTGGATTTCTTCGCTGTCGGTACCTCCATAGACCATGGCTCCCATGCGGGAGTTTCCCAGGGGCAGGGCTTCGAGCCAGCAGGAGGCAGGACGGTCGTACCAAAGGCACTGGTCGTTGTCGGTTTTCGTGGCGGCATCGGCTGTTCTGAACAAACCGAAGAGGGAGAGGATGAATAAAAATGCTTGTCGTTTCATGTTAAAAAAATGAAGAATGAAGAATGAAGAATTTATTATTTCTGATAAACTTTCACAGCCTTGCCGCCGTCCACTACGATGTTCACGCCGTGGGCGAGTCGGCTGCGCTGCGTTCCGTCGAGCGCATAGATGGTTGTGCCTTTGACGAGACGAGCTTCGGGGGCAGACAATTCGGTTGTCACCGCGTTGAACTCCCGCTGAAGTGCATTCAGGTCGGAAGTGAAGCCCACATAACTGATGACGGAACGACCATGGCTGTCGGTGGAGGTCAGTCCGAATACTGTTTCGCCCGTCAGTGCATAGCCTTTGTTTTCGTCGATGGTCCAGGCAACCATGATGCGTCCGTCGGTAAGGGTTCGCACATCGGCAGGATTGACGATGTTCACCCACGTGCCATTGATGTACCACAGCTGCGAGTCGGTCTTGGTCTTAGACACATCGGTTGCCACAGCCACAAGGTATTTCATCCCTGGCTCCATGTATTTCTGTTCCTTGTAACGTAGGGCTATGTTCTGCGCACCCGTCTTGGTGATGGTAACGGTGTTGTCTTTGCTGCTGTATTGGATGTCGGATGCGGCGAGACGGTCTGCCACACGGTTGCGATACCAGTCGTAAGCCTTCCAGGTATAGAGGTTGGTGGGGATGGTGGTGTTCACGCCAATGACGGTGTGATGCTCAGTACCAAAACCGTCGGTATAGGTGACGCTGATGTCGGCATGTCCCTGCTGTGTGCCTGCATAGATAATGCCGTCGCGAGCGGTTGCCACGGTGGGGTCGCTGCTTTCGCAAACGGCATCGAGGGTGACAAATTGCATCGTTCCGTCGGCAAGTTTTGCTTTGACGGTAAACGTGCTGGACTGTCCCAAGAAGAGTTTTACGTTGGCGGGTGTAGCTTGAATGGCGGTGACGGTGTTCAGGGATTCCTCTGCCTGCGGGTTTTCGTTGTCAATCTGCACAGACACCTCCTTGCCGTCGTAGTCCACCTCTTTGCTGAAACGCTGCGACTGCCGAATGCCCAGCCCCATGCGTTCCTCGGCACTGACAAGCACGATGCGGAAGGTACGGTTTGCCAGCATCCCTTCAAATGATCCGCTGCGTGTGCCGATGGTCAGCGTGCGGGTGTCATCGTTCCATGTGAAAGGTATTTCGGAGCATTTGCCCTGCTCGTAATTGTAGTTGTCGCCCTCGTCTTCGTAGAGGGTGAAGGTGCCGTCGGCTCCAGGATAGATGCGGATTTCCAGCTTGTCCCAGTTGCACTTAGAGCTGTATTGCACGTTTGGTCCCCAAGGGATGATGGTTCCCTGACGCACAAAAAGCGGCATCAGGGCCAGATTGACATCGCGTGTCAGCCACCTGCCGCCGTCAAACTGCCTGCCGCTCCAGATGTCTGTCCAGCCTTCGCCCTTCGGCAGATAGACTGTGCGCTGCGTAGCCTGTTCCTTCACCACGGGAGCCACGAGCAGGTCGTGTCCAAACATAAACTGGTCTTTCAACTCGTGGGTAGCTTCATCAGCAGGATAGGCTATACCCATCGCCCGCATGAAGGAGAAGCCATCGCCCGTAACCTTGCGGGCAGTGCTGTAGATGTAGGGCAAGAGGGCATAACGCAGATGGATGTAACGGTTGATGACATCGTAGTAACTCTCGCCCTCTTTGCCAAACTGATAGATGGCTCGGTCGGCAGCAGAACCGTGGCTACGCATGATGGTGCAGAAGGTGCCAAACTGAATCCAGCGGCAGTACAATTCGTTGTAGGTGTCCTGCCCTGCACCCTGATAATTGCCGTTGAAGAAGCCGCCAATGTCGCTGTTCCAGCTGGGGATGCCACAGGCAGAATAGTTCAGCGCAGCAGGAATCTGACGGGCCAGGGTTTCCCACGAAGCGGTGATGTCGCCACTCCAGGTACCTGCACCATAACGCTGCATACCGAGGAAACCTGAACGTGTCATGATCATTACACGTTTGGCTTCAGTCAGTTCGGAATGCTGACCACGGTGACCGTCGTACACACCGCTGGCGTGCATCAACGGAAACACATTGCGCAGCGACCGCCATGTATGCTGACTCTCCAATGAATGGGGGTTCAGCGTGGCATTGTCGGCATCGTCTTTATTCAATACGATGAAATCGTTGGTTCGCTCCCAGTCCTCACCTCCTTGGTAGTGATCTGGCTCCGAAGAATCTACCCAGTAGGCATCCACCCCCTTGCTGACCAAACCTTCGTAGAGACACTGCCAGTAGTAGTCGCGTGCCGATTTCTGATAGGGACAGTAAATGCCGACGCCCTCGTTGTTGGGCCATGTGGCTGACATGATATCATTCCCCATCTTCATCAGCTGGTTCTTCGACTTGAAGTGCGCAAACTGCTTGGTGTCGCGTCCGAAGTTTGCCCAGATGGAGATGAGCAGATGACCGCCGTCCTTGTGGATGCCGTCAATCATCTTCGGGTAATCGGTCCTGAACTCTGGGTTCAGAAACTCCATGGCATTCCACTGGTTGTTGCCGCCCCAGTATTGCCAGTCTTGCACCACGCAGTCGATGGGCACATTCAGGGAACGGTATTTTTGCAACACGCCCAACGTCTCCATGGCACTCTTGTAGCGTTCTTTGCTCTGGAAGTAGCCGAAGGTCCACAGCGGCACCATCGTTGCCTTGCCCGTCAGTTGGCGCACACGCCTGACCACATCGTCGCCGCCCGTTTCCGAACCAACCAGCACATAGTAGTCCACAGCATGGGCAGCCTCGGTCGTGAACGTAGCACCACCCGACGCATTGTCACTGAAGTCGCAGGGACCATACAAGTCCCAATAGAGACCGTAACCGCGTGTGGAATGGAAGAACGGAATCCACACCGACGTGTTGTTCTGCACCATGTGTGTGTAACTCTTGTTGCGGTGATTCAGGTTGCCGTCCTGCACCTGTCCGAAGCCGTAGATGGCTTCACCGAGCGAGAGACGGAACGACTGCGACACATTGTAGGGGTCGATGGTGTGCGACGTCCGTTTCGTGAAAACAGCCTTTGCCCGTTCCTTAATAAGCACCGTGCCGTCGGGACGGAAGAATCCGATCAGTCCCGTCTGCTTGTTGCACGTCACCATGACGCTACCTGTCAAGAGGGTGTCAATTCTCGCTCCCTCCCTTTTTGTGGGGTTCACCGTCTGCGGAGACATGGTGACCACCACCTTCGGGTCACACTTAGCCTGGGGGTCGGAGGTTTGATATTTCGTCACACGGACGATTTCCGGTGAATAAAAGGTGATTTCCGTCACCGTTTTGCCCACGGTGAGGGTGTAGTCCTGTGCATGAACTGGTGTCAGAACTGCGGCCAACAGAGCCGAAACAAGAATCTTCTTCATGGATTATTTACATCTGTTAAGTTTATTCGCGTAAAAAAACGTGGCTGTTGAATTTTCATTTCACCAAAATTTTCTTCACTGTGCCATCGGCTGTCCGAATAATGTTCATACCCATCTGAACATGGTTCTGACGAATGCCCGTGGGTGAATAGATGGCGGCAGGGGTGTCATCGGCAGCTGAAGGAAGCAGCGACTGAACACCTGTGGCAGGAGTGTCTGCCACGGAGTAAATGCCGAGGTTTGTGATGTTGATGACGTCTGTAGTCGCTGGACGGTTGACGGTGAGACGGTATTCGCCCCATCCATCATTAACCGTGAAGGGCAGTTCGTAGTCGCCACCTGCCACAACACTGGCATTGAGCACGGTAGGACGGCGACCCGTGAGTTTCTGCAGTTTGATGGTCACTTCCTTGTCGGGGTCTCCGTCGGCATGGAAGCAGAGTTTATAGGAACCTGTGGTCAGCTGCAGGGAATGATAGACGTTCTGGTTGTTGTCGGTTTTCTGGTCACGACCGAAGAGGAGCAACACCTTGCTGACGTTGACGCTCCAGCCGTGGTCTTTGGGTGTGTAGCCTTCTGTCTCTAAGCGTGGCAGCCACTTGATGGTGGTGTCGCAAGGGGTAGAAAGGGTGTACTGCTTGAAGAAATTCCACATGGTCAGCGAAGAGTTGCCAGCTTCCGTCTTGTCGGTGTAGGCTTCGTGACCCATGCCGTCAATTTCGTAGTAAGTATATGGGAAACTGCCTTCAGTAGCTTCATAGATGCTCTTGGTGTATCTGCCGCTGACGGTGGTTGTCACAGGCACGGGGTTGGCTCCCAGGCGTGCCACCATTTCATCGACAATGACGGGCATGAGGGAATATTTCACGAAGTCATCGTTCTTGCCGTGGATGTGCAGGAAGGGCACAGGACGTGAACTCGTATAGCGCAGGTGGAACTCGTTGAGCGGGAATCCGCTGATGGAAGCATAGGCTGCAAAGAGGTTGCTGCACGCATTGGCAAGGGCATAGGTCATCATGCCGCCATTGGAGAATCCGCAGCAGTAGATGCGCTCGTGGTCAACAGGATAGATGTCGGCAATGTCAGCGATGACGGCTTTGATGAAATCAACATCGGCATTGTCTTCGCCAGAAGCATCCCAGCCTGGAACTGTTCCGCCAAAAACGGGGAAATAGATGTCCTTGCCCTGCGGATATGCCACGATGAAGCCTTCCCTGTCGGCAATGGTATTGAAACTGGGAGTCTGGTCCGTACTGTGACCGCCTGCTCCGTGAAGGGCAATGACAAGAGGTGCATTGGGCTGGCGCTTTGCAGGAACATAGAGCCAGTAGGAACGTGTTTCGCCGTTCACCTGTATGTTGACAGATCTGCTTTCCCGACCATCTTTGTCGGCTGCGTTGAACGTAGCAAGGGCTTCGGCCAGTTCCTGGGTGGCAGCTGTATAGACTGAGGGAGAAGTGGAGGTGAGGTCAGCGTATTGTTCAATCACTCGCTGCAGAACCTTGGCTGGAGGTGTGCTTTCGTAGCCCTTGACGGCACGCTGGGCTGCCAGCAACGTGCGATAGAATGTGCCCTTATAAGTGTCGGCCAAAGAGGGAACAGTCGTAAGCAGGATGTTGCCGACGATGACTGAGTTCCAGCCTTCAGACATTTCAAAATTGAGCACATAGTTGGCTGATCGGCTGATGGTGAAATCGAAGGCATAGGCTTTTGAACCCGTAATCTTCTTGTCAGTCTTTTCGCTCATGGTGCCCGCAGAAAGCAGGGAGGCTTCCGAGAAAACAGAAGAGAGCGTGGTGGTCATGACGTTGAAATTATAGCTGGCATTGGCAGAAAGTGCACCTTCGCTCCAATAGACAGAATTGAAGGAAATGCGGTATTTCCCAGCGTCGAGTTTGAGGGGAGAACCGCTGAGCAGTCCGTAGTAGAGGTTGCAAGTCTGGTTGTCGCGGGCACTAAGATAGAAGCCTGCATCGAAGTCGCCACCTTGTTCAAAGTATTTCATACGCACACCGGTACAGTTGGCTGCAACACCGTTTGTCGTTTCTTTTGTACCTGAAGAATTCGTGTTGACACGACGCCATCCTGCAGGGATGCCTTCGCCAACGGTGGGTCGCTCGGCATACCAGTCGGGGCAGTAAAGGGTATCGACATTCATCACTTCGCCGACTTCCTCCACGCCATAAGCATAGGTGAAAGTAGCAGACTTCAGCACCCCACCCTCTTTGCTCACGGCGTTGGAAACGGTCAGGGTGTATTCGCCGTCGGGAACCTGTGCATTGGCTGGCAAGGCAAACGTGACCTTGGCAAGCATACCCTCCGACTGCACTTCCAGCGGAATGGTCTTGCCGGCATCCGACTTGAGGGAGGCAGAGATTTTGGCACAGTCGATGGGTTCGCTGAAAGTCACGGTGAACAGGTTGTCACGTTCAGGCAGAAGGTCGAAAGACTTGTTTTCGGGCACGATGCTCTCCACTTCCGGCTCGGCAGCACCCAGGCTGTAGCGTTTGCAGAAGTTCCAGATTTCCTCGGAAGTCAATGCCTGTGCCGTGTCCATAGACCACCAGTGACCTTTGTCTGCCAACGTAAGGAGAGCTACCTCCACGCCGTTCTTGCCCCCCTTGTAACGTTTCAGAGAGGCAGGAGAATTGGGCTTCGACTTGGGATAAGGTTTGATGATTTCGGGCGTAGCGTTACATCCGTTGAATTTCACCCAGGCATCAATATGCTGTTGCACACCGCTATAGACACAGACGTCGTCTGCCGTTCCATGGGTATGGAGAATGGGCACGGGACGCGAAGCATAGGCATTGGGACCACCCATCGGATATCCGCTGACAGGGGCGAAGGCCGCAATCTTGTCTGCCATCTTGTTGGCAGCATAGTAGGTAAACATGCCGCCCATGGAGAATCCTGTGAGATAGACTCGGTTTTTATTGATATGATAGCGCGAGTGCATATTGTCAATGATGGTTTGCATAAACAACAAATCGCTCGTGCCCGAGATGTCCCAGTATCTGTTCACGCCGTTGGCATAGACCACCACAAACTTGGCTGTGTCGGCAACGGTTTCCCACTTGGCAAGACTCTGCAGATAGGCTGCATCCTGGTTAGCTCCATGAAGGGCAATGACGAGAGCTGGCTGTGCAGGCAACCCTTTAGGGGCATAGACAATCATGGTGCGAGTGGTGTTTCCCACTTGAATGTTCTCCAGACCATACATACCGACGGAGAAACACAATGTCAGTAAAGCAAATAATATCTTTTTCATAATCCCGAACCTTTTATTTTAATTCATATTTTTCTTCCACAGGCGGCTCATGTCTTCCAGCGTCTTGCCCTTAGTCTCGGGAACCAGTCGCCAAACGAAGAGGGCAGCAAGGAGGCAGATGAGTCCGTAGAGCCCGTAAGTGAACCAATGGCCGAAGTCATCGCCTGGCTTAAGGTGCATGTTGAACATAGGCACGAAGGAACTGCTGACGATGAAGTTGAATATCCACTGGAAAGCGACGGCAATGGCTACCGCTGCACCACGGATGGTGTTGGGGAATATCTCCGCAATGAGCACCCAGCAGATAGGTCCCCACGAGAACATGAACGAAGCGGAATAAACCATGATGCTGACAGCGGTCAACATCTCCATGCCGCTATGACCAAATGTCACAGCCACACCCAGGGCACCAATGGCCATGCCGATGGAACCGCTGATGAGCAATGGCTTGCGTCCCCATTTCTCCACGGTAAAGACTGCCACGAGGGTAAACAAAATGTTGACCACACCCATGAACACGGTGAACACCATTTCGTTCTCCATGCCCATGTCCTTGAAGATGCGAGGTGCATAGTAGAGCACGGCGTTGATGCCGACAGCCTGCTGGAACACGCTGAGCATGATGCCGACAAAGATGCAGAGATAGCCGTAAGTGAACAGACGCTCTGTCTTCACGGTGATGGTGTCCTTGATGTCCTGCAGAATCTGAGCAGCCTTGGCTGTGCCGTTGATGCGGCCCAAAATGCCCAGCGCCTTCTGGTCCTGACCAATCATCACCAGATAGCGCGGCGTTTCAGGAACGAAGCAAATGAGGAAGGCAAAGAGTCCTGCGGGCACCATTTCCGAACCGAACATATAACGCCAGCCTGTCTCTATCGTCCACTGCGCATCTGCCATATTGACAATGCTGCCGACAGCGTCGTAAACCGGATTGGCATGACCGCCCAGAATGACGAAGTTGACGAAATAGACCACCAGCTGACCGAAGATGATGGCAAACTGGTTCCAGCTCACCAGCATACCACGGATGCCGGAAGGTGCTACCTCGCCAATGTACATCGGACAGATGGCCGAAGCCAGACCCACGCCCACGCCGCCAATGACGCGGTAGATGTTGAACGCCACGAGCAGCGAGTAGGTTGGCTGTCCGTAAGGGAAAATCAGAAACTCTGGCGTCATGCTGCCGAAAGCAGAAACAAAGAAGAGAATACCCGCCAGGATGAGCGACCGCTTGCGTCCCAGATTGGATGCCAACACACCCGAAAGGGCCGAGCCGATGATGCAGCCGATAAGGGCCGACGACGACGTAAAGCCATGCATGTAGTCGGTGTACTCAAAGTCGGCAGCACCCTTGAAGAAAGCCTGCAAACCCTTTTCTGCTCCTGAAATCACCGCCGTGTCATAGCCGAAGAGCAGACCGCCAAGCACAGCAACCATTACGATGGACAGCAAATACATACGGCTGCCCTGTTCTGTAGAATTTGTCATTGTTGTTTTTATTTTATTTAAGTGATTAAAAAATTTTTTTCATTGATAACTAATCCGTTGTACCATCTGTCCTGGGTCGCCGACGATGAGCGAAAGCCTGTGCCTGCGCCCCTTGCCCGAAAGCGGAAGCCTCACCACAAAGTCCTTCCTATTCTCCAGCACCTGCAGCTTCCACGGCCACGACCACTCCTCAATCCGGTTCTCCAGCACCACAGACCGACAGCCGTCCACGCTCACGCCCAGCCGGTTGCTCCGATCCTTGCTCACCGGCCAGAACGGCACACAACTGATGCACAGTGTCACGCTGTCACGACCTGCCTCGCAGTCAAACATCATGTCCAGATGCTGCGACGACAGACTGCCTGCATCCTGCACCGCGTCGTGCGGCTTGCCCAGTTGCAGACAAACCCAGTCCGTACCGATACCTTCCAATTTCCTGAACGGAGCACCCGTTTTCACCTTCCGCAAGTCAATCCGATGGGCAAACTCCGTCCTGCGCTGAAGCTCAGGCAAACGGAATCTTGTCGTCGGCATGGTCACCAGTTCGGGCACCAGCTGATACTTGGCACAAAAGCCTGGCGGCACTTCGGAAATCATGCCCTGCCACTTGCCGCCGAGCAGCGAGTTATACTCCCCGAGCAGCGTCTGTATGCTGTCCGCTGCCGCCTTCACCTGTCCGGCTGCCTCCAGGCTGCCCGTCTCGTGGTTACGCTGAGCCATGAGAAACTTGCGGTTCATCTGGTAAGCCGACTTCACGCTGTAGCCCAGCAGTTCGAAGAAGGCAGGACGCAACGCCTCGGGCAACTGGCGGGCAATGCGTTCACACTGGTCGCTGATGCGCTGATAGTCAGCCAGCCGCTGCTGCGCCGCACCCGTCGCGAAAGAAAAATCCGTGTCGTGCAGCCGATTATTCTCCTCGCTGTCCCACTCCATTTCGTAGCCCATGAACTCTGGCTTTCGCTGCCACGCCAGGCGGTAGTACGTGTCGAGCACCTGCTGGAAATCCTGCCTGTAGCCCTTGCCAAAGACACCCGCCAGCCACGCAGCCTGATAGCGGTTTACAGTTTCCTCGTTGAACGTGCCGAAATCCCACGCCATGTCGAAAAACAGCTGCACACCCAGTTCCATCGGCTTGATGTCGCCCACGTTCAGCAGCCAGTAGCGGTCAGCCCCAGCCTCGTAAGCCTTCAGCAGTTCCTCGTACATCAGGACGGGAGCCGTCGTCTGAATCCACAGGTTATCGTGCGGCGTGCCCAGATAACTCAGGTGGTAATACACCCCGCTGCCGCCCCTGCGGGCTTGCTCCGCCGCGTTGCTCACACGCTTCATGTAGCCGTAATTGTCGTCGGGCCACACCAGGGTCACATCCTCCGGCACACGCAGCCCCGCATCGTAGATGTCGAGCGTCTCCTTGTAGGGCACGAAAATCTGCGGAATCTGCCCCGCAGGCTGTCCCTTGTGCCGCTGCAGAATCTCGCGCTGGTCGGCAAACACCCGTTCCAGCGTCTGAGCCCTCACGCGCGGGTCGGTCGAACCCTTCATGGCCTCGTCGTGCAGGCCGCGCATACCCACCGTGTAGATATTGTCAAACTGAGCCGTCTCGGCAATGCGCCGGTCCAGCTTCCGCCAGATAGTCTCCCTGTTCGTCAGGTAGTTCCACTCCCCGTCGCGCTCCTTCTGCCACTCCCACTCCGACGCATTGTTGAACAGCAGCGGCTCGCAGTGGCTGGTCGTAATCATGATGCCCCACTCCGCCGCCACGCGCTGACTTTCGGGATGGCTGTAGAAAGCCCCCGTGCACGAGTGCATCGCCGGAGCCACCATGTTCCCCTTCAGACGCAAAATCAACTCGCACACCTTGTCATACGTCTTCGGGCCAATATCCTGCAAATCCTTCTCGAAGTTCCGTGCAGCCCACGTCTTCAGACCCCAGTCCTCATCGTTGATGAAGAAACCGCGATACTTCACGCTCGGCTGCTTCGACGTGAAATTCTCCTTATAGTCCAGACGCTTCTGCTTCACCACAGGCACATCCGCCCACCAGTACCACGGATTCACGCCGATGCGTTCACTCACGTGCAGCACACCGTAAGCCAGTCCCCTCGCGTCGCTGCCCTCAATCAGCAGGCGGTCCGCCTCCGTCGTGATGCGGAAACGCTCCCAGCCCGCCAGTCCGCCCACACGCAGCACCACGCGGGGCACATCCTGCCGCTCCGTCTGCACCACCTCGGGGCGCACATCCGTCACCCGCGCGATGTCGTCGCGCAGCACCCCAGCCATCTTCCCGACCAGCGCCGGCTGACCCTGGGGCACCACAATCTGGCAGCGCATCAAATCCACCGCACGCGCGCCTGCAACACACAGCCACACCAGCGCAAATATAAAATACAGTCTTTTCATGCCGCAAAGTTACAAAAAAAGAAACGGCACCCCTACAGATGCCGTAACCAAAACTTTCAAATATGTACCATACACGCCGCAAAGCCCCTAAACAAGCCCTGTAACAACTGTAACAATTGTAACAATTGTAACAATTGTAACAAACCGCCGCCGCGTCACAACTCCTCCGGCCAGTCCTCGAAGGGGTCGCTCGGGCGGTCCGACACAGGCTCGAAATACGCCTGCTGCGCGCGGCACTCCGCCACCTGCCACTCCACCACACACACCAGCCTGCCGCCGCACCAGAGCTGCACCTGCTCCATCTGCCGACGGAACCGCTGCCCACACTCCGCCTGACCCATCCCCCCAGGCACCAGCACAAACAGCGCCCGCTCCCGCGTGTGGGGCATCCGCCGCCCCGCGTGCCACACCACATCCACCCGCTGCCTGCCGGCCAGCAAACGCGCCGCCACACCGCTGCCGCCCACCTCCAGCCGCCAGTCGCCCCGAAACTCCCTCACGTCCCTGCCATGCGGCAACAGGGCAAACCCCTTCCGCACCATCACCTGCGCCAGCTGCCTGCGCTCTCCGCCCGTGCGTTCCACATAGAGCCCGCCCGTCCAGCAGTCGGCCCACTCCGTCTCCATCAGCAAAGAAAATCTATACTGTTCCATATTGTGTCCTCCCATCTATTTTTACACCACATAAATCATGCCACACGACACACTCTGAAACCACTTGCCATTCCACTCCTTGCAGTGGAAAAACACATTCATGCGCACCTTCGTGCCCACGCCCAGGCTGAAATTCCTTGCCTGCCTGCCCGTGATGTCCACCAGCAGCGAATGGCGCGTCACACCCTGGCTGCCGTCCACACGATTAAAACTCTCCTCCAGCTCCACCACGATGGGCTGAACATAGTAATCTCCCTTCGGCGAGCTGCCGCTCTTAACCTCCAGCACCTGCCTGATAATACCAATAACTTCCATAATTTTAATTTAAACAATCTGTGATTCTCCAAATTCGTCAAATTCGTAGTCTTAAAAAATTCGTCAAATTCGTCAAATTCGTAGTCTTAAAAAATCCGTAGTCTTAAAAAATTCGAGTAATCTGCGAAAAGTCACTTCTTCTTCGTATAAACACCTCTCTCCACCGGATCGAGCAGTCCGCGCCCCACCAGCCGCGAGAGCATCGTGCGCACCGTACCTGGCGACATCGCCCCGAACACCCTGTAAGCCTCGCGGATGGTGAACGAATCGGGCAGCTGCGGCAACACCTCGGCATACGGGGCTGCACACACATCCGCATCGTCGTCCGCCGCAATCTTGTTCAGCTCGCGCCCAAACTTCATCACGTGCATCTCCAGCGAATAGCCAGCCACCCAGCGCGCAAAACCCTTCACAATCTTGCGCTCCTGCGCACCCACCTTCAGCCCCAGACCGCGATACACCGCCATGGCCACCAGCGCCGCGCGGAACCCGATGACCGCATCGCGGCGGCGGAAACTGTCGCGGCTCTCGTTGCCCGTGCGCACACTCAGGTCATACTGCTCCTGCAGCCACTGGTTCAGGTCGCGGTTCACCCACTCCAGCGCAATCTCCTGCTCGGGCACAGGCACACCCGACTCGTCGCAGCAATACAACGCATGCAGCCGAGCCACCTCGCGCCCTATCCTGTCGCGCGTGCGCTGCGCCATCTTCACCGAGGGCATCTGCCCGTCGTCCACCTGATGCTTGAAAAACACCGTGCGGCTGACCAGACCGTCCTCGGGGTCTGGATAGCAACGAGCCACCGCCCGCGGCGTGCCGCACAGCAGGGTGTTCCAGAACACCGGACGCTCGCCCCTGAACGTGCGCGCCGTCTGCAGCGACCGCCCGTACAAATCATTGTCAAACGCCTTCCGCGCAATGTAGCTCACCATGGGCCAGATGCGCTTCACCTCGTCAATCTCGCTCGTGCCGCACCAGATGTGCAGACCCTTCGACGTGCCCAGCACCTCCTCGAAACCAGCCACCGTGAAGTCGCCCACAATCTTCCGCACCAGCACATCGGGCTTCGCCGGCAACGTCTTCGCACTGTTCGCCTGCTCCACCAGCACATTGTACGCATTCAGCTGCGCATTACCCACAGCGTCGCACTCCTCCAGCGGACGCAGAATCACGCGCGCCATGTCCGTGATGTTGCTCTTGCCGCGACCGAACTTCGCCTCCACCACCATCTGGAACGACGGACTGTGCAGCCGACCGTCCAGATAGCGCGCCCGCGCACGGCTCACAATCGTGCCCAGCAGCGGCAGCAACGCCAGCACCGCAGCCGGCTTCCAGTCCGGCGGAAACGCATCGCAATACTCCTTGAAAATCGGCGGCAACGCCTTCGGCACCGACAACAGAAAACGCTGACCCTCGTCAATCCGAGCCAACTCAGCCCGCGCCTCGCTCTCCGTAGGGCCCTCCTGCCCCCCGCCCGCTTCGGCCACGCCCACGCTGGCACCCAGCTCCGCCAGCACAGCCTTCAGCGTCTTCGGCAGGGCAAACGACGGACTCTTACGGCACGCATTCCGGCACAACTCCATCACGCGCCCAGGCTTACCCTCGTCCAGCGCACGCGCCCAGGCAGGAGCCAGACTCGCAACCCACTGAGGCTCGCAATCCGTCAGATAGCGCAGATAGCACGCCACCTTGAAGAACGTGTTGTCGCGCGCACCCTCCATCACACTGCCGTCCGCCGCCAGCTTCGACTTCGGCGCACACACCCGCGTCAGCCCCTGCACAATCAGGTCGTAAGGCACACCCGCATACTCCGCAGGCCACTCCCTGCCGTCCGCCTCCTGCGGCTGAACCTCCTCCGCACAGGGCGCCTCCGCCGCCATCGCCATCGACTCGCGCTGCCGCTGCGCATACTCCTCGTTGCGGTCCATCGCGTCCCAGTTCTGCACAAAGAAACGGCTCCCGTCCACCAGATAACTGCAACGGCTGCGGTCATTGCAACCCTCGTCGTAACCCTGCAGACCCGACCACTCGGCAAACCTGGCATGACACTCCCTGATGGTGCGGCAACCCGCAATCCACCTGTACCACACGTGCACACCATGACGCCTGGGCGACACATGAGCCGCCACAATCAGGTCCTTCAGCTCCGGATGCGACACCGCCAGCCTCACCACGTCCGCCTGCAGCGCCTGCAGCGCCTCCTCGTCCTGGCAATTGTCGTAGTCAATCATCACCAGCCCCGTCGGGTCGCCCGTCCCCTGCAGCCTCGGCGCACCCTGCGCGTACAGCTCGTTCAGCACTATCACGGGCAGCTCCGCTTTCAGCGCGTCCGCCTCGCCGCCGTCGCCCTCGGCCACAGCCGCGGCTATCGCATCGCACTTTGCCCGCAGACCCTCCTGCCCAATCAGTTCCACCAACTCCGCCACCGACACCTGCCTGCACCGGCGGCTCTTAACAGAAGAAAAATAACTGTACTTCATAACTATTTCTGCGCTACTTTTTCATACCGGCGCTGCACACTGACCTTCACCAATTCGCTGACGAGGCTGGCCGACTGGCGCTGCAGCAGCGCAATGGCATCCTGCACCGTGGCTGGGCGGTTGAAAGTGATCACTAAGTTAATCTTATTCTTGCTGCACTGCAGCTTCCCGTTCAAATCCCTTGCCAGCACCGTCCACGGCGTATTCTCCGCAGGGTTGCTGTCGTACGGCGTGAACGTAACGCCGCCGTAGTCGTCGATGAGGGCACTGCCCTTTACTACTTTTGACATAAATTTTTTAATTTAAAAAGTTAGGCGCAAAAACAAACCTTGCACCGCACCCCAACTATTGGAAATGCGATGCAAAGGTACGGACATCGCTGCAAACCGTCCGCATAAAAACACAAAAGAAAAGCGACCCTTTTGAGGTCGCTCAACAAATTCTTCAATCAGTTATTCCGCAGAAAATCCGCTACTTGTCGGAGGGTCGCTGAGGGTCGCAAAAAAATCGCTGATGGCATCCGACTCCCTCGAAGGCACAGGCTTGGGCTTCGCCAACGACATTTTCTTGCCGTCCTTGTCCACAAAAACCTCAAGCACCTGCCGCTCCACCGCCGCCATCGTCAGCGACTGACACCGAAGCTGAGAGTCATACACCCCCTGCAACACTTCGCGCAAGTGCTGCTTCGTGCCTATCCACGGAATGGGCTTCAACCCCGCGGCGGGCATCGCGTCCGACAGGCTCATCTGATACAGGAACCCGTCCAGCGGCATACTCGCGTCCATCAGCCCCAGTCCCCTGACCAACTCGTACAACCTGCGACCGAACTCCGCATCCCGCAGGGGCGCAGGCATCCGACTCACCGTCACACCCTGTCCGCCCGTGTTGATCGTGCTGCCCGTGATGCTCTCAGCCACAACGCCATAGTTCTGGCTGCCAGGTAGAAAAATTATCCCCATGTCGCACCTCCTTTCTGGTTGAAAGCATAATTGCCGCCCGTCGTGTTCATCGCCGCCATCCCGTTGTTGGTTCCGAATACATTCATCGTCTGATTGGGCGGTCGCATGTAATTCTCCACACTCGCCTTCAACTGCGCCGCTCGTTCATAGTCATGCACAGCCAATGCCGCCCTATGCAGCTCCTGCATCATCCGAGGGTCGTAAAAGTATCCTTCTATCAAATATGTCCAGAGCTGCTCATATCGCTCCTGTCCCCTTTTGGCTTCTTCAAGCTCCTCTCGCAGGAGGACGTTCTCATCCTCCAGGGCTACACAAATCTCCTCGACTGTGTCCTTTCGCTGCTGGGGGGAAGCCACCTTCCGCCTGGCACGCTGCCGCTCTTCCCTGCGCATTATTCTTTCGACTTCGCGCATAGTGTTTTCCGTGATTGTCCCGCCAATAATGTCTAAGATGGGATGGTTACCAACATTCTTCATTGACTCGGAAAGCTTAAGACTTTGTTGTGGTGTGATGTTAAAACAGTTCATAATATTTTAATGCATCTAAAAATGCACCGCAAAGATACAACATTCCTCCACATCACAAAGAATGCAGACTGCAAAAAAAGTATAAATTGCGGCATATCTTTATGGGGGGTGACTAAACTGCCCGTTTTGTTAGCTTTTTAAATCTTTTTGGGTATCGAGTTTGTTACGATTGTTACAATTGTTACAATTGTTACAGCCGCCATTCACGTGGCGCGCGTTTATATATATATATTAAATTTTCTTACTATCCAGAATTTGTATAGTAAGAATTTATATACTGTAAGTAATTTCTTATAAGTAAACCGACAACTTTCCCTCATACGGGCAACAACGCTCCGAAAGTGCAGGCGAAACGAGGAAAACGAACAGGCTGGGTGTGAAATCGCGCTGTAACAATTGTAACATCTGTAACAACTGTAACAAAGGGTGTGAATGTATAAATTTTGTTAACAGTCGAAAGTTTTTGGCTGAAAAATTTGGAGATTAGGGACAAAGTCCCTAACTTTGCAGCGGATTTCGAAATCAACCCCGCCAGGGAGCTGGGGAAAACAACGGAGAGAGTATTAACAAAAGTAAAAAAACAATCGGTAAAAGGAAACAAAAGAAAGGAGCAAGTCATCATGGGAACAATTTTGAACAGGGCGCGAAAGCAGAAGAACGGGCTGACGAAGAAGCTGACCTACGTGACGAGGAACGTGAAGTACAACACGCTGGAGTGGGACGAGGTGCTGGACCACGCGGCAGCCGACTCGGGCATCAGCCGTGCACAGCTGATGGGGGCGATGGACGCCTACCTGAAGCAGACGGAGCAGATGTTGCTGAACGGGCACACGCTGGAGGTGGGCGACATGTTCTTCCTGCGCATCGGAAGCACGGCAAAGAGTGTGGAGGACAAGGAGGACGTCAGCACGGACCTCATCAGGCGGCTGCGCATCCTGGTGCTGCCCAGCGCGGGACTGAAGCAGGACATTCAGCGCATCAAGTACGAGACGGTGGTGGTGGAGGAGGAGGAAGAGCCGTAAGGCCACAGACCACAGACCACAAACTACAGACCCCCTCTAGCTCCCCCTCTAGGGGGAGGACTTGGGAGGATGGGAGTGAGTGAGTGAGTGAGAAAAAAATGGTAAATGGTAAATGGTAAATAGTAAATAAAAAGATGGCTACATTGAATTTTATTGCCCGCAAGAAGAAGATCGGGTTTACGAAGAAGGTTGCGTATGTGTTGCGTCCGTGGCGCTACAACACCATCCGCAGGGACGAGCTGTACGAGATGGCGGCTCAGGACAGCGGACTGAATGTGGAACAGTTGAAGGCTGCGTCGGCGGCTGTGCTGGAGGAGGTGCGCCAGCTGCTGCTGAACGGTCACGGGCTGGAGCTGGGCGGTCTGGGTAAGATTCGCCTGGTGCTGAACGCGAAGAGTGTGGAGGATGCCGAGGATGTGAGCGCGGACCTCATCCAGCGGCAGCGTGTGGTGCTCTCGCCCAGTCCGCGCCTGAAGGCGAAGTTGCTGCGCACGCGGATTAATCTGACGGTGGCTGAGGAGGAGTGATTCCCTCCTCTCCCCCCCTACCCCTGCTGCGCATGAAGTAACCGCAGGGCGGGCTTTGGAAAAACAAGAAAAAACAAAAGAAAACAAGAAAAAACAAACTCTTTTGCTTGCATCGCAAAATGTTTTCTTTTGTTTTTTTCTGTTTTCTTTTGTTTTTTTGCAGCCGCCGCAGGCGTAATACTTTTGGTACCCCTGCTGCGCGTAAAGTTACCGCAGGGCGGGCTTTGGAAAAACAAGAAGCCGCCGCAGGCGTAATACTTTTGGTACTAAGTTATTGTATTAAGATTACTGAAAACAAAAACTATTTCCACAGCATTTTTTCGGCAAATTCCTTGAGGCTGCGTCGCCAGGTGAGGAATTCGTGTGCGGTGCCCTGCGAGACGTAGCTCTGGGCTTTGTAGCCTGCTGCGGTGAGGGCTGTGGCTGCGGAGGTGACGCCGTCGGGGTTCTCCTTGGAGCCGCAGGTGATGAAGATGCCCTTGGGGGCGGGTTTGCCCTGGAGGTCCTGGGGCGAGTAGGTGCCGCCGCTGAAGAGTCCCCAGTAGCCGAAGACTTCGGGGCGTGCGAGGGTGGCGTTGCGGGTTTCCATGCCGCCCATGGAGAGTCCGGCCATGGCTCGGCTGTCGCGCTTGGCGATGGTGCGGAAGTTCTGGTCCACGTAGGGCACGAGTTCGTCGATGAGTACGCGCTGGAAGGTGGTCCAGTCGAATTCGTTCATGCGTCCCCAGCGCACTTCGTTGGTCATGCCGTAGGTCATGACGATGATGAAGGGCTGGCATTTGCCTTCGGCGATGAGGTTGTCGAGGATGAGGTTGGCGTGGCCCTGGTTGCTCCAGGCTGTTTCGTCTTCGCCCCATCCGTGCTGGAGGTAGAGCACGGGGTAGCGCTTCTTGGTGTTGTTGTTGTATTCGGCGGGTGTATAGACGAAGGCTCGGCGGTCGGTGCCTGTGGAGGGTGAGGGGAAGAGGATTTGCTGGACGTGGCCGTGGGGTACGCTCTTGAGGGCGTAGAAGTCGCGGTCGTGGGCAGGGATTTCGATGCCGCTTTCCCAGCGTGTGGAGCCGTAGTAGTTGAGTGCTCCTGGGTCGTTGACGGTGGCTCCGTCGATGGTCATGTGGTAGTAGTGGAAGCCTTCGTCCATGGGGCCGTCGGTGGTGCCTGTCCAGAGTCCGCCTTCACCCTTCTTGAGGACGGTGCCTCCGGTGCCTCCGAGTCCGAGGCTGACGATGACGGAGCGTGCCTGTGGTGCGCTGATCTGGAAGCGTGCGTAGCCCTGTGAGTTGACCATGGGGTATTGTTGCCCTGGCTGGTTTTTTTCGCTGGGCTTGAAGTCTTCGAGGGGTGCGGGCAGGTTGTCCTGTGCGGGGTCGAAGTTTTTGATGGCGTAATAGACTTGTTTGGGCCGCAGGTTTTCGTCGAAGGGCAGGGGGTGGTTGTTGACGCCTACCCAGGAGTCGCGGTCGGAGACGTTCCAGAAGGTGACGTTGTCGATGACGTCTTTGTATTTGCGGTAGAGGCGGAAGAGTTTGATGTAGCGGTCGGTCTGCATGGTGACGAGGTGGCCAGGGGCGGTGCCTGCGTTGCCGCGCGAGAATTGTAGTTGTCCGCCCATTTCTTCGTTGAGTCGGATGTCGAGCTCGGTGACTTGTATGTGTTTGACGAGTTCGGAGTATTTCTTGATGGCTTCTTCCACTTCGGCTTCGTCGGGGCCGTAGGCGTTGTAGTGTCCCTGCATGCCGATGCCGGTGATGGGCACGCCTGCCTGCTGCATTTTCTTGACCATGTTGTAGATGCGGTCGCGCTTGGCGGGCTGGAAGGCGTTGTAGTCGTTATAGACGAGGATGGCGTTGGGGTCGGCTTCGTGTGCGAACTGGAAGGCTTTGGCGATGAATTCGTCGCCGCAGAGTTTCCAGGCTGTGCTTTCGCGGTAGGGGTTGGGTTCCTGTCCGCGTCGGCCGCGTCCACCGGCATCGCTCATGGCTTCGTTGACTACGTCCCAGGCATAGACTACGTCTTTGTAGCGGCTCACGACGGCGTGGATGTGTTCGCGCAGGCGGTCGTAGAATACTTCTTTGGTGACGGGTTTGCCTTTTTTGTCGGTGAACATCCAGTCGCAGAATTGTGCGTGCCAGCAGAGGCAGTGTCCGCGCATCTTGATGCCGTTCTGTCGGCAGAAGTTGGCGATGGCGTCGGCTTTTTCCCAGGTCCATTCTCCTTCGCGGGGGTGCACGGAGATGGGTTTCATGTCGTTTTCGGCGGTGACGCTGTTGTAGTTTTTCTTGATGATTTCAACCTGCTGGGGGTCGTTGATGTTGCCCATGTTGACGGCTACGCCCACGGTGAAGTATCCCTGGTAGGTGTCTTTGTAGCCTTTGTCGGGGTTGGTGTCGGGGTTGCGCCCGAACTGTGCTGATGCGCAGAGGGGCAGCAGCATGAGGAGGGGGATGAGTTTTAGTTTCATAATAGTGATTTGTGTTTATTGGTTTTTGTTACAGTTGTTACAGTTGTTACAGGGGGGGGTTCGTAATAACGTAATAACGTAATGACGTAATGACGTCTTAACGTCAAATTCGTCAAATTCGTCAAATTCGTCAAATTCGTAGTCCAAAAAGAAATTAGTTGTTGAGGGTAATCTGTATTTGTCCGCCAGGGGTTTTGGTGGGGTAGTAGAAGGCGGCGTAGCGTGTGCCCATGAAGAGGCGTCGGTAGTCGAAGCGCATTTTGTAGTCGCCGCCCATCTGCTGCCAGCGTTTGCCGTCAAGGGAGTAGAAGAAGTGGGCGATGTCGCGCCCTGGGAGGAAGTCGCCCGTCATGGCGAGGCGGATGGCTTTGAGTTTGCCGGCGGGTATTTCGATGCGGCTGATTTCCTTGCGGTCCACGCTGGTGATGGCTTTGGTGTCGCCCCGCAGCTGGACGTTTTCTTCGGAGAAGGTGAGGTAGGTTTTCTTGCCTTCCCTGCGTATGGTGAGCAGTCCGCTGTCGCCGTTGAAGGCGGCGAGTCCGCAGCAGTCGCCGTCGAGCATCTTGGTGGCGTTGACGGTGATGGTGTCGCTGCAGGTTGGTCCCCAGGTGCGCCAGGTGATGGTGTTGCGTGCGTCGTAGATGCTGCTGGCGAGTTGTGAGGTGCGCAGGGTGATGTGGTGTCCTGGCTTGGTGAGTGAGCCTGTCTCGGTGTGTATGTCGGCGCGGATGTAGTTGTGGTTCCACTGGTAGTCTTTCTCGATGACGGCGAGCTGTGGCTGCTGGTGGCAGGTGCATGTGCCGTCGAGGGTGAGGGTTTCGGGTATCTTTCCGTCGCTGAGGTTGCCGAGCATGGGCCAGCCGTCAATCCAGTTGCAGGGTTCGAGGGTGAGGATGCGTCCGCAGCCGCCTCGGTCCTGGAAGATGACGCCGTACCATTCGCCGTGTTTGCCATCGACGATGGTGCCCTGTCCGGCGTAGGGGAATCCGCCGAATTCGCTCTTGAGGATGACTTTCATGTCGTAGGGCCCTTCGATGTTGCGGCTGCGGTAGGCTATTTCCTGGCGGCCTGTGCGTGGCCATGAGATGCAGAGCAGGTAGTACATGCCGTCGTGCTTGATGACGCGGCTGCCTTCATGCAGTCCGTCGGGCTTGCCGTTGAGCTGCAGCACTTTGTTCACGCCTCCAGGTTTTTCGGCGGTGAGGTCGGCGGTGAGTTCCACCAGGCGTATGTTTCCGCTGCCGGAGAAGACATAGACGCGTCCGTCGTCGTCGAAGAAGAGGGAGGAGTCGTGGTAGGCTGGCAGGCGGCTGTGGAGTGTCCATCCCTTGGCGGGGTCGTCGGTCTTGAATACCATGGACTTGTGGGGGTCGTCGTTGGCGACGAAGAGTGCCCAGAAGGTGCCGTTGTGGTAGCGCAGGGAGGTGGCCCACTGTCCGCGTCCATAGACGGTTCCTTCTTTCAGGTCGTAGCGTGGGGTGTCCTTGATTTCGTCGAAGAGGTAGCTGACGGTCTGCCAATGCACGAGGTCGGTGCTGCGCATGATGGGTGCGCCAGGGAAGAGGTGCATGGTGGTGGTGACGAGGTAGTAGTATTCGCCCACGCGGATGATGTCGGGGTCGGGGGTGTCGGCCCAGATGAAGGGGTTCTTCACCTGAATCTGCTGGGCAGAGGCGGGAAGGGTGAAGAATGGGAGGATGAAGAGGAGGGAGAGGATGCGTCGTTTCATAATTATCGCTTTGAGTTTAGGAGTTGGCGTGATGGGTTTTCGTAGTTGCTGATGCCCAGGCGGATCGCTTTGAGTTCGTCGAGCGTGTGGATGGGTGGTTCGACGAAGTCGGGCAGGGGCTGACGGCTGAAGGTCTGGAAGTAGAGCAGGCAGGCGTCTTTCCACCACTCGGCGTCGCGTACTTGGGTTTGGAGGCGTTGCTGGATGTCGAGGAAGTCGGCCGCAGGCAGGCTGGGCTGGAGGGCATTCCATGTCTGGAGCATGTGGCGTGCCTGCTGCAGTCCTGTCTGATAGCGGTAGCAGAGTTCGTCCCAAAGGGGGCGTCCGGTCTGGCATCGGTGTGTCCAGGAGGCATGGTGGAACCAGAGCAGGTATTTGTCGGGGCAGGTGTTGATGTTTTCCACGAGATTGCCGAAAGCGGCGGGGTATTGCGCGGTGGCTGCGCTGCCGGTGGCTTGTGTGCGGTCGAAACCTACGCCCTGTGTGTCGGCTCGGTGGTAATAGACGCATTGCCAGTCGGCTCGCTGCCCAGGGTTGTTCTGCCAGGGCTGCGGTCCGTAGTGGTGGCCTTCGGCAAAGATGTGGTGCAGGCCGAGGGGCATCATGTAGTTGACGACGGCTTCGCGGCTTTGGCACATGAGGGTGACGAGGGCTGAGAGACGGGGCGAGGTGCCGAAGGTCTGGGCAACCCACTCGCGGGCTATCTTCTCGCTGCTGAGACTGGAGTTCCAAGCCAGACGACCGAAGGCATACCAGTTGGACTGGGCCATGAGGTTGCCGCAGAAGTTGGGGTCGGTGCCCACGTTGGCTACACCGGCAATGGCTCGCAGACGGCTGGCGGCGAGTTGCTGGGTGTAGTGGGCGTAGTGCTTGATGTCGGCGAGGAATTCTTCCCACATGGGTGCAAGGAAGCAGATGTGGTTGGCGTGTCCGAGGTATTCCTGCGTGATTTGCAATTCTGCCATCTGCGGAGTCTTTGGCATGGCTCCGAAGAGGGGGCTGAAGGGTTCACGCGGCTGGAAGTCGATGGGGCCGTTCTTTATCTGGATGATGACGTTGTCGAGGAATTGCCCGTCGAGGGGCTGAAACTCGATGTAGGCTTGCTTGGCACGGTCGGGGTCGCTGGGCGAATAGACGAAGGCTCGCCACATGACGATGCCGCCGTAGGGACGGAGGGCGCGTGCCAGCATGTTGGCTCCGTCGGCATGGGTGCGTCCGAAGTCCATGGGACCAGGTTGCCCCTCGCTGTTGGCTTTCACGAGGAAGCCGCCGAAGTCGGGAATGAGCTGGTAGATTTGCCTGGCTTTCTTCTGCCACCATTGCTGCACCTGCTTGTCGAGGGGGTCGGAGGTTTTCAGTCCGTCGAGCACGGCGGGGGAGGAGAAGTTGACGGCAAGATAGACGCGGATGCCGTAGGGACGGAGCAGGTCGGCGTAGGTTTTTGCCTGGTTGAGGATTTCGGTGGTGAGCATCCGTGGCGATGCGTTGACGTTGTTGAGCACCACACCGTTGATGCCTACAGCGGCGTTGCGTCGGGCGTATTCCAGCAGGTGTGGCTTGTCGTAGGTGGGCCAGAAGATGCTTTTTCCAGCATAGCCACGTTCCACGGTGCCGTCGAGATTGTCCCAATGGTTGAGCAGACGAAGGTCGTGTTCGGGATTTTCGGTGAGCAGGGTGTCGGCGGTGAGTCCCTGGGCTTGCAGTCGGAGCAAGTGGGCTGCGCCGTAGAGCAGTCCGGCATCGGTGGGAGAAAGGATGGCTGTCTGCTGCGGGGTGCGTTCTATGCGGAAGCCGTCGGGTTTCAGTCCCTTGAGGGTTTTGCGCTGCAGAATGACTGTGCCGCTGAGTTTGCCCTGTTCGAGCCAGTCGAGGGCCAGCTGCGTGGTGGGCGAGGGTTTGGATTGCAACTGCACATTGGCTGCTGCCGCAGCCGTACTCAGAAGGAGGATGACTGCGAGCAGCAGAATGTTACATTTGTTACAATTGTTACAATTGTTACAGTTGTTACAGGTCATTTTTTAGAGTTTTACGCGCAGCATGATAAAGGAATAGGCTGGCAGGTCGAGTGTCATTTGCTTCTTCACTTTCACGTCGGTGGTCTTGGGGGCAATGGGCTGTGCCGTGTAGTTGTTCTCGTCTTCGGGCTGTCCGCTGAGGGTAGTCAGTGTGCCCTGAGGTTTCAGGCTCTTGAAGCGGCTGAGGTTCAGCTTGGCTGTCTTGGCGTCGGCACTGGCGTTGCACAGCTTGACGAAGAGTTCGCGTGTCTTGACGTTGAGGATGACAGACTGGCCCTGCAGTTTGCCGGCACCAGGAATCTCGACGCAGTCGCCATAGTAGTATTGTCCGCTGGACTGGCCGAACATCTGCTGAACGTAGTAGCTGCAGGTGAGGAACGGACGCTCGTTGTCGAAGTAGATGAGGTCGGGGTTCCAGTTTTCGGCACCTTTGCGGGCAAAGAGGGGTGCGTAGCTGGTCATGCAGACTACGTCGCCATTGCGCTCGACATGGAGCAGGTAGAGGCCTTCTGCCAGTGCGTCGATGAGTTTCTTGTCCTTGGCAGCGTATTCGCCGAGATAGACTTTTGTCTTGCGGTTGCGCGGGTAGCTGTCGTACTGGCGGCTGTCGAGGAAGTATTCGCGCTTTTCGTAGTAGTGCTCGTCGAGGATGGGCAGGCCCAGTTCCTCTGCCAATTTCCATCCGTTGTTGAAGTCGGGATTGCCTGGGTGGGAACCAGGACCGGCTGTGCCGACAATGACGATTTCGGGATGTGCCTTTGTGATGCGCTCGTACATATACTTAAAGCGCTCGGCAAATTCGGGGGTAATCTTTTCTTCGTTGCCAATGCCGAGATACTTCAGGTTGAAGGGTTCGGGATGGCCTGCATCGGCACGCACCTTGCCCCACTTTGTAGTCTTGTCGCCGTTGGCCCACTCAATGAGGTCGAGGGCTTCCTGTGTCCATTCGTCCATTTCCGACATGGGCACTACGTCTTGCGCCTGTGTCTTCATATTCCAGCCGCCGTTGGTGCCCTGGCAGCTGACGCCGCAGGGGAGAATGGGCACGGGCTCCATGCCGAGGTCTTCGCAGAACTGGAAGTACTCGTGGTAGCCAAGTCCCATGCTCTGGTGGTAGCCCCAGGTGTTCTTCAAAGCACGGCGCTGCTCCTTCGGTCCGACGGTGGTCTTCCAGCGATAAGTGTTCCAGAAGCCGTCGCCACCGCCGTGGACTACGCATCCGCCTGGGAAGCGCATGAATTTGGGCTGCAAGTCGGCAAGTGCCTGTGCGAGGTCTTTACGCAAGCCGTGACCCTTGTAAGTGTCTTGTGGCATGAGTGAGAACATGTCGGCATCTACATCGCCAGGGGTGAGCACAAGCACCTGGAGTGCTGCATTCTTGCAGTCGGTGCTGGGGGTAAGTGTGGCGGTGTATTTCTGCCAAGTGTTGCCATTGACGGTCAGGGTTGATTCAACCAGGAGTTTCGGGTCTTTGCCCCACCCTTGCGGCTCGACCAGTGCCACACGCACTTGCTTGGCACCGCCTTTTCCGTTGCGGAAGAAGGCTGAGAAGTCGTATTGGGCACCTGCCTTCACGCTGATGCCGTCGAAGCCATCGTTCTGCAGACCAACGCCTTTCCAGCCTGCATAGTCGTAATATTCCTTCACGCGCTCGATGTGCAGACGCATGTAGGTGGGGTTATTGGGATGGATGGGGTTGTCCATGCGGGCTTCGGCATAACCGAGGCTATGGCCAGGACGAATGGATTTCCAGGCAGTGCCTGGTCCCCAGCCGTCACGCTCTGAGGGGTTGAACTCGAAAGAGCCGTTCTGCAGCAGTTCGGCATAGAGTCCGCCGTCAGCCGAAGAACTGATGTCCTCGAAGAAGATACCGATGAGTTCGTCGCTGATTTGCTTTCCGCCCTGGGGAGCTGTCATGGGCTTCTGAGCTGACAGGCTGAGCGCTGCGGCGAAAAGTGAGAGGTTTGCAAAAAATCTAATTTTCATAAGATTAGGTAAGATTTTATAGTGTTAGTTAATCAGATAAGTTTTCGTTTGTCCTTTGTATGTGGCAGTCACGACGGCACGTCCGTTGCTGACCTTGCCTACTTCAATTTTCACAGCTGGGTCGTTGGCAGTTGCCTTGATAACGCTATTGGCTTTCAGCGGAGCATAAGCCTGATAGTTGGTGGCCTCCATGTAGCCGTTGTCGTTGGTGGCATACATCGGATTGGCTGGCAGCTTGATTTCTTTGCCATCGACGGTGATGGTGACTTGTGGAACGGAAGGTATATTCATATCCGTACCTTTAGAGAAACCGATACCGTGGAGGTCGAAGAGTCCGACGGGGCGCTGGGGCTGCTGCGGCCGCTGTCCCCACTGGCCACGGCGAGGCTGTTCGGGCTGCTGCACTTCGGGGCCTTCGGCTACGAGGTAAATGGCGTGCTTGCCTGTGAGTCCCTCGACAGCTGGGACGCTGGCACCGAATGTGGCGAAAGCTCTTTCGTCGTTGGCTGGTACAAAGATGCTGGCTATCTCCTGCCCTTTCCATGGGTCGTCAAGACGGACATGGATTGTAAATGCACCATGCTTTCCGTGTGTCAGGTTGACGTAGAAGTTGGTGTTGTCGCCTTTTTTCGTTCCTTCAAAAGCCTTCACGCCCTTTGTGTCTTTGTCAAGACCGCCGAAGCCGAAGTATTTGAAGCCTATGATGCCGCCGTTCTGGATGCCGGCAAGGTCCATGGAGTTGTTCCAGTGGTCAAAGTTGTCCTGCATGTACTGGTTGCTATTGGGGCCATACATGAAGCAGGCAAGACCGGCGCTATAGTAGTTGTAAGGAGGCAGGCCGAAAATCTGGAACCCTTCGCTGGTCACCTCGGCACCGGTGTATTCGTTGCCGTCGCTGGCTTTTGCCGTCCACTCGTTGTTCTTTGCATAGGGGTCGTAGGCTACGATGCGTACTGTGCCGCCCTTTGCTACGGGTTTCTTGTCCCACACAATCTTCACGGGAGCCACCATGGCCTGACGGGCGTTGCCGAAGCCACGGGGTGGACGGTGGTAGAATACATACCACTGACCGTTGATTTCCTGGATAGATCCGTGTGTGTTGTGACCGGCATTGGTAGTAATGAGTTTCGAGCCGTCCTCGTTCAGGACAACACCACGGGAGTCAACCAGCACACCGCCGCTACGCCAAGGACCGAGGGGAGAGTCGCCGTAGGCATAGCGCAGGGCTGAGTTCGTGTTGCCCAAACCGTATTCTTTGCCTGAGTAGCCAGAGAATACCATGACGTACTTGTTACCTACCTGACGGATGGAGGAAGCCTCGAAGAAATTGAAGTCGAGCGGATTCTGCCCCTTATAGAGTGCCTTGTATTCGCTGCCCTCCTTGTCGAGCAGACGACCGTCGGCGCTGCTGGCGGGAATGAAGGGGTCAATCAGTTCCGTGCCAGGACGCTTCGAGTACATTGTGTTTTGGTCCAGCTGACAAGCCGTAGAGTGCTGGAAGCCGTAGAAGACATAGGCACGGAAGCCTTTGTCGTAGTCGGGGTCTTTCTTGTCGGTGATGTTCTCGATGAACACGCTTGGGTCGAAGTCAATCAGACTGCCCTCCATACATTGGCGGCCATCGGGTGTGAGGTTCACTGGCGTAAAGGGACCGTTGGGTCGGTCGCCCTTTGCCACCATAGCTACACGCCTCCATCCACGGCTGTGGGGATAGAGCCAGTATGTCTTTTTGCCCGTCGAGCGGTCTTTCACCTCCACAAGGTCGGGGGCATACATTGTGTCCCAGCGGCCATCGACATAGTGTGAAAAGATGGGGCCTTCGTCGCGCCACTGGCTGAGGTCCTCTACGGGGGCCGACCACATGCGGACGTCGTTTCCGCAGTATGCCGTGTAAGTCATGTCGTGCGAGCCAATGATGTAGGCCCGATACTTTCCTGGCTGGTCAGGGTCTTCAAATACTCTCGGTTCGCCATCTGGCAAATGTTCCCAAAGCGGCAGGTAGGGGTTCTGTGCCGAAGAGCACAACGCTGCCATACTCACCAAAGTTGCTGATAAGAAACGTTTCATCATGTTTGTTTTATTTGTTTAGCTTAAAGTTTGCAAAGCAAGTTTGCGGCAAAGTTATGGAATAAAAGCCAATCTGCCGCGCATAAAATGTAACAAATGTTTTAACGAATGTACCAAAGCCCCATTCTGCAGCTAAAGGAGATTAAAAATAACAGAAATAATTACAATAGCAAAAACATCGGTCTGCTTACTGGCACAAAAAGAAACAGCCGTGGACGAACCACGACTGTTGAGTAACGTGCTGGAGATTTTCACTTGCCGTACACCAGCTTCGACATTTTTTCGGCGGCTCGCTGACCGGCGATGTCTTTGTCCTGTGGATGGATGTCATTCCATTCTCCGGTATCGGAAAGAGGGACAAGGGCGGCTTTTTTCAGTCGCTCTGAGGCTTGTCGCTGCTGTTCACGCAGGGATGCCCATGAGGCTTCAAGCCCTGGATTATGACCAGTCTGGAAACCTGCCAGTTCGCAGATGACGACAGGAAACTCCGAGTGCCACTGGCGACGCCATTCTTCGACCATGCGCACAAGGTAGTCAGCGTAGTCCTTTTTGCCGGCGTTGCTCTCGCCCTGATACCAGAGCATACCCGATATGGGGAGGTCGCGCAGCGGAGCAATCATGGCGTTATAGAGACCTGTGGGGCAATCGACAAAATAAGTGCTGCCTGGCTTGGGTCTCATGCGGCTGCCCTGTGCCATCTGCCATTGAGAATTGATGGGGAAGATGTGGTTGCCGACTTCAAGCTGATAGAGCTTTTGCGGCGTGAAGTTGGGACGTCCGCCCTGCGACATGAGGTGAACCATGACTTCGTTTTCTCCTTCACGGAGCAAACCCTGTGGCACGGTGTAGATGCGAGGGGGATACTCGTAAGTGGTGTTCCCGACAAACCGCCCGTTGACAAAGACGCTGTCGGCATCCTTCATGGCTCCGAGGCGCAATGTGGCTGTTTTGCCTGCACAATCGGCAGGAAGAACCAGGGTGTGACGGAACCAATAAGAGCCGTTGCCAGCCTTGCCCCAGTCGGAAAAAATGTCGGTGGCAGCCCAGCGGGAAAAATCGTAGCCAGGTGTACGCCAATGGTTGACAATCGTGTCGGAACGCATCATTTCGCGTTCCCATTCATTTCCGGCTCGCATTTCGCTACGCATGATGCTGTCGGGCCAGTTTTGCTGGTTGTATTTCAATTTTGAAAATTCCTGTGCGTAGGCCGGAAAGTCTTTCAGGCTCTCCTGTGGCATCCATGCATCGACCTTTGTCCCGCCAACGGCTGAGTTGATGATGCCGATGGGCACACCTGTTTCTTCCTGCAACTGACGTGCCATGAAGTAGCAGATGGCGGAGACTTCGCCGCAATTCTCGGGGGTGATGTCTTGCCAGGGGCGAATCTGCACGTCGTCGTTGGGCCGCACATAATTATATTGATGTGGAAACTTGAGGTAGCGGATGTTAGGATTGGAATAGTTCTTCACCCTTTCTGCCTGCTTGTCCATGCAACGGCGGATGGGCAGCTCCATGTTGCTCTGACCAGAGCAGAGGTAGAGGTCGCCTATAAGGACGTTCCTGACAAGCAGGTTCTCGCCACCGTCGCTGACGATGAGCAACTGCTGGGGTGTGGTGGTGGCTTTGAATTTTGGCAAGGTGGCTCGCCATGTGCCGTCGGGCTGAACCTTCGTCTTGGCGGTCTTGCCGCAGAGGGTCACCTTGATGGTTTGACCAGGTGTGCCCCACCCCCACACAGGAAGTTTCTGGCCTCGTTGCAGAACCATGCCGTCGCTGAAGAAACGTGGCAAACGAAGGGGAGAGGCACAGAGGGAACAGAAAACACAGAGGGTACAAAGGAGGAATGATATTTTTTTCATTTTAAGAGGATTAATTATAGGAAACTATAGGAAACTATAGGGACTATAGAAATCAATAAGGCAAATACCATTTCTGAGGGTTGCAGAGGGTTTGGTAGAGGTCGCTGTCGAAGTTGGCTGTGCCGCCACGACTTGCGACTTTCTTTGCCAAGAAGGATGGGTCGCCACGACGCAGAGCAATACGCATGAGGTCGTAGAAGCGAAGACCTTCGCCAGCGGTTTCAAGCGCCATCTCTTCGACGAGTTTGTCTTCTACCCAGAGGATGGAGTCGTTTTTAGAAGCCAATTCTGGGATGACGTAGGACTTGTCGGCATTTGCCTTGCCGCTGCCACGGCTGTGTATGCCCTGGGTGTTGCTCGTTGTAAAGGTGTAGCCGCTGAAGGTGATGAGGTCACCGGCTGCAGATCGTTCTGCAGGACTCATATACTTGTCCATGTGGTCGTTACAAAGACCGTATTTCAGCACGAAGAAGGCTGCTTCGGGGAAGCCGGCACGGTTCAGAGCCTCAGCATAGCGCAGATAGACGTGACTGAGTCGGTAGAGGATGACGTAGTCGAAGCCCAGCTTATCAAATTGCTGATAAACGGACGAGATGTTGCTGGAGTTGCTAGTGAGGGATGCTGTTTTCCAACAGGAGAACAGACGCAGGTCACCTCGAAAATCCTCGCTGGAATAAACCATGTCTTCTGGAGGTGAGACGGTGTCGGCCTTTAGGGTGACAAGGTCAGCATATACGACCACAAAGCGCTGAGAGCGTGAAAGCTCCTTGTAGGCAGGGCTGGGTGTGGCCTGGAAGTAATATTTGTTGTCGTCGGTACTCTCGAAGACGTCGTCGAGATGGGTTACGGTGCCATTGAACTCCTCTTCCTCCAGCGGGATGATGGTGAGAATTTCATCATCGGACGGAGTAGCGAATGAATTTCTATAGGCATCAAGCACACGCTCGAATTTCTGATCTTCCCATCCGATTGAGCGTGTCGTGGTGGGATGAATGTTACCCGTCTTGGTGAAGTAGTCGTGGTAGTATTGTGCAGCTTCGCGGTAACGTCCAGACCAGAGGCAGAAGTCGCCCAGAAGTACACGCACTGGGATGTAGAAGCGGCGTGAGGGATAGCCGCTCATATTGCCGTAGGAGGGAAACTCAGTATCGACGAGCGGAGCGAGATCTTGGATGAAGAAGTCTGCCATCTGCCGAATATCATATTTAGGAAAGGCGGCGGGATTGGCATCGTTCTCGGTAAGGAGGGGTTCGGTGAAGAAAGGCACGCTGCCGTAGTTGAGTGCCAGCTGCATGTAAGTCCATGCACGGTATGCCTTGATGACGGCGTATTCCTTTTCAAAGACCTTCACGCCTCGCTTCATAAGCTGCATGTCGGCATGGGAGAGAAAATAGTTACAATTCTGAATGACAGCATAATAATCAGCAATTTTGTTGTAGGGCGAGGACGTTCCAGCCGTAAAATTTGCCAATGCCTGCAGTTCGAGGCTGGCGTGGTCGGTAAGCGTTACCAAGTCGCCTCGGAGTTCGCCAAACAGTTGAGTGCGGTCGGCTACCTGCTGCAGCTTCTGAATGATGCCGAGCAGGGAATAGACGGTGTCGTTGGGTGTGTCGAGATTATTGTCTTCCTCAAACTCCACCATGCTGCTTTCCTGTTCTGTACAGCTGCTGAAAACGAAGAATGAAGAATGAAGAATGAAGAATGCCAGCAACGGAGTGGCAAAACTTTTTATATGATAACTTTTCATGTCGATATACAGTTTTAGAGGTTGATTTTAGCACCGATAGAGAAACTGCGACCTGTGCCGAGGAGACCACGGTCGATGCCCATACCCAGAACGGCGTTGCTGTGCGAAAACTCAGGGTCGCTGCCCAGATAACGGGTGAGGGTAAAGAGGTTGTTGGCTGCTGCCCAGAGAGTGATGCCTTGCAGATAAGTGCTGCGGATAGGCAGGGTGTAGCTGAGGGTTACAGTCTTGAGCTTCAAGTAGCTGCCGTCTTCTATCCAGCGGTCGGAGAATCGGCTGTTGCCCATTGGGTCGAGGAAACTGGTCCGAGGCACTTGAGTCTGCTGTCCTTCGTGTGTCCAGCGTTCCAGCATAGCCGTGGTCTGGTTGTAGAAATAAGCACCCGATTCGAGGATAGCCCGCTGGTAATTGTAGATATCTGCACCGATTGAATAGGCAAAATTAACATTGAGCGTGAAGCGTTTCCAGGAGAGCTGCGTGTGGATGGTGCCATAGACATCGGGGTTAGGGTCTCCGATGACCTGCCTGTCAGCCTGGTCAATGCAGTGGTCGCCGTTGCTATCAACGAACCGCATGTCGCCTGCCGAGAAATACTGCTTGGCGCCAGTCTCTGTACGCTGATAGAGGGCAGCGGCATCGGCTTCGGCTTGCGAGGCAAAGACACCCTGTGTCCTGTAGCCGTAGAAAAGTCCTGTTGCCATACCTTCGGCATTACGGATTGTGGCACCATAGCACGTCTGATCTACATAGCCGTCGGTACCTGGGAGCGACTGGATAGTATTCTTGTAGTGACCCATCGAGGCACCCAACGACCACTTCCAATCCTTCAGATTCAAGACCTTCGCATCGAAACCCACATCAAAGCCTTCGTTACGAACCCGTCCGCCGTTGGTCCAGTTCTGCTGCAGACCGGTGAGGTAACTGAGGCTGGAAAGGGAGAGCAGGTTGTAAGTATTAGCTCGGAAGTAGTTGAAGCGGAAACTCAGACGGTTGTCGAAAGCAGAGAGTTGCAGTCCTGCCGTGAGGCGTGCCGTCGTTTCCCATTGCAGCTTCGTATTTCCGATATTCCCCAAAGCAAGTCCTGTGGTACTGTCGAAGATGCGCTTGGCAACGAAATAAGTACGAGAAGCCTGACTGCCCGCACCGTCGTTGCCGAGGAGGTCGAAGCCCACATTCAGCTTCAGGTAATTGAGGCCCTTGTCCTTTGGCATCCAGTCCTCATTGGTAACCACCCAGGCAGCCTCCACGCTGGGGAAGAAGCCAAAGGCATAATTGCCAATCCTCACACCGTCGGCGGCATCCTTGCCAAACCTGCTGCTGCCATCCATGCTGACGGCTGCCGAGAGGTAGTAACGCTCCCGATAATTGTAGTCGGCGGTGAGGTAGTAAGTCAGGTTCACGTTTCGGTCATCCTGTCCGTCGGTCTGCTTATAAGAGAGCGACCCCGACATATTAGGTGTCTTGTCGTTGCCCGTATCGTAGCCCACCTGCGTGTTCAGTCGATACGTGTCGCGCAGATACCTCCAGCCGCCGCGCACACCCAGCAGATGTCCGCTCCACCGATGATTGAAACGGAAGTAGAGGTCATTCATCACCGTAATCTGACGGGCAGCCAGGGCACTTGCCGTATTGCTCACCGTGCCGATGCCCTTCACCTCGTAGGACGGCACGCCGTTGGTGGGCAGATAATAATTCTCGTCCGTATTGTCGAGCTGGAAGGCAAAGTGGTCAGCCACCGTCCAGCTCCTGTTGATATTCCATGCCGGAGTGACAGCCAGCGAAATGAGGCGGTTCGAGAAATAATTCTTATTGTCGCCATCGCCATTCACAAGGATGCTCGTAGGATTGGGCAGCGACTTGGTGTATCTATCCATCACGACCACATCGCTGAGATAATCGTCCGCTTCAGCCAGATATCCGGTAATATTTCCCTGCGTGTCGTAGGCGTATGGCGACAGGAAGGGAGCCTTGATGAGCGAGAGGAAGGCAGGACTGCTGTTGATGCCGTCGGTGACATGATCCTTCACTCCGTCGTCGCGCAGATTGCGCTTCACATCGCTGTAGGAGGCATCGAAACGGACGGTGACATTCTTCACGACGTTGATGTCCGTATTCAGGCGCAGATTGAAGCGCGAGAAAGCGTTATCCTTCAGCGTAGCCTTAGCCCCCGCGTAACCCACAGAGAGGTTATAATTCGCCACGTCGTCACCACCCTGCACATTGATGCTATAGTTCTGCACAAAACTCTCCTTGCGCACCTCCTTTGACCAGTCGGTGTCGTTGTGGTACATACTGTAATAATAATAATGAGGGTCCGTTTGCAGAAACTTGAAGCTATTACTCTTGGTACCCGTCGAGCCAATCAGTTCGGAGGCAAAGATACGGTACTGCTGCGCATCCATCATTTCGGGCTGACGGGGCAGCAGCTGGTACGAACCACCCACACTCACATCGATGCGGGTAGCCATCGACTTGTTGCGCTTCGTCTCGATGACCAGCACACCGTTGGCACCCTTTGCTCCGTAGAGGGCAGTACCGTTCTTCAGCACAGAGACCCTCTCGATATCCTCCACCATGATGTTGGCGAGGATATTGTTGTAGAACCCGTCGTGGAGGGCTGGAGCATCGTACTGCATATTCTGGATAACCCCGTCGATGACCACCAGCGGCATTGCATTGCTGTTAAGCGAATTCACGCCGTTCATCAGCATCCTGACGCCCATACCAGGCATCCCGCTGCGCACCGCTGTCAGCATGTCGGCGCCAAACTGCTGCTGCACCTGCGGGTCGATGCTGATATCATTATTATTATAGCCCACCCGCGCCGTCCGGTCCGACAGAGCCGTCGTCTGCCTGCGGTAAGACTCAAAAAACTTGTCGGAGAACATCTTGACGGGCACCACCTTGCCGTCGGCCACAGACACCGCCTGCTGCACCAGATTGTAGCCCTCTGCCTCAAAGCTGAGCGAAGTGACATACTCAGGCACCCTGATGGCATACTCGCCCCGCTCGTCGGTCATGGCGGCATAGCGGTTATTATTGTAAGCCTGAACGTGCACACCCGCGGCGGGTTCGCCTGTGGCGGCATCCACGACGCAGCCCTTCAGTTCGACCAGATTCTCCGCAGCAGCCCTTGGCTGCGTTTGCTGCGCTGCCATCGGGGCAGACCCCATCAGGCAGACCATCGTCAGCATACAGAAAACCCCTGTTGCAATGCCATTGCGTTTCATTTGCGTACCTCCTTCCTTGCTTTAGCCTCGTCCGCTGCCTCTTCCTCGGCATCGGTTACGGGTTTCAGGTAAATACAGTCTAAAAACATCTCGCGTGAAAAACTCGTCTGCCGATTCGTGATGCTGCACTGAATCTGCAGGGTGACGCCCGCATCGGGCTGAGCATAGTGGCAGACGGGGAAGGTAAATCGTCCGATGCAAATCGTGTCGATGTCCGTTCCGCTGGTCTTCAACTCCTCGTTATAATTCACCGTCTTCTTCGTTCCGTCCAGGTCGGTATAAGTCAGCCAAGCCTTGAACTTATTAGGCTTCTTGTCCTTTGAGTTCGCCTGATAAGCCGTCTTGGGCAGCGTGACCACGCAGATGTCGTAAGTGCCGGAGAGCGTGTTCGTCACCTCAAACGTAGCCGTCCAGTTGCTGGTGCTCGACTTGGGCACGATGTCGAGATACCCACCTCCCGAAATCGCCTGGTTGTTCGTCCAGCGGATATTCGTCGTGCACCCCGAGTAACCCACCATATTCGCCTCCCGTTCTCCTTCCATCTTGATAGGGTGGAAATACAGCTTCCTGGTGTCGTAGGGCCATGCTGCTATGTCGTAGAACATGCCGTTGGAGCACTTCATGCTGTCGGCAATCTGTGCGCGCTGCATCAGGCTGTCGTCGGCAAACGGCTTGTAATAGACGTGGTAGGGCCACTGGGTGGGCGAATATGCAGCGGTAATCAGCGAGTCCGTCGGCGCCTTATTCACCGCAGGGTTACAGTTGAAGATAAGGTCCTGCACCAGGCTGACCGTCTTCCAATACTCGCTGATGGAGTCAGCCTTCTCGATGCTGCCGTAGTTAAACAGCCTCGTGGCCTCGTCATAGACCCTGTTCCATGTAGCCACACTGGGCACGAGCATCCTGAAGGTAGAGTCCTCGCAGATGATATTGCCGACGGAACGGAAATAGTCGTTCACCGTCAGCATGACGGAGTCGGAATAAACCTTGCGTCCATCCACCAGCCCCGACTGCACACTGCGTTCCTCGTCCAGCTCCTTCCTCTCCATGCGCCTGAGCAGGTTGCCGATGTGGGCATACCGGCTAAGGCTGGTCAGTCCTTCATACACATTGTAGGTGTAGGGAGCATCGTCGCCGACGACATGAAGCAACCCATTCGTGGCGGGGATATTATAGCTACCCTCCACCACCTTGCTGGTAAAGAGTTGCCGCGAAGTCAGGTCGAGCAGCTTGTCGTTCAGCATCCTCACAGACTCCCTGGTGGCGTCATTCATATTGTACAGACTGCGTGCCATGTGGTTTGCCACAAAATGCAGCGCCACGGCAGAGTCGCCCTGAGCGGTTTGGCAGAGGTCGAGCAGCGAATCCACATTGAACGTGCCGTTCAGCGGAGCCCACACCGTCAGCGACTGGTCAGCCCCCAGCAGATCGGCGTAGGTGATGGGTGTAGCGTGCATATTATTATAAAGGTGTGTAGCCCGACAGACCTTCAGGAAATGGCTGAGCTGCGGATTACCCTCTATGCACTGAAGCAGCGACTGGCCCGCAGCCGACTGCCCATCGGTGTCGTAATGGTCATTCCAACCATCCGTACAGCCGCCTATCATCATTCCTGCGGGGAGGAACGCGATAGCAAAAAGCGTGTTCTTTATTATTCGTTTCATAAACATCTTGATGATCATTGATTAATGAGTATCCTCTGCATTAAGACCTGCATAAACGGACTTCGGACAGAATTCAAAATAATTGATGGGCAACTCAGCCTCGGAATTTTCGATAACCAGCTTAATGCGCAAATAATATTCCTTTTCGGGCGACATAGATTGCGTCGTGAGAATCTTACGATACTTACCGTTATTGTCACGCAGATTATTCGCCCCACCCTGATTCCAGGAGTCCATATCCTTCATGTAACCACGGTTGTGCATAGCCTTGTCAATGGCATGGTTTTCTTCCTCATCGTCGCCATCAGCCACCCAACCAATGCTGGGGTCTCCACCCCAGATGCGGAAATCAATGGGCAACCCCATCGGCTGCATATTGTCTTTCTCGCCAAAGTAAATCTGCACTACGCCACGGTCATTGCCTGCACCGTAGGCAAAGCGCACCTCATAGGTGTTGGCAGGCACAGGGGGCAGCTTGAAGGTAATGTCGAACTGACCAATCAAATCGACAGCGTCCGAATAGGTAGCCATCCAGACACCACGTTCACGCAAGGCAAGCCGAGGCTGACGTCCGTGGAAATTCCAACCCTCTACGGCCTTGAAACCCGTCACGTGGGTCGTTGTTCCACGCACACCTGCATTCAGAAACTCTGGCGACATGGTGATTACATTCCAGCGGATGCGGTCGTTGAAAACAACGTCCCGTGTGCGGGTATCATAAACCAGCACATCGTCAATGTAATGATAGATACCATTCAGAGCCTGCTGATTCAGCGTGTCGGCAGCCAAACCTGCAGCCAGCATTTCTGCATCGTGCAGCGACTTCATTTCCGTCGGCGTATAGACCTTCACGCCACGCACCCTGAACTTTGAGGCAACACCCTTACGGTTGACAAACAAACCCTCGCTGGGCGACGACATCTTCATGATGGTGTGTGGCATCAGGGTGGTGTACCAGTCGGTGGCATCAATCAGATTGGGCATTGAGCAGGTAGTCTTATAGTCAATGCCACTTTCCGAAATGGTAAAGTCGTTGATAGCGCCATAGTATGGCAGGAGGTGATAAGCCACGAAACGGTTCAGCGGATTTCTGCGGTCTGTCCACAGGTCGTCATACTTCCCTGCATCCTCTGGGTAAGTCTGGTCATAGACCTCCTTGGCATACGCCTTCAAGTCGTCCAGCGTGTTGATGCCCTTGGCTGCAAACACACTGTTGGGTTCAACCAGGGCTGTGAAACGCTGCACACGCACAGCAGGATACTTACAATTATAATTCGCACCGGTACGGTGGAAAACGACACCCTTGTTGACCGAATCCACACCGATGGTATAATCCTCATACTTCTCCTGATAAGCCTTGATAGAATCCACCAGTCTTGTCAGCGTCAGCGCACTATAGAAAAGCGAAATGCAGGGGTCGTCGGCAAGGATTTCCGGCAGGTAAAGCTTCGAAGGCTGAATCACATGGTCCAGCGTATGCACCACACCGTTCTCCACCGAGTCGTCACGTGCTATCAGGCAAGAAGACATGTTTACGTAATAAACCACGCCTGTTGCACTGCTGTCGCAGGAGAAGGTGAGGAAACGTTCATTCATGTTCGCCGTCGGAATATTGCCGTCAGCCAGGTCGGTTGTGAAGAAAGCCTGCTGAATGATGTGATTCCACGAAAGCGTATCACATTCCGCCTTGGTCAACTCGTCAACACTTGTCAGCCCATGCTGGGCAAGGTAAGCACCCACGGCAGCATTGGTAGGGGCAAAACACGTATAACTGCCGTATGTAGCCATCATGCCATACATACCTGAACGATGCAGAATTTTGGTAAACTCACTATAAAGTTCAGGCCGATCATCCAGATAGTCGCTGACCATCTTACCTGTAAAGGTATAATAATTCTCTTTTTCAGGCTCATCAGAACAGCTTGTCAGCATCGGGGGGAGCAATGACAACGACAAAAGCCATTCAGCCATAATCATTATATTTTTGAGTCTCATAATATATTAGAAATTTTGTTCTGTTTTATCCGTTTCGTAAGCAGGATTCTGATGAAGATTTGGATTCTGTTTCAGTTCGTCACGATAATAAGGCCACCAAATGATGTCTTTTGACGACAACTTCACACGAATGGCAGCAGAATTTTCCTGGAATTTTGGCAACACCTTTGTAATCATGCGGCTATTGTCCCCCTCACGGCGACAAAGACGCACGAGGTCGAACCAGCGTTTACCCTCGAACATGAGTTCACGCTGACGTTCACCCAGCACAAGGTCTTCCATCGTACTGCGTGAAATAGCATAGTCGTCATAGACAAGAATGTCGGAAGTGGCTGTACGCTTGTTATTGGCTCGACGCCATACCGCCAAAACTCCATCAAACGCATTCTGATAATGCTGCGTCTGTTCGGGCGTCAAGGTCTGGCCCACCTCCACATTGCCTGCCAGTTCCACTTCTGCCTCGGCACGCATCAGGATGACATCCGTCAGGCGGTAAAGTATCCAGTTGGCATAATTGTTTGTACGAACCGTTGCCGAAACGGTCGGAACGCCACCCGTCGTGGTGCTTGTGCGGAACTGAACACGCTCACAGACGTATTTCTGCACATAGCCCTTGTTGTTTTGCTCGGTGATGTTTTCAAGGAATCGGCAGTCCGTCTTCTTGAAGTAATCGTTGGTACCCGCCCACGTGTTCTCGTAAATATAGGGAGGAACACCTATCTGACCTGTTCGGTTGGCGCTGGAACCATAGTAGGAACCCACAAAGCTGTTCGCCACAGACTGATTGTTGACAAAAATCAGTTCAAAGATGCTTTCAAAAGAATTGCCTGCACCAAAAATCTCCGTGTAAGTATTGCCTGCCATCGTGCTTCCGGAAGTCATTTCAGAGATAAGCGGATACCTGCCGTAAAGTTCCACGGTGTATCCCGTAGGATTCTTCTCCCGTTCTTCCTCGTATTGCTGTATCTTGTAGTCAATCACCTTGTCGCAGTAATCGATACATTCCTGATACTTGCCCTTCCACAGGTAGAGATCTGCCAGCAAGGCATAGCAGGCATAACGGGTGATGCGGCAGGTGTTTTCTTCGGTCTGTTCACCATAGCTTCTGACGGCATCGTCCTTCACACGCTCCACATCGCTAATCAGCTGGTCGAGAATCTGGTCGAAGGGTGTTGCTGCCAACTGATAGTCCTGACTGTCGTCCAACGATGGTTCTGTAATGTAGGGAACAGCCGAGAAGGTGCGAATAAGATAGAAGTAGCACAGGGCTCGCAGGGTGGTTGCTTCTGCCACGGTGGCACGCAACTCGGCATCCGTGAAGTTCGGGTCTTTGGCATTCACCGACGGAGCATAGTAAATCACCGTGTTGCAGCGGTTGATGCACTGATAGAAACTTGCCCAGTTCACAAAGCGGTTCGTTTCCAGGATATTCTCCTTGAAAATCTGATTCAGGTCGTTCTGTGTGCCCGACCCGCCCTGCATATTGTCGGAACGGGCTTCACCCCAGATGGCCATGCGCTGAATGCAATCGGCACTTTCCAGCTGAGCATAACACGAATTGAGCACACTGATGACATCGGCCTTCTCGGTCCAATAGTTTTCCAGCACAATATCATTCAACGGCTCGATACGGAGGAAGTCGCTGCAACCCGAAAGAATTGCTGCAGCAGACGCAAACAAAATATATTTAAGTCTTTTCATAGGTCAGGCATTTTTAGAATTGAACGGTTACACCAAAAGTAAAACTTCTCGCATTCGGTGTGCGCGCATTGTCCGTCACTACGCCATAGCCACCATAGCCCACTTCGGGGTCTGCTCCGCTATACTTCGTCAAACAGAAGAGGTTGTTTCCAGAAAGATAGAGGCTCAGCGAACTAAGACCGATTTGTTTCAGCAGTCTCGGTTCAAACGAATAGCTAAGCTGCGCATAATTCAGTCGCATGAAGGAACCATCCTCCATGAAACGGTCGCTTCCCAGCCAGTTGTAGCCACTCTTATGCAGGGCACGCGGCAATTCGGCATTGTCGCCTTCGCAACGCCAACGCCAGTTGACGGCTGCACTCTGGTTGTTGTTGGTGTACATGCTTTCTGCATTCATGCGGGCTGCATTGATGATTTTGTTGCCGATGCGGAAGTTGAACTGACAGTTGAGCTGCCAACGGCCATACTGGAACTTCATGCCCCAACCGCCTGTAATCTTTGGCAGGGAACTGCCCAGATAGACGATGTCGAGTTCATTGATCTGGCCATCATTGTTCACATCTTCATAGATGGCATCGCCGCCCCTGAATTCGTAGATGTAGGTCTGATTATCGCTGTCGTAGCAGAACACCATCGGCACGGTGAACCCGTTTTTATCAACAATGACGACGCCGCCCCCATCACGGGCTACAGGGGCATTGGGTCCACTCACACCAGCAACCTCTGTGTCGGAATATTTGGAGTATTGATAAACTCCCATGTAACGGAAACCATACATACTGCCAAAGGCATTGTTCAGCTGAACACGAGTGAGGTAAGAACCGTTGTTCCTGTTAAACTCGCTGTTGAGCGATGCCAATACCGTCTCGTCCATCTCGGTAATTTCGTTTCGGTTGTTGGCAAACGACACATTGAATCCCCACGAGAATTTACCTTTCTTCACGATCTGATTGCCGTTGATGTTGAATTCCCAACCGTTGTTGCGCATGGATCCTACGTTCTGGTAGGCCAGTGTGGGGAAGCCCGAAGAGGAGGGTATTTTGCGGTTCATCATGAGCAGGTCGCTGGTCAGCTGTGTGTAGATGTTGAAGTCTGCCGTAAGTTTGTTGTCGAATAGTCCCAAGTCGAAACCTACGTTCCACGTCTCTTTCTCTTCCCATTTCAGGGAGCTAAGACGGATGTTGCTGGGGTACATCGACGTGTTTCTGTTGTACGCATCGCCCGCCGTGTATTTCGAGAAGTACAGGTATTCACCATTCGGCTGATTGCCCACCTTGCCCCATCCAGGACGAAGGGAGAGCATGGACAGCCAGCCGAGACGTTGCATCCAGGGCTCGTCGCTGACATTCCAGCGGAACGAGAGGGCGGGGAAGTTTCCCCAGCGGCTGTTGTCGCCAAACTTTGTGCTGCCGTCGCGGCGAAGGGAGGCGTCGGCCACGTAGCGACCCTTGTAGGCGTAGTGGGCAGAGAAGGTGAGATAGACGGAACGCCACTGACTGGCTCCCGTCGTCAGGCTGCTGACGATGCCGTCGGCCGTAGTCGAGGTGATGGTGCCTGAAGGCAGGCCGTAGATGTTGCTTGCCGTCGATTTGGAGGATCCGTCGGTCAGCTGGAACTGAGCCATCGCCATAAAGCTGTGGTCTTCGTTGTTGAAGTGCGGCGTGAACGTCAGACGGTGGGTGGTTGTGACTGCCATGCTCTTGTGGGCGGTGGCCGACGATTTGTTGTTGTCGGTGGCAGACCAGCCAGACGTGACCAGGCTGGAGGGGTAGAATGTGTCGTTGTATTTATTGAATATGTTGAACAGTATCTTGCCTTCGTACTTCAGCTGATGCTGGTCGGCCTCGATGCCCAGCAGGTTGTAGTGCAGCTGGAACTCTGGTTGAATCTGATAGGTCGATTCCTCGTTCTTGGCCTGTCGCGCTAAAGCCACAGGGTTCACGTATTTATACTGATCTTCCTTCAACTCGTCCGAACAGGTGCTGAGCATGTGGTAGTAGTCGGGCAGGTCGTTGCCGTAAGCGTCCTGTTCATAGACAGAGAGGTTGGGCATCTTCTGATAGGCTATGCTGAGCAGCTCGCTGTAGTTCTTCTTGTTGTTGGTATAGGTCATGTTGAAGTTCGTGACAATCTTGATGCGGTCGCTGACAAAGTAGTCCAGGGCCACACGGGTGGTGAAACGGTCGAGTCGCTGCTCGATGACGGTACCCGTCTGGTGGTCGTAGCCACCCGAAATGCGGAAGTTTGCCTTCTCGCCACCTCCCGAGATGCTCACGTTGTGCTTCTGCAGCCAACCCGTCTTCCTGATGGCGTCGCGCCAGTCGGTGTTGTTGTTGTACATCTCGTACTCGTTCCAGGACTTGTCGTAGTTGAATTCGCGGATGTCGGAGGCTGCATCGCTGAGGATGGGGTTGTAGTAGGCTTCCTTCATGAGCATGGTATATTGGTCGCCGTCGAGCAGTCGGATACCTTTGGGTTGGAACGTGCCCGTCAGACGATAGGAATACTGCACCCTGGTCTTGCCACGTGCACCACGCTTCGTCTTGATTTCGATGACACCGTTGGCTCCCTGCGAACCGTAAATGGCTGTGCCGGCAGCATCTTTCAGCACGGTGATGGTGGCGATGTCGTCGGGGTTCACGTTCAGCAGTTCGGCAAACTGGTCTTCGGTAGCGTTGGCAAAGTCGAAATTGCTGTTGTAGTCGCTCTCGAAGATGTTGCCATCAACGACGATCAGCGGTTCGGTGCTGTTGTTGATGGAGCTCACGCCACGCAGGCGCATACTGGTGCCGGAACCCAGGTTGCCGCTGTTGCTGACGATGTCGAGTCCGGCAATGCGGCCTTGCAGGGCTTCGTCGATGCTGGTGACTGCCAAGCCCTCAAATTCTTTGGCATCGATGGTCTGGTGGGCAATGGAGAGTTCTCTTTCGGGAATGGCCAAGCCGCTGGCAGGTATCACTTTCTTCGACTTGACGACTACTTCCTGCAGCTGGGTGTTGCTTTTCAACACGATTTTGTAGGAGGTGCCTTTAATCGGGATAATCTTCGTTTCGCAACCGATGTAGGAGAACTTCAGGCGGTTTTTGGGGTCAACGATTTTGAAGGAGAAGTTGCCGTTGATGTCGGTCACGGCATGTGCCACAATGCGGTTTGCCTTGTCGATTTCGACGACGTTGCAAGCCATGAGGGGTTCCAGGTCGTCGGACACCGTGCCGTGAATCATGGTCCCTGCGGTCTGGGCTATCAGCCTCAGCGGCGCAAGGGTAAGGAGGATAATATACAGAATAGATTTTGATTTCATAACCATCACATTGTTTTATTTATACTGTAACACACCGTCAATCTGATGAACCACGGCATGGGAGGAGGTGTAGATGTTTCTGGCTGTGGTGGCATCGGGTGAGTCGTATTGGTATTCACGTGCCATGAGGTTGTAGAGACCGCCTGCCGTCACGACTTGGCGGGTGTTGCCCTTTGCATCGGTCACCTGCAGGTGGGTAGCGCTGTGGGTTACTTTCAGTTTGTAATACTGCAGGTTGCCATCTTCTACCCGATAGGCAGAGGTTTCATATTCGCCTGAATGGGGACGCTCGCCAATGTAAAAAGCGTTGTCCTGTATGTGGTATTTCAGGAAGTTCTCTATCTCCTGCTGCAAGCTGTCTTTCTTCTCTTCGTCGGTCTCGTTCTCCACCATTTCCCAGGTTGGCAATTGGCCTGCAGCCTGGAGGTCGGCAATGGCTTTGTTGGTGGGGACATAGACGGTGTAGCGGAAGGTGTTGAAGAGGGAAATGTTGGTGGAGGGGCATCCGTGCTCGTCGGAACCGATGACGTGTTTTGTCTCCAGATAGGGTGAACTCTGCAGCAACTGGCGGAAGGCACTGAATTCGTCGTGTTCCTCCAGAATGTCGAACACGGACTTGCGAGCGGTCATGATGGGTTCGGGTAGCAGGGGGTCGGCTTGCCTCAGTGTGTCGAGGATGTAGGTCTTGCCGTTGCCCGTTTCGGAGAAGTCGTGTACTGCCGTGATGCGCAGTTTCTTGCCGTTCTCCAGCTGGTAGCCACCCTGCACCGTCATGCCGTCGGCGCCGCTCTGTGCGTTTTCTACCTTGATGACGCTGCCACCCTTCGAGGTGTAGTAGGTGTTGCCATCCTCCACGTTCCCCACAATGATGTGGGTGTCGAGGATGTCCTCCAGACGGTCGGTAATCTGGTCGTAGGATGCCTCGCCGATGGAGTCGCCGATTTCGCCCGTTTCGGTGTTGTACTCCCAAATGGCAGCACGCACTTTTTCCCGCTCGGTGGCGGCATCGGACTTGTAGTGGAAACGGAAGAGTTGTGTGGTGACCTTGCCATAGGAACAGGGGTCAACGTAGTAGAGCAAGGCGTCGTTGCGAGGAATGAACAGGCTGTAGTAGGAGTTCTGCGAATTGAGATATACGTCGAAGCCCAGCTGCTCGATGCCCCAGTTCAGGACGTTCATGGTCTCGTTGATCAATGCAGGGAAGGACACTGAGATGTATGCCACGGGGTTGAACACTTTGTTCGTGACATACACCGCACCGTTGCAGCACATCTGCACATAATCTACATCCTTCGGCTTGATGCCCAGTTCGTCGTTGGCATCGTTCAGCACCTGGTCGAATTTGCTGGGAACACCCATCACGAAGCTGTTGAGCATGTTGACGTTGAGCATCTTGGAAATGACATGGTCGGGCACATTCTCCCAGGAACCATAGCGCAACTTCAGCGGTTTGCCTGCACCTTCGTTCCAGTAACGGTCGAGTGCTTCATTCGTCGGAACCAGCATCACTCCCATGTTTTCCTGTACAGCTACGTTGACGGCTGTGCTCGCGGTGGTTTCCGAAAAGAATTGGTTCCATCCTGGGTCGAACTTCAGCATACCGTTCACAGGACCTTCGGCAGGAGTCACGTCCAAAGGTCTGCCGCCATGACTGCGCCTGGAGAAGTAACGCTTCTCGAACAGCGAATCGACGGGAGCCGAGGGGTTCAGACGGTTGTACTCGTCGGTAGCAGCCTTGCCAGCATAGTACGGCGCACAGAAACGGTTCATCAGTTTGGCAAAACCGCTCAAGTCTGCCGTCTGTGTGATGTACTGCGCCATGTTGGGCTGAGGAACTGTCACCTCTGCCATCTCGTGTACAAATCCGTTGGAGCATTTGATGTTCTGATGCAGCATTTTCACTCCGTTCACATGAGCATCGCCAGGCTGACGTTCATCCTTATAGTTGTTAAGGAAATTGCAGTCCTCGTTGGTGATTAACTTGTTCTGCAAAAACTGCTCAATGAAATGCACCATCGGCGGCGCCGTAAAGTCGTTGGCACAGGCAATCGGCTTGTTGTTGTCACGATAGTATTGCCAGTAGGGTCCAGCAGGCATTTCGGTAGGGGACAGCAGCGGAATGGTGTCGTACTCGGAGGAAGCCGTCAGACGACGCATACAGTCACCCTCGACAGGGCCCTCCGAGCTGGAGAGGTATGCCACCTGGCAGGCATTGTTGATCATGCTGCCATAAAGCAACAGTTTCTTTTGGGCATCGGTCAGATCTTCATACCGCCCCACACCCCATGTGTTGTTCTGATAGAAGCGGGCAAACGCTTCGTCGTTGGCAACAAACAGCGTCTTGCTACCCGTCTTGGCAAGCACTTCGCTATACCCCAACTCGTCAATCAGACGTATGGTCTGGGTAAAGTTGCCCTCCGAACTGAGATAGTCGTAAATGCTCGACCCCAGCCATTCAGGATCCTCTTTCGCCAGTTGGTAACCGTCGGAACAGGAAACCATCAAGCCAGACACCACGGCGGCACCCGCCATCAGTCGGAACATCATTTTAGGCTTTTGTTTCATCTGTAAGAATAGTTCGTTGTTAGTTGTTTGTAAAAATATGCCGCAAAATTATTATTTATTAATAACATAGACACAAAAAAGATGTAACACGAACCTTTGCCCATGTTACATCTTTATGGTTTAATGCTGAAATGGAATGTTGGGGATTGAAAATGGAATGGGTTTCACCACAGATTTTTCTTTTCACAGATTACACAGATTACACGTATTTTCCCTTGGGTTTTCCAAACTGTGTAATCTGAATAATCTGTGTAATCTGTGGTCATTCTTTATTGTCCAGCCCTTCAATGGTCTGAATTGTGCCGTCGGGGTTGTAGTGCAGTTCACAGGCTTTCAGCGAGCGCAGCCATGTCTTTCCGTCGGAAGGCACACAGTCGTGATGCAGCAAATACCACTTGCCCTTGAACTCGACAATGGCGTGGTGTGTGGTCCATCCCACAACAGGTGTCATGATGACTCCCTGATAGGTGAAGGGTCCGTAGGGGTTGTCGCTGGTGGCATAGCAAAGCAGGTGGGAATCGCCAGTGCTGTAGGAGAAGTAATATTTGCCGTTGTATTTGTGCATCCACGATGCTTCAAAGAATCGGTGTGGGTCGCTTGCCTTCAGAGGTTTGCCTTCCTTGTCGAGAATGAGCACACAGCGGGGTGCTTCGGTAAACTCCATGTCGCTGCCCATCTTCACTACCCAGCTGGGCAGAGCAGGAGCATCGGGACGGGCAAAAAGCTGTGTCTTACGGTCGGGGGCAGGACCTAAGTCTATCAGTCCGTTCTGGTCGCCATATTTCCCTGGAATCGTCTCAAAGCCATGGAAAAGCGGCTGCCACCATTGCAACTGCCCACCCCAGAGTCCGCCGAAGTAGGTGTAGATGCTGCCATCGTCGTCCTTGAACACGCAGGGATCGATGGAGAATGAACCACGAATGGGGAATTCTCTGGGGATAAATGGTCCCTCTGGTTTGTCAGCCACAGCCACACCGAGGCGGAACACACCGTCGTAGCCTTTGGCAGAGAATACGTAGTAATATTTGCCGTCGTTCTCCACTACATCGCTGTCCCACAGCTGCTTCTCGGCCCAGGGCACTTGTTCGACACCGAAGATGACTCCGTGGTCGGTAGCTACACCTTGTTCCAAATCGTCAAACGACAGGGCATGATAGTCTTTCATCTGGAAATGTCCGCCATCGTCGTCTTCACATTCTCCGGCATCCCAATCATGGGAGGGATAGATGAACAATTTGCCGTTGAACACATGGGCTGCGGGGTCAGCCATGTAGTCGGCAGGATAAAGATATTTCTTTCCTTCCATAGTTTCTATGTGTTTTATGGGGTTAGTAAATTGATGAGTTATTTCTTTACACGTGCTTCAATTTCACGGTTGATTTCGTCAAGTTTCTCGTCGGTAAGAGGATATTTGTAAATCAGGAATCCTACAAGGATAAGGAGAACAGCTGGAATGATACAAGTGAACCACAGAATGGCATTTTGTGCAATGTCAGAATAGTTCGCCAATTTGGTATAATAAGCATTTACAGGTGCGCTGATGAATGATGCCAAGAACACCACAACGAAAATGCAGAGCACCAACTGGAGGCATTTGTTAGCCTTGAACTCTGCAAACATTTCACTGTATGTAACAGGTTTCTCTGGTGTGGTGGCGATTCTTTCCTTACAACCCATGAAACAAAGAAGCAACAGAACGAAACCGACAAGAGCAAACACACAAGTCACGGTGAACCAAGCGGTAGGATTTGTTGACAAAGCAGAGTCTTCGCTTGTCAAGTCAAAGCCAATCATACCCATTACCAAGGGCGTAATCCAACCTGCGATGGAGAAACCAGCCTTGAATGCAACACCTGCCAGTGCATTCACCGTAGCAGCAGGTCTGTTTCCTGTGCGATATTCAGCTTCTGTGATAACCTCTGGAACAAGTGCCCACATCAAAGACCCCACAAGAAGCCCGACGCCAGTCATCACTTTGGCAATCTGAACAATAGTATTACAGCTTTCCACATCAAAGAACTTGCCAATCGTGAACAAGATGGCAAAGCCAATGAAACCAATGGTGAGAAGCAGATAATAAAGCCCTTTCTTACCGAACCATGACTTTAACAATGGCAGAGATGGCAAGATAACGAAGGCGGGAATCGTACCAATCGCCATGAATGTTGCCTGATTCCAGTCAATCATTTCATGAGCAACAATGGCCAATCCAATAGGGAAACCGGCCTGAACAACAATCTGACCAATGTTTGCGCATACCATTCGTGTCGATGTCAGTTTCAATACCTCGTCGTTATCACGAGTCATACTCGCCATGATAGAGCCATAAGGTATATTCACCACAGAATAAATCATACTCAGCACGGTATAGCTGACTGTGGCATAAATAATCTTCATGGGCATACCCCACGAAGCAGCCTGAGGAAGCATCAAGAGGCAAGCGGCTGTTGTAAGAGGGATACCACCGTAAAGAAGGTAAGCACGATATTTACCAAGCTTGGGATTGCGGTTGTCAATAAAACGCCCCACAACAGGACTCCAAAAACAATCAAGAAGTCGAACTGCAAGAATCAATCCACTGACAAATGCAGGATTTATTTTCAATACAGTAGTCAGGTAGAGCATTAAGAAACATGCCACCGTCTGGAATATCAGGTTCTGAGCCAAATCGCCCGAACCGTAACCAATGCGCTGAAGCCAGCTGAGTTTGTAGAAGCCATTGGCTCCTTGATTCAAATTTTCTGTTGCCATTCTTTTTTGTTATTTATTAATTTAAAATTTAGGGCAAAGTAACAGCTTTTACGCCGCTCTGGCTTTTCCTCTTGTTACATTTTGTTTACAATACGCAACAAACACGTAGGTTGATACGGAGATTCCGGATATTCCGGATTGTCCGGATTGTCCGGATTGGCATTACTCTTCCGTCTTGTTGGCACGTTTGCGCTCCAGATGGTCAAGGATAATCTTGCGGATGCGCATGGATTTGGGGGTGACTTCTACGTATTCGTCAGCCTTGATGTACTCCAGGGCTTCTTCGAGGGAAAGCTGCACGGGGGGGATGATGTGGGCTTTCTCATCGGTGCCTGAAGCACGGACGTTGGTGAGTTGCTTGGCTTTGGTGACGTTGATGACGAGGTCGTTTTCATGGACGTGTTCACCGACGACTTGGCCTGCATAAACTTGGTCCTGGGGGGAGATGAAGAATTTGCCTCGGTCTTGCAGGTGGTCAATGGCGTAGGCAAAGGCTGTCCCAGCTTCGAGGGCGATCATGGAACCGTTGGTGCGGCGGGTCATTTCTCCCTTGAAGGGCTGGTAGTTCTTGAAGCGGTGTGCCATGATGGCTTCGCCCTGACTGGCCGTGAGCACGTTGGTACGCAGTCCGATGATACCGCGTGAGGGTATTTCAAATTCCAGGTTGGTGCGCTCGCCCTGTGTATCCATGCTGAGGAGGTCTCCCTTGCGGCGAGTCACCATGTCTATCATCTTGCTACTGAACTCCTCGGGCACGTTGATGGTGAGTTCCTCGACGGGTTCGCAGCGTTGTCCACCTATTTCGCGGAAGATGACCTGTGGCTGTCCCACTTGCAGTTCGTAGCCTTCGCGACGCATGGTTTCAATGAGCACAGAGAGGTGGAGCACACCACGGCCTGAGACAATCCACTGGTCGGTGGTGCCTTCTTTTGCTTCAACACGCAGGGCCAGGTTCCGTTCCAATTCCTTAGCCAAGCGGTCTCCGATGTGGCGACTGGTACAGAATTTCCCTTCCTTGCCGAAGAAAGGTGAATTGTTGATGGTAAAGAGCATCGACATGGTGGGTTCGTCGATGCTGATGGTGGGCAGGGCTTCGGGAGTTTCGTAGTCGCAGATGGTATCGCCAATCTCGAAGTTCGACAGGCCGATGATGGCGCAGATGTCGCCCGAGGAGACAGCATCGGTGCTTTTATGTCCCATGCCCTCGAAGGTGTGAATTTCCTTGATTTTGGTTTTCTCGGTTGATCCGTCGCGGTGGGCTATGGTGATGTTCTGACCAGCACGCAGGGTTCCACGATGCACTCTGCCCACGGCAATGCGGCCTGTATAGGTGGAGTAGTCGAGGGAGGTAATGAGCATCTGGGGTGAGCCTTCGAGTTGTTCTGGGGCAGGAATGGTGTTGAGGATGACATCGAGCAGATAAGTGATGTCGGCAGTGGGTGTCTTCCAGTCTGGTGCCATCCAGCCTTGCTTGGCTGATCCATAGACTACGGGGAAGTCGAGCTGGTCTTCGGTGGCTCCGAGGGAGAACATGAGGTCGAACACCATTTCATAGACTTCTTCGGGGCGGCAATTGGGTTTATCAACTTTGTTGACGACCACTACGGGCTTCAGTCCGATTTCGAGTGCCTTCTGCAGCACGAATCGTGTCTGCGGCATGGGGCCTTCGAAGGCATCGACCAGAAGGATGCAGCCGTCGGCCATGTTGAGCACACGCTCCACTTCGCCGCCGAAGTCGCTGTGTCCTGGGGTGTCAATGACGTTTATCTTGGTACCTTTGTAATTGATGGATACGTTTTTGGAGAGGATGGTGATGCCGCGCTCACGTTCCAGTTCGTTGTTGTCGAGTATCAGGTCTCCTGTCTGCTGGCCACTGCGAAAGAGGTTGCCGGCAAGCAGCATCTTGTCAACCAGCGTGGTCTTCCCATGGTCAACGTGTGCAATGATTGCGATGTTTCGGATGTCTTGCATTTAACTAAATATTATTGTCTTATTCTTGTATGTCAGGACTTTGCGTTCCACATGTTTCTTTACAGCTCGGCTGAGAACTATCTTCTCCAGGTCTTTGCCTTTGAGGACGAGGCTGTCGGGAGTGTCTTTGTGAGTGATGCGCACGACGTCTTGCTCGATGATGGGTCCCGCGTCGAGTTCGGCAGTGACGTAGTGGCTGGTAGCTCCGATGATTTTCACGCCGCGCTCGTATGCCTGATGATAGGGTTTTGCTCCGATAAAGGCGGGAAGGAAGGAGTGGTGGATGTTGATGATGCGGCTGGGATAGGCTGCTATCATTTCATCGCTGATGATTTGCATATAGCGTGCCAGGACGATAAAATTCACCTTGAGGTCACGAAGGGTTTGCATTTCAGCCTGTTCCACTTCCTGTTTGTTAGACCAGTCTTTCTTGATGCTCCACACGTAGTAGGGAATGTCGAACTGGTCGGCCACGTAGCGGAGGTCTTCGTGGTTGCTGACGATGCAGGGGATTTCCACGTTAAGTTCGCCAGCCTTGTAGCGTGCCAGCAGGTCGTAGAGGCAGTGGGACATTTTGCTGACAAAGATGGCCATACGTGGCTTGACGTTGCCAAAGTAGAGGCGAAACTTCATGTCGTAGCGTTTGCTGTAAAGGGTGTCGATGTATTCTTCGAGTTTTTCGGAGGGAATGAGGAATTCTTTCAGGTCCCACTCCACACGCATGAAGAACATGTGATCGACTTCATCGACGTATTGGTCGAGATAGACGATGTTTCCGTTATTGTCGGTGATGAATTTTGTGATTTCTGTGATGATGCCCAGTCGGTCGGGGCAGTGAAGCAGAAGTATTGCTGTTGAGTTCATCGGTTTATTTACTATTTACCATGTACTGTTTACGATTTGGGGTGCAAAGTTACGAAAAAATAGTAAATGGTAAATGGCAAATGGTAAATATTTCTTATCTTTGCAGGCAAATTTGTATGTGGTACATAGTAATTTGTACATGAATTGATGGTATTATACTGGGTTATCATAGCTATTGTTGTAGCAGAGTTTCTGTACAGTGTGGTGCTGAATGCTCTGAACCGAAGGGCAAGTCACCGTCCCATTCCGAAGCGATTGGAACAGGTGTATGACCGCGATGCGTACAGAAAGCAGCAGGCGTATTCCAGGGAGAATTCACGACTGGGGCTGTTTTCCACTTGTGTAGATACGGCTCTATTGTTGGGGCTGTTTGCCTGGGGCGGATTTGCCTGGTTTGACGGAGTGGCTCGGCAGGTGAGTGACTATCCCATCGTGATGGCACTGGTTTTCTTCGGTTTGTTTTACATCGTCGATTGGGTGGTGGGTCTTCCCTTTTCCATCTACAGCACTTTCCACATTGAGGAAAAGTTTGGTTTCAACCGCACCACGCCGCGGCTGTTTGTCACCGATATGCTGAAAGGGGTCGCTTTGTCGCTGGTGCTGTATGCTGCACTGATTAGTGTGGTGGTGTGGATTTACGGACTGATACCTGAATATTTCTGGCTGGTGGCTTGGGGTGTGTTGTCTGTAATTATGCTGGTGTTGCAGTTTTTCTACAGCGATGTGATAGTTCCGCTATTCAACAAGCAGACACCGTTGGCTGCGGGAGAACTGCGAAGTGCCATTGAATCGTTTGCGAAGCGTGTGGATTTCAAGTTGGAAAACATCTACGTCATCGACGGTTCAAAACGGAGTTCAAAGGCGAATGCGTATTTCACGGGTTTTGGTGCAAAAAAGCGCGTTGTGTTGTATGACACACTGATGGAACAACTCAGCACGGAGGAGATTGTGGCTGTGTTGGCGCACGAGATTGGTCATTACAAACATCGCCACATCTTGAAAAGCATTGCCTGGGCTTTGCTGCTGAATTTGGCAATGTTTTATCTTTTCAGCATTGTCATTGACAGCCAGGAGATTGCAGCGGCAGCGGGATGCAGCGAGCCTTCGTTTCACATCAACATGACGGTATTCATGCTGCTATTTACGCCGATTCAAGTTCTTACGTCGATGCTGGAGAATATTGTTTCTCGCCGAAACGAATGGCAAGCGGACGAGTTTGCCCGTGAGCATGGAATGGGAATGGCTTTGGGTAGTGCACTCAGAAAGATGTCGGCTAAGAGTTTGTCGAATTTGACTCCTCACCCTGTTGTGGTGTTCACGCAATATTCTCACCCCACCCTGTTGCAGCGGGTGGAGCATGTGGAGTGAAAGTTTGTAGTTGAGCGTTTAGTGTCTTTTCTGTATAGTCATGAATCTTCACAAGCCCTGGCATTACAGGATTGGTTAAAAGATAAACTATTCCGTAATCCATTATTATTTTCTTTCTATTTTGAAACTACTTAATTCTTAACACCCTATCTGCTATATGAGTTAGATAGATTCTGTTATAGGATGTGCTAATCATTGAGGGTTCCATTCTCTTGAAATAATCATATTCGTAGAAATTCACATAAACAATTAGCCAAAATTCGTCTATGTCTTTATGCTTTTCTTTATATGCAATCAGTTTCTTCTCTTTTTTTCTGATTGTCTGTTCCAGGATATCTAGATTTACATCATGGCATACTCCAATGCTACAAACACTTACAGGCAATTCACTATCAGCATCAAAATCCCACTCGTCTGCGGATTGCACGAGTTGCGCATCATAAGATTCATCTTTTAAAAGACTATCTATTTCCACAGACAATTGTTTCTCACTCTGTTTCCTATTGAAGATTGTGACATTTTCGTCAAAGACTATCACGCTCGTAAGTTTTCCCTTTTTCCCTTTGTAATTATCAATCGACTTTTGATATGCTTTGCGTGCTTCTGTTTCTTTAGGATTCCTATGGTATTCCACAACCTCCGCTCCAATCTGTTTTCCCTCATAATTGAAAAGGAAGTCGGGACTTTCAGATTCCATAATACTTTCATTAGGAATCTTTAGTTCATCTGTTAGGATGCTCAGAGCAAAACGTTCGCTATACTTTTGCCAATCTATGTGTTTCGAACTTTTTACCATTTGTAATTATTAGTAACAACCTTACAAAATCAAGGTAGGTACACCCAGTTGCAGCGTAAGTCGCGGAACCTCTGATGTAACAACCTTACAAAATCAATGTAGGTACACCCTTACCTTTGCAGAGAATTTCAGAAACAACGATGTAACAACCTTACAAAATCAATGTAGGTACACCTCACCTCGACTACATGACTCCCGAGGAGCGGATGTAACAACCTTACAAAATCAATGTAGGTACACCCACTACCTTTAGTTTCGTTTTGCGCTCCAGATGTAACAACCTTACAAAATCAATGTAGGTACACCTCACCTCGACTACATGACTCCCGAGGAGCGGATGTAACAACCTTACAAAATTAATGTAGGTACACCCTCTCTTGAGAAAAACATCGAGTACCTGTGGATGTAACAACCTTACAAAATCAATGTAGGTACACCGGTCAACCCTGCCTGGTTCCACGTTCACGGATGTAACAACCTTACAAAATCAATGTAGGTACACCGGCGCGGGCGGCTTCGGCAGCTTCCAGCGGATGTAACAACCTTACAAAATCAATGTAGGTACACCGGGCGAGTTTGAAATCCTCGACATCAGTCGGATGTAACAACCTTACAAAATCAATGTAGGTACACCCTATACATACGATTTCTGTTGTTTTCCTGTTTCAACCTTGCTGGTTGCAATCCCATTCACAGTGAAACGGGAGAGCAGAGCCGCCAAGTCCGCAGGCGTAGATTCGGGACCATCCATCCCTATTGTTTTTGTTATGAGACCAAGCAGATTGAGGGAAGCATTGTAGTCTCGGTCGATGACAGCCCCACACGCAGGACAAATGTATGTCCGTTCTTTCAATGTGAGGTCTGACTTGATGGCACCACAACAGCTACAAGTTTTACTGCTGGGATAGAATCGGTCGGCTTTGGTGACAGACACACCATTGAAAGCGGCCTTGTATTCTATCTGCCGTCGCATTTCACCCATCGCAACGTCGCTGACAGAACGTGCCAGACGATGGTTTTTCTGCATACCCTTCACGTTCAGGTCTTCAATGGCAATCTCTGCATAGTGCGTCGTGATGACGGTTGTCAGTTTCTGCGTGAAGTCACGACGGATGTTAGCAATGTGTCTGTCTAAGTTTCCGAGACGACGTGAGAGTTTCTTATAGTTGTTTGACTTCTTGACGCCTTCTAAACGCTCTTGCTTGGTTCTCGCATGTTGGCGCTTGGAAAGCTGTCTGCTCAGTCTTTTTTGTTTTCTTAGATTTTGCTTCAGCGGCTTTGGGTCATCAATCTTGATTCCGTCGCTGAGTATGATGGCATTATGGACGCCCATGTCTATCCCGACCTTACGCTCCTGTTTGTCAATAAGAGCTTGGGGATGGGTACGAACATATTCTTCTTCCGTTATCTTCATAGAGAACGAGGCGAAGAATCTATCTCCATTCTGTGAGATGCGAACACTATTAAGGTGACCGTTAAAGCGTAGATGCTCTGCCATCTTGACGAAACCCAAATGAGGAATGCCAAGATACTGATGTTTGCCATCTTTATTATGCTCGATACCTTTAAGATGTTTCAAATTGCGGTTTGTTTCAGAAAGAACGGTGTCACATCCGCCCATATAGAAGCTACCTCCACCGTCACGCTTTTTATGAAAAGTAGGATGGTCTGCCAGATGCTTGAAAAATCTGTCATAAGCATCCTGTAAGTCTTCAAAAGCTCCATCTGTAGCCCACTTGGTAACCTCTTTCACAAATGGGAACTGCTCTTTCTTGATGGCATTGAATTCTTTTCGAAGATTACGGGCTTTTATACCTCGCACTCCTTCCTTGTATTGCTTATCCCATTCAGCCAACCCCCAGTTATACGCCAATCGCGCACAGCCGAAAGCCTTGCGGAAGTAGGTCTTCTGCTTGTTGTTCGGTTTCAGTTCTATTCTATGTGCGATGGAAATCATATAGCTGCTGGCTTTATTGCTTGCAAAGATAAACAATATTATTGACTCTCGGATGCGTTTTGGCTAAAAAACATTCATCTTAACCGTTTTTAAGCAATTTGTACACTTCCATCAACCGCTGGGCCAATACTGTAGGATGGAAAGTCTGCATGGCATACTGGCGACTGCCAGTAATCATGCGTGCTCTAAGTTCTGTATCGGTCAGGGCTTGGCGCATTTTTTCTGCGATGTCTTCTGGGGAAGATGGGTCGGCAAGGAGGGAATAAGGACCAGCTGCTTCGGGCAGACTGCTGACATTGCTGCTGACCACAGGGCAACCACTGAGCATGGCCTCCACAACGGGCAAACCGAAGCCTTCGTAAAAAGAGGGATAGACAAACAACTGGGCATGGGCGTAAAGCTGATGCAATTCTGCATGGGTGAGTCCACCCAGCCAACGGAAACGTGACTCCATGCCGTGGGCGGCAATGTAATTCTTCACTTCTCGTTTGTATTCATGTCCGTTGCCTACGATATAGAGCGGCAAATCGATGTCGGACGGCAACAGCTGCATGGCTTTCACAATGCCAAGCAGGTTTTTGCGGGAATTGACGGAACCGACGTAGAGCATGAAGGATGCCTCACCGCAGCCTTCTCTTGAGGGAAAGAGCGAGGTTGTTGCAGGATTAGGAGGGGGCGCCTCTATGTCTGTTTCTTTATAATACCGCTCATTCACTGGCTGATACACCACATCTATCTTGTTTTCATCAACGTCATAGAAATGCAAGATGTCGCGTTTGGTACATTCGCTGATGGCAATGATGCGGTCAGCATGGTGGACGGCATAACGCCATTTCTGGTCGTAGATTTGACGGTCTGCCCAGTGATACATATCTGGGAAGGTGCGGAAAGCAACATCGTGAATGGTAACTACAGAAGGAATGCCTGTTCGCCGGATACCGATGGGCAGTTCGTTGCTGAGTCCGTGGAACAGTTCGATGCCGTCGCGTTTCAAGTCGGAGGGCAAGCCCCAAGTTCGCCACAGTCCACCACGTAAAATGCCATGAGGCTGAACAGTGTGGCAGCCTTTTTTCTGGAGATAGGGGCTTGTCACAGGGTTCAGCCTCAGTTTGGGGGTATAAAGAATGTATTGGTTTTCGGGATATTCTGCCGTTAAGATGTCAATCGTTGTACGGCTATGATTACCAAGGCCCGTAAAGTTGTTATAAAGACGCTTTGCGTCAAAACCCAGTTTCATTTCTTTCCATACAGCACGGGGTTTGTGCTGGGGTCGTTGTACATTTTCATCTGTTTATAGACCTTCATGTATTTACGGCCAGCCTCGATGTCGGTCAGCAACTGGTCAATGGCTGTAGCGAGGTCTTTCTGCTGTTCAAGCAGTACTGCAAGTTTTTTCCGACAAGTCTCGATGTGCTCCGCAGAGGCATCTGTTCGATTTACCTGCTCCTCCATGTGATAGAGTTTCAGTGCCAAAATGCTCAGACGGTCAATGGCCCAGGCAGGACTCTCCGTATTGATGGTAGCATCCGTCAACTGCTTGACTTCACGGTAAATAGTCAGGAAGTAAGCATCTATCATCTCAACCATGTCGGTACGGTCCTGGTTGCTCTTGTCAATGCGACGTTTCAGCTGCAAAGCTGCCACAGGGTCAATCTGCGGGTCACGGATAAGGTCTTCCAAGTGCCACTGAACCGTGTCAATCCATGCTTTGATGTAAAGATAATATTCAATAGTCCCCATCTCGTAGGGATTGTTGATTTGCTGATCTACATCGTCCGTAAGATGGTAGTCCTTGATAACTTTCTCGAAAATGGGCATTGCCATTTGTGTAAATGTTGCCATTCTGTTTTCGTTTATAGAACGTTGAGCGTTTGCTCAGACTTTGTTATTTTTAAAAATATATTCAAAACATTTGTCGGCTGCTCCAGCATTGCTGTTGATGTAGGCTCCAGCCTTCTTGCCAGCAGTATCCAGGGCGGCAGCGTCTGAAAGCATTTTGTCAACAATGGCAGCAAAAGACTGTGCATCAGTGTATTCAAACGAACCGCCACAGCGAATCAAGTCTTGTGCTTCTTGGAACTTCTTGTTTTTGGGACCGAAAAGAACAGGAATGCCATACACCGCTGCTTCGGGAACATTGTGAATGCCAACACCGAAGCCGCCACCCACAAGGGCTATCTTACCATAACGGTAAATGGACGAAAGTTTGCCGAAACAGTTGACGATGAGTACGTTTTCGTCTGTCACCTTGACTACCCCAGCCTCTATATCTGTATAATTCACAGACTTCATGCCATTGGCAGCCAGCAATTTTTCGATGCTCTTCAGGTGAACAGCACTGATGACATGGGGAGCAATGATGAGCTTCCAGTCACGATGCTGTGCGAAGTAAGGAATGTAGATTTCCTCGTCGGGGCCCCAAGAAGAACCTGCCACGAAACAGGGAGCACCAGCCACGAACTTTTCCACAATGGGTAGCGGAGAAGCCGCTTCCTTCACGGCAATGACACGGTCAAGACGGGTATCGCCCACCACAGTGACACAGTCGATGCCGTGTTCGTTCAGCAATTGTTTGCTCTCTTCATTTTGCACAAACAGATGGTCAAACTGCCGCAAAGGTTTCATCGACCCCCACCAACGGAAGAAGTGCTGACTGGGACGGAAGATGCTGGACACGCTGTAGAGCTTCACGCCTCGTTTGTGGGCTGAAGTCAGATAATTGGTCCAGAACTCATATTTAATAAATATAGCAATTTCAGGATGAGCTAAACGCAGGAACATACGCACAAAATTCGGTGTATCGAAAGGCAAATAGCACACCACGTCGGCTCCAGAATAATTCTTCCTCACTTCGTAGCCCGAAGGCGAAAAGAAAGTCAGCAAGATTTTATATTCAGGATGTTCCTTGCGCAAACGTTCCATCAGGGGCCGTCCCTGCTCAAATTCGCCTAACGAGGCTGCATGAAACCATGCCACCTTGTCTTCAGGCTTAATCTCTCCATACAGAATGCGAAAGGTGTCAGGAATACCCTCAACCATTTTGCGTGCTTTCTTGGAGAAAACGGAAGCAAGGAAGATACCTATTGTATATATATATAAGCCTATGCTATACATTTATCCCAGGGTTTCAATCGCAAACTTCATTCGCTTCATCACCTCAGCCTTTCCGAGGAAAGCACTCAGTTCGTACATATCAGGACCTTGACCTGTTCCGACCAGTGCCACACGCCAAGCATTCCACGGCTTGATGCCTGTCTGCTCAGCCCACGGGTCAATCACAGCCTTCTGTCCCTCCACGCTGAAGTCCTCTATTCCTTCGATGACGGCAAGCATCTGCTGCATCTCCTGCGCGGTTTCTTCTTTCCAGTTCTTGCGAATGAATTTGTCGCCTTCCTTGTCAAACTCTGTCGGAGCCACAAAGAAGAATTTCGTGAGCGGCCAAAGGTCACTGGGAAAACTGATGTTGCGCTTCTTCTTGTTACCCAGACCGTCCACATATTCTATGACCTTCAGCTTCATCATGCCGACAACGGCTTCTTCCTGTTCAGCCGTAGCCGTGATGCCGGCCTCACGAAGCACTTTGTCAAAGGCAGGTACCCAGTCGCTGTCGGGACGCTGAATCAGGTACTGGTGGTTGAACCACGCTGCCTTCACATAGTCGAACTTGGCACCATTCTTCGAACATTTGCTCAAATCGAACAACTTCACCATATCGTCTAACGACATCAGTTCCTGGTCATTGCCAGGATTCCATCCCAAGAGAGCCAGGAAATTGATGACAGCTTCTGGCAGATACCCCTTTTCGCGATAACCGCTGGACACAGTACCCGTCTTGGGGTCATGCCACTCCAAAGGGAACACGGGGAAGCCAAACTTGTCACCGTCACGCTTCGACAACTTGCCATTGCCCACCGGTTTCAGCAACAAAGGCAAGTGAGCAAACTGTGGCATTGTGTCAGCCCATCCAAAGGCTTCATACAAAAGTACATGCAGCGGAGAACTGGGCAGCCACTCCTCACCACGAATCACATGGGTCACTTCCATCAAGTGGTCATCCACAATGTTTGCTAAATGGTACGTAGGCAGGTCGTCAGCACTCTTATACAGCACCTTGTCGTCCAGAATGCTGCTATTGATGACCACCTCGCCACGGATGATGTCGTTCACCACCACGTCGCGTCCTGGTTCAATCTTGAAACGAACCACGTAGGGTGTACCATTCTGAATGAGTGCGTCAACTTCTTCCCGAGGCATCGTCAACGAATTGCGCATCATGCCACGCGTCTGGGCATCATACTGAAAATTCTCAATCTCAGCACGTTTTGCGTCCAATTCTTCGGGTGTATCAAAAGCTATGTAAGCCTTCTCGCTATCGAGCAACACCTTGACATACTTGCGATAAATGTCGCGGCGCTCACTCTGATGGTAAGGACCATGATTGCCACCAAAGCTGACACCTTCGTCAAACTGTATGCCGAGCCACTTGAACGACTCAATGATATACTCCTCTGCGCCTGGCACTAACCGAGTGGAATCTGTGTCCTCAATACGAAAAATCAAATCACCTCCGTGCTGCTTGGCAAAAAGGTAATTGTACAGGGCGGTGCGCACACCACCAATATGGAGAGGTCCCGTAGGACTGGGCGCAAAACGCACCCGAACTTTTCTTTCAGTCATTTTTTTATCGTTTTTCTGCCGCAAAGGTAAGGTTTTTTCTTTAAAATTTATGCTTTTATCCCACACTTATTGCTTTTTTTATACAAAAACGATTGTCGTGTGACAGAAAATGCGTACTTTTGCAACTAAATCGTAAAACATAAAACGTAAAAAAGACATCAATATGGAAAACCTCGATTGGTCAAGTATCGGCTTTGGCTATCGCAAAACCGACTACAATGTTCGCTGTTACTATCGTAACGGCAAATGGGGCGAAATAGAAGTTTGCTCCGAAGAAACAATCCCCATGCACATGGCTGCCACCTGTCTGCACTACGGACAGGAAGCCTTCGAAGGACTGAAAGCCTACCGCTGTCCCGACGGCAAGGTGCGCGTATTCCGCAGCGACGAGAATGCAGCCCGTCTGCAATCCACCTGCCGTGGCATTCTCATGCCAGAACTCCCCACAGAGAAGTTCAACGAAATGGTTGACAAGGTTGTACGCCTCAATGAACGCTTCATTCCACCCTACGAAACAGGCGCAACCCTCTACATCCGTCCGCTCTTCATCGGCATCAGCGCACAGGTGGGCGTACACCCCGCCAGCGAATACCTCTTCATGATATTCGTCACACCCGTAGGTCCTTACTTCAAGGGCGGCTTTAGCTGCAACCCCTACGTCATCATCCGCGAATTTGACCGCTCTGCCCCACTCGGCACCGGTATCTACAAAGTGGGCGGCAACTATGCAGCCAGCCTCCGTGCCAACAAGATGGCACACGACCTGGGCTATGCCTGTGAGTTCTACCTCGATGCCAAAGAAAAGAAATACATGGACGAATGTGGTGCAGCCAACTTCTTCGGCATCAAGAACAACACCTACGTTACACCAAAATCAACCTCCATCCTGCCCAGCATCACCAACAAGAGCCTGATGCAACTGGCAGAAGACCTTGGCATGAAGGTGGAACGTCGCCAGATTCCAGAAGAAGAACTCGACACCTTCGAGGAAGCCGGAGCCTGTGGCACCGCTGCCGTCATTTCGCCTATCAGCAAGATTGACGACCTCGACCTGAAAAAGAGCTACGTCATTGCCAAAGACGGCAAACCAGGCCCCATCTCCACCAAACTCTACAACCTGCTCCGTGGCATCCAGTACGGCACCGAGCCCGACATCCACGGCTGGACCCGTGTGGTTATTGAATAACAAACTCTTTTACAATACATTCCCCTCCATTTAAGGCCGCATCTCCATGTGGCCTTTTTCTATCCCCTAAAGATTTTTTTGAGGTTTATATTCACTTTCTGCCTATCAACCCTGTTTATCAGCCACTTATAACACAAAATGATTTCACTTTTATTTCACTTTAACTTCACCTTGATTTCACCTTCATTTCATTTACGCTATTTTACAAATCCCAAATGCCGATTTCAACAGCACAGTATTGAAACAACAACAGCACAATGTTGATTCGACAGCACTACATTGCCACCACCGTGGCACAGTTCTCCCGTTGCAGCGGGACTGCATTGCTACCGCAGTAGCAGAACTTTGCCACCGCAACGGGAGAACTGTGCCATTGAAGTCAGAGAACTTTCCCACGGCAACAATTGTACTGTGCTACTGAAAAATATAAAATCCCACACAATACTTTTTTCACAAAAAAACTCTTGTATTCTTGCAACTTTCTTTAAAACTCTCTATCTTTGCACATTCTCTTGGTTAAACCCTCTATTCGGTAATAGACCTCGAATTAACCATCCGTCGTACCTTCTATACAGTTCGTTGCATCAAAACCACTGGAATGAATGATTTCTATTATCAAACGCTTATGGCAATGACTATGCAGGCATAGGTTGAGAATATTAGCACACTATCTGTCACATCAAAAAGCCCAAAGAAAAACGGTATGAAAATAGTTAAACAGACCCCTTATAATTTATGGAGAACATTACCAAACTTTTTTATTTTTGAACCCGAAACAAATAAGAAAACTCCCATTGATTATGATATAATCGGAAATTTCGAATTAGGTGTAAAAAAAGCTTGGGATAAAAAACTTCGCAATGTAGGCTATTTCTCCCATTGTGATGATATAGCAGATTTTTTATACCAAAACCGTGATATAAAAGAAAACAAATTTTATGACGGCCTAATGTGTGTCGGGAAAATCATTTCTCATAATAAAAAACACACAAAAGACATAAAGTGTGGATACATTGATGAAAATGGCGACATTAAAATTCCCCTAATATTTGATGATGTTTGTGCCTTTTCTAATGGCCGAGCAAAAGTTATATTAAACGGAAAGACTGGTGTAATTAATACAGATGGAGTTTTTATTATTGAAATAGATAATAAAGAATTATATGTTTCTGGATACGATTTTGTAACTAAAACTTATGATAGCAAATCCATAATTGTTTCCAAAAACGGGAAAGAGGGTCTATTAAACAATGATATGACAATTGCTTTACCTATCGAATACTCTTTACAAGACTTTGCACCTTATGGTTATATCGCTCGTTCTTGGATGACAATTGAAGGCCTATGTGGTATATATGATACAGAAGGAAAACAAATAGTTGAATGTAAATATCAAGATATAGGCAAAGCTTCTGAAGGTTTTTGCATTATAAAATATAATTATAAATACGGGTATTTGGATTTAAAGAAGCAAAAAGAACTTCCTTGTATCTATGATAATGTAAAGCCTTTTGCAGAAGGTTTAGGATGTGTAAAGAAAGGCGATCTTTATGGCTATATCTATCAGCAAGGAGGAATAGCTATTCCCTATCAATACGAAGAAGCTTTTCCTTTTGAAGGAGATATTGCAAGAGTTGTTATAAACATTTTAGGGAAAGGGAGATTTTGGGCGTTAATTAACAAAAAGGGGGATATAATTACGGATTATAAGTGGTATGCGATTCATGAATTCCATGAAGGATTTGCTATCGCAGAAGATAGGGAGCAGTGTATAGAAAACATAAGCAAATGGACATTCATAAATAAAAAAGGAATCCCAATTAGCAATAATAGATATAAAAACGTAGAAGACTTCAATAACGGCAAAGCAAAAGTTTGCATTACAGTTAATTCAAAATATTATTACGGCTACATTGACACCAATGGGAATGTTGAAATAAAAAACAACAAAACGGGAAAAATCAGAATAATACCATATCATTATCAATATATTAGTGAAACAAAAGAAGGAATGATTATGATAATGAAAAATGGGAAATATGGCTTTGCAGATAAAGACTTCAATTTTGTTACACCAATCAAATTCACAAATGCGGAGCCATTTGATAGAGGAAAAGCAATAGTATGGCAAGATAGCCATTGGGCAAAAATAGACAAAAAGGGATACTTTTGGGGAACAATTTCATCGAACAATTATGATATGGCTATAAAATTAAGGAGATGTTGTTTTATCGTTATTAAAGAAAGGAAAACAGGAATAATAAACACAAAAGGTGAAATTATAATCCCAATAGAGTTCGATGCGTTTACAATGTCTAGTATGGAATCTGGATGGTTTACTAGTAATTCTTCTATAAAAAACTTTGTCCTTTTTATATCAAAAAACAAAAATTTACTTTATTGCATAAAAAGCGGTAAAATTTTTAAAGATTTCGACGATGTGCATATCTATGGAGAAACAGCCATTGTATTTCAAAATAAAAAAAGCGGATATTTGGATAGCAATGGCCGTAGTATTACACCTGTCATGTTCGATAAATGCGAAGCTTTCCATCATGGATTTGCTTCTGTTTTAATAAAAGAAAAATGGGGGCTTGTTGACATAAAAGGCAATGTAATAATTCCTTTTGAATATGATAAAATAGATAATGCTTTTGGTACTATAAATGCAAAAAAGGGGGATACAACTGAGGAGTATAAAATCATAGAGGGAAAACTTGTTAAAGTACCCTCAAAAATTAAGCTAAAAAAAACACAATCACATATCAACGATTATGAAGAACCGACTTACGAAAGATATAATGGTTCTTATGCCCAAGACGAAATGGGATATAGCGATGATGACATTGACACAATCTTTGATGGTGACCCATTAGCATATTGGAATATTGATTAAAATCCCACAGCCTAAAAAAAGTAAGAATATTCCAGGTATCAGCCTCTGTGGAATGATAGAACATTTGTACTATCAACTTTTGAGAAGAAAATCTCTCAGAATCTCTTTGTTTATCAGTTTTTCAGCCATTTATAGTACAAAACAGCAAAAAACTCAGAAAAATAATAGAGGAGCTGCAGGATAAAAAGGGTAAGACAACTTATCCTACCCTTCTTATACTTCTGTACGGTTGTTACCTTGCCACCAGAATAAGACATTCATTGATTTACAACTACTTGCGCAATCTTAATGTCAAAACAGCTTGAATCATCCAGATATTATTCGTACCTTTGCACCACGATAACCAGCCAAGCCTCTTCACAATGCTTAATTCGGCGGGACGTTTTATTTCTTTCCTTTTCTCTCCAAACAGACCTCACAGGTACATGAATCATCGGTAAAATGTCTCACACCTACAAGCTTACCATTATGCTTATCAAATCTCTTCTTAATCCTTTCGAATAAATCCTTTTCTCCAAGTTCGAAGAAACGTCGCATTATGTAAGAACAAAGGTCTGCGATTTGAACCATACTCGTAAGTTCAGAGTTAACAAATAGAGGGGTCTCTATAATGTGATTAATGGAAGTCCATAGTGTTCCTTTTCTATGAAACTGCTGCATAAGCTTTGTATGCCGCTCGGCTACTGTCAGGTTGTTATCATGGATTAATGCACCGTATATTTTCTCTGGCTCCTTTTCGCAAATGGTCATATAGCTCTCGAAACGCGAAACGATCTGTTCAAGAGTCATCTCGTCAACGCTTCGCTTGGCAACGGCAGGATTGAAATGCGTTTTATCAACGGCTTCAGCAAATATCCTTGCATAGTTCCAGCTACCCACCTTATCGGCTATTTCTTTGATGAAAGAGACCCTTTCAGCATAAGTCAAGTGGATATACGCCTCTGTCTTGACATAGTTTTTTTTCGACTGCTTGTACAAATTTTTGTTTCCAGAATGCTGAAGTGAATAGATTGTCTTCTTTCTTTCGCGCATGACCGCAGCTCGTCTGGCCGTCCAATCCATGCTCTCGAAATCAGAAATTTTAGTCTGCTCCAGATACGATCTTAAAATCCAACCTGTATGTATCTCTGCATTCTCTAAACCATACTTCTTTTTTATTGCATGAATCTGTGAATCACATTTCTTCCATCTCTCAATTGGAATGGAAATGCCACATAGTACGTAATGACTAGAAGTACCTGGGATTTCAGGGGTTCCCGACTCATCAATGTAGCAGAAGTACATCATATTTTAAGGCTTTTAATAGTACATATACAAAAAAAAGCGACTAGTTTCAGGGAAATTACCCATGATAGAGACGCTTGGCGACTCATCCTAGACGCAGGCGCAAATGTAGATATTTATTTCGAATAAAACAAAGATTTGAATAAAAAAAAAGTGTGCGTGATGCAAATTTAGCAAATTATTGCAAGTTTTCACAAATATTCTATCATTTTTGTATTAAGGGGGACCTTCTTTAAGTATAATGCCATAGCGATTCTCATCGCCATGACACATCCTAAAATCATTTCTTTTGGCCGATACAAAATTGTTTCACCAACTATGAGTTCCACGCCCATTCTACCTCCACAAATGCATCTCTTTTGAAAAAATTTTCCTGTACTGCGTAAAATTTACGCAAATATATTTGGCGGAATGAAAAAGAGTTCTTACCTTTGCAGCGTGATTTTTACGCAACAAAGATATGGAAGAGTTAAAGTATCATTACAAGTACCCACATCCGAGCGTGACGACGGACTGTGTGATTTTTGGTTTTGACGGGACAAAACTGAATGTTTTGTTGATTGAAAGAGGCATCGAACCCTTCAAGGGATGCTGGGCTTTCCCTGGCGGATTCATCAAGATGGACGAGTCGGCTGAGGATGGAGCCAAACGTGAATTGTTTGAGGAGACGGGGCTGAAAACTGCCTATATTCGGCAATTCCATGCGTTCAGTGCCCCCAACCGTGACCCGCGCGAGCGCGTGATTACTATTGCTTATTATGCGCTGGTTCGCCTCAGCGACGTGAAGGCTGGCGACGATGCTGCCAAGGCGCAGTGGTTCCCCATTGACGAAGTGCCTTCGTTGGCTTTCGACCACGACCTCATCCTGCGACACGCCACGATGGAACTGCGGAAACAGATTCATTTTGAACCAATTGGTTTTGAATTGCTGCCAACGAAATTTACCATGAAACAGTTACAGCATCTGTATGAGGCCATTCTGAGCGTGAAGTTCGACCGGCGCAATTTTTACAACAAAATGCGAAAGCTGGGACTACTGACGGAACTGAGCGAAAAGGTTGCAATGTCCAACAAAAAAGAGGCGTTCCTCTACAAGTTCAATCCTGAAAGCTATGCGGAACTGAAAGAAAAAGGATTCAGATTAGAGTTTTGATTATATTAACAACCATCACATTAAAAACAAAAGAAAGGAAACATATTATGTATTCAATCAGTGATTTAACAAAGGGTGCAACAAAGATTGCACAAAGTGTATTTGGGAAAAAAGACAAGTATTAGTTGCAATTCAACCATGAGGAAAATGGTTGCTGGTATATAGATTTCCCGAACTGGCCATTCGACCACCACAACCTGATGATGGTGGCAGGGGCAGATGATTTATGCGCATTTATGTCGGATGACAACAAGACGGCACGGGTCAAGGTGATTCCTGCCAACAAGGAGGAAAATCATCCTGGCTATTGCAAATTGATTCAGAAAGAACATGGACTGACCACGGGCAGCACCTATACCGTTACGGGCCTGGAAGGTTTCAACCGTGACATCTGGCTGTGCCCCGTTACCCTCTTTGTCTTGGGAGAATATCCTAAATATCTGTATTTAAAGAAAATTGCATAAAACAAAAAACAAAATGAAAACATTACAATCATTCTTCAGTCGTATTTTCAACAAGAAATCGGCTGGCAACACCTACACTGCACCCCCCAAATATGGCGACCAGTATTCTTTCACAGAGACGATGGCCATGTTGGAGCGCATTTTCAGGCAATCGGGCTGGCAATATGAACGTGACAATGATGAAAATCTGGTGGTGAAATACCAGGGCGAGAGTTTTTTGATTGAAGTAGCCAAAGACGGTTGCCATTGCAGGATATGGGATTTACACTGGTACGTTGTGCCGTTGGACAATCTGGCAAACTTTGCCCTGGTGCGTAAGGCCATCAACGAATGTAACGTGAAAAGTGCAATCACATTTTTCTACGGAACCAACGATGAAGAACAGGAAATGTATGTACACACCAAGATAGACATCAATTGGATTCCGCTCATCTCCGACTTCAAATACTACCTGCAAAGCATCTTCGATGTCCTTCTTGGGGCTCACCACCATTTCTACCGCGAAATGGAGATTTTAAGACAGGAGGAATATGCCAAGCAGAACCCTTAGCAACCAAGGTTAATACTCCACCTTGTCGGGTTTGTTTTCCCAGTCGCGGAAAGCACGGAGAGCTTGGTCGCGCATGAGCATACGGGTAGGTATGCTGCGTTCTTCGGGCTTGCGCCAAATTTCTTCATAGATGAATTTATCACCAAAGTTGATGCTTTCGGCATCTTCTTTGGTGTTTCCGTAATAAATGCGGTCAATGCCTGCCCAATAAATGGCGGCAAGACACATGGGACAGGGTTCGCAGCTGGTGTAGATAGTGCAACCCTTCAGACTGAAGTCGTGTACCTGCTGACAAGCGGCACGGATGGCACTTACCTCGGCATGAGCCGTAGGGTCGTTGTTGGCTGTCACACGGTTCACACCCGTTGCCACCACTTTGCCGTCCTTGACGATGACGGCACCAAAAGGACCGCCACCGTTCTTTACATTTTCCACACTCAGGTCGATGGCCTGCTGCATGAATTGTTGGTCTTTTTCTGTAATCATTAAGGTTTTGGTATAAAAAAATGAAGAATTTACGGTGCAAAGGTATAAAAAAATGAAGAATGAAGAATGAAGAATGAAGAATATTTTAAAAAAACTCTTACCTTTGCAGCATGACAAATGAAAAAACTTTCCGTTTCAAGCAATTTACGGTCCGTCACGACCGCTGTGCAATGAAAGTGGGCACGGACGGTGTACTGTTGGGGGCTTGGGCCAATGTAAAGGATGCGAAAACAGCGCTCGACATCGGAACGGGCACAGGATTGATTGCCTTGATGCTGGCGCAACGCAATGCTGCGCTGCATATTACGGGCATTGACATTGACCTTGACGCAGTGGTGCAAGCCAAAGAAAATGTGGCAGATAGTCCGTGGTCTGACCGTATTGTCATTAAACAGGAAAATTTCAACATTGACCCTCGGCTTTGCCAAGCTGAAGGTTCATCATTAACAAGGATGTTTGACCTTATCGTCAGCAATCCGCCTTTTTTTACCGAAAACACGTTGAACCCTGATGCCGCTCGGACAGCTGCCCGACATGCCTGTTCACTACCCATTCCCGTTTTAATTCAGAATGTTGCCACAATGCTGACGGAACAGGGACGTTTCTGCCTCATCGTACCCACATCCATCGCACAGGAAGTGATAGGAGAAGCAGCCACACACCATCTGTATTTGTCGAGAAGAACGGATGTAAAGACCACTCCACGCAAGCCCCCCAAACGGACTTTGCTGGAATTTACACCAAACATCACAAATACTGATTATTCTACGCTGACGTTACAAAACGAACACCAACAGAGAACCAGCGAATACAGGGCACTCACACAAGATTTTTATTCCACATAGAAGGTCACTACTACATTCACCGCTTTGTTTTTCAGACGATACTGCATGGTGACAGTATGAGTTTCGCCGTACCAACAATTGTTGGGATGGCAACCGTATGACCAACTGTAGAGACTATTCGATTCGATATAGACGTGTCCCTGTGCCCAAGGAGCTGTGCTGCCCTCGTCGTCGAACCACGCTCCGTAGGTACCTGCTGCGGTGTTGTTTCCTTCTGAGCCATCGGCATTGAGTGGCACAAGGTCAGTCGGAGCTCCACCCAAAATGGCTGAAACCTCGTTGCGGTTGATATTGATTTTGCTGGACTGGCTGTAGCCACTGGCAAACGAAATGTTCTGTGTCTTGTTGATAGTACCCACGACGGTGATTTCGGTATCAATCACTTCGTCGTCGCCGTCGGGATAACCCGCAATGATGCCATCCAAATAATCTTTGCGGTTTTGCAACCAACTGCGCATCTTGGGAATTTCTTCTTGTGGCAAGAAGGTCGTGGTCGTCTGGTTTCCCCACCAACCACCGCCAGAAGTGGTTTTCAGAGGCCAACGTTTACTGTCACGGCCGTATGCCACCGCTTCTTGAAGTGCATCGGCATACTTTTGAGTTTCAGCCCAGTTGCACAGAAAGATGGAGTCGCTCATGGCAGCCCAACTCTCCTTGTATTGCTTTACGAAAGTGCTGTTGGCAAACATATCGCGCCAGAACATATTGATGTTATAGGCAGCGCCCGTCCGCTTCACAGGGTCTCTGCCGTAAATCAGTTCTGTGTAGTCTGTGAAGAAGGTGTGCCCCGTGTACATATCTCCCCAATCGAAATCAAATCCCGCATCCCAGTCCCACACAGGACCGAAGGTGTATTTGCCACCTTTGTCCTTAAACATATAAAGACTGCGTGGTGCATCGATTTCCACATTATAAAGAAACTCATGCAGTTGCAAGATGCCAATAAAAGAAGCTATATCCATCAATGAGTCTGCCAGCGCATAATTGTGTGTCTTGATAGCCGTTTCCAGTTGAGCTAAATCTTCCTTGACACTGTCAATCTGTGCTGCGGTCAGATCTTCTGGATGCTTCACACACATGGGCAGATTATACACCTTTGACCAGAAGTTGTCACCGTCATTGGGCGAAAGTGACGGGCCGTCGTCTTGGTCGAAGGAAAGCAACGTTCCGCCCTGTTCGTCAATATTGATGCGGTTCTTGTCAATTTCTATTTTTTCGGTCAACTGATAGAGCCCGATGTATTCCCTGTTGAGGAACACCTCCACATAGCGTGTGTGATTGGTATAGGGCATCCCCATCCATCGAGCCGTCTCAAAGGCAAAGGTGTTCATCAGGTCGGTCACATCACGGTAATTGGCTAAGAGATTCCAGTCCTTTGCCTTATCCAGTCCGAGCAATTTCGACTTAGAATCCAGTTTGAATTTATAGGGTTTCTTGTCGTACCATTCCCATGAGGAATTGCCGCGACCGCGGATGCGACCTGTTCCATTAAAATTCGAATATTCGCCCCGTCCGTCTATCGCAATGTGACATCGCAGCCAGACATCACGCTCCACGATGTTTTCCTCCCCCTCGGTTGTAATGTGCATGACAAAGGGACGGTAATGGTTGTGCCCCTTTTCGGCATCGGTGAGCGCACGGGCAAAGTCAATGCTGTCGAGTTCTTCAAGACCGAAAGGCATGGTGAACTCCGTATCCTTCTCTTTCCCGATGATGGCCTGGATGGAGTTGGGGTCAAAATGAATCTCAGTATCGTCATCCATCTTGATGGGCAGTTTCCAGTCAACCCCTTCATAATTGTGATGAAGTTGCATCCACGATTGAGCCATGGAGACATGAGCCGTACAAGCCAACATCAGGGCAAAAACAAAATTTTTCATACAGTTGTCAGGTTTAATGGCACAAAAGTACGGCTTTTCATTGAAAAAGGAAAAAAATAAACGGAAAAATTATCAAAACACCCACAAAAAAAGCGCAACAAACCGAAGTTTGCTGCGCCCCCTTGTGTTTGTGCTATATAAACTTTATACTATTCCCTGAGCCATCATAGCTTTGGCAACCTTCATGAAGCCTGCCACATTGGCACCCTTCACATAGTTAACATAGCCATCAGCTTCAGTACCATACTTCACACAGTTCTCATGGATGTTCTCCATAATCCAGAGCAGCTTGGCGTCAACTTCTTCTGCGCTCCAGCTGAGACGCTCTGAGTTCTGAGACATTTCGAGACCTGACACTGACACGCCACCGGCGTTGCTTGCCTTACCTGGAGAGTAGAGAATCTTAGCCTCCTGGAATACGCGGATAGCCCCTGGAGTTGATGGCATGTTGGCACCTTCTGCTACAGCGATAACGCCATTAGCAACCAGAGCCTTAGCAGCCTCTTCATTCAATTCGTTCTGTGTAGCACATGGCAGAGCGATGTCAGCCTTCTCGAACCAAGGCTTTGCACCGTCGCCAACATACTTGGCTGTTGGGTACTTGTCAACATATTCCTTGATACGACCACGGTAAACGTTCTTCAACTCCATGATGTAGTCGAGCTTTTCGCGAGTAATACCATCTGGATCGTAAATGTAACCGTTTGAGTCAGACATAGTCATTGGAATACCACCGAGCTGGAGCACCTTCTCTGCAGCATACTGAGCCACGTTACCGGCACCAGAGATGAGCACCTTCTTGCCTTCTACAGTTTCACCCTTAGTCTTCAGCATGGCACGGAGGAAATATACTGTACCGTAACCTGTTGCTTCAGGACGGATGAGTGAACCGCCAAATTCAATGCCCTTACCTGTGAGCACACCGCTATATTCGCGAGTGAGCTTCTTGTACATGCCGAACATATAGCCAACTTCACGACCACCTACTCCAATATCACCAGCAGGTACGTCAACGTCTGGACCGATATGACGAGTGAGTTCAAGCATGAATGCCTGGCAGAAACGCATCACTTCGGCATTGCTTTTACCACGTGGAGAGAAGTCAGATCCACCCTTGCCGCCACCCATTGGCAGAGTAGTGAGCGAGTTCTTGAAAGTCTGCTCGAAAGCAAGGAACTTCAAGATGCCGAGGTTCACAGAGCTGTGGAAACGGATACCGCCCTTGTACGGGCCAATGGCATTGTTGTGCTGAATGCGGTAACCCATGTTGGTCTGAATCTGGCCCTTGTCATCCATCCAAGTAACGCGGAACTGATATACGCGATCTGGAATGCACAGACGTTCGATGAGGTTCACCTTGTCGAACTCAGGGTGCTTGTTGTACTCTTCCTCGATGGTACCGAGAACTTCTTCTACTGCCTGATGATACTCTGGCTCGTTGGGAAAACGGCGCTTCAGGTCTTCCAATACTTTTTTTGCGTCCATTTGTTGAATTGTTTTTTTAATGGTTTATATTATTAAGAAATGTAACTTCTTTTTGATTTTCGGCTGCAAAGTTATACATTTCTCTTCAACCATGCAAATAAAAGTGTAAAAAAAATAGCAAAACACATTAAAAAGTTGCTTTTTTATATACTTTTTGCTGTTTTCTTGACTTTTTTCTTTCTTTTTCTTCCTTTTTAAGCAATTTGACAAAAATCAAATATAGTGTTGTTTGCGATAACACACACAACAGAAACTCATAGACACCAAATCGTTTTCCACATAGCCTCGCTGCATCCTTTTTTTTAGGAAAACACTTGACAAAAGGGATATATTCGTAGATACATTGAGATTTTTGTTGCTTTTTCTTGATTTGTTCTATCTTTTTGCCTACCTTTGCCGCCAAATAATATATAATGTGTGCCAATGAAGAAAACACTACTATATTGCTCCTGGTTGTTATTGCCTTTTTGTGCAACGGCTCAGACTGAAGACAAAAAGCCGGAATATTCCGTGGCCGATTCGTTGGAATTGGAGAACGTGGTTGTGACGGGATACCAAAAGATAGACAAACGTTACACCACCAGCTCGGTGACAACGGTCAAGATGGAAGATTTGCAATTACCAGGTTTCAGCAGCATTGACCAAATGATGGAAGGAAAGATTCCAGACTTGGTGCTAAGCACAAATTCTGGAGAAGTCATGGCAACCCCAAGATTGCGCATCCGTGGTACCTCCACTCTGATTGGCAATCGTGAACCATTGTGGGTGCTGGACGGCATCGTCCTGACCGACCCCATCGACCTGAGTCCCGACGTGCTCAACGACCCCGACTATGTAAACCGTGTGGGAAATGCCATCAGTGGCATCAATCCGCAAGACATCCTCCGCATCGACGTGCTGAAAGACGCTGCCGCCACAGCACTCTATGGCACCCGAGCTGCCAACGGCGTTATTGTCATCACCACCAAAAGCGGACGTGTCGGCAAACCCATCATCGCCTACAGTGCAACCTTTACAGCTCGCCGCCGTCCACACTACACCGACGGGAAAATCAACCTGATGAACTCCGACGAGCGTATTCAATTCTCACAATTCTTGGTAGATCAACACTATCTGTACCCACCCAGTATGCCGCTGGTTGGTTATGAACACGCACTGAACAGACTGTATGCCGGCCATTTGACACAGGCAGAGTTCAATACAGAAGTCAACAAAATGGCTGAATTGAACACAGACTGGTTCGACGTCTTGTTGCACAACTCTTTCTCGCACGACCACAGCGCCAGTGTTTCGGGTGGTTCCGATGCCGTGCGTTACTATGTGTCCTTGGGCTATACAGGTCAAGACGATGTCATCAAGAACACGACCAACCGCCGCTATACAGGCATGGCAAAAGTAAACGTGAAATTCTCGCGCAAATTCGACTTGGAACTGAACATCACAGGATATCAGAACGACCGCAAATACCAGGCAGGCGAAATCAACCCTACAGACTATGCCTATCACACCAGCCGTGCCATTCCCGCCTATAATGACGACGGCTCGTACTACTTTTACAAAAAGAACTCTGGCAATTCCGATTATCTGAATTTCAACATTCTCAACGAACTGGACAATTCATACCAGAAGCAGGAAGTAAACAACGTGATGGCAACACTCAACCTGCATTACAAACCACTGTCATGGATGCATCTGACGGGCATACTCTCCATGAACACCTCTTCGTCCAGCTCAGAGACCTATTACGGCGAAAGCACATTCCATTCTTCCTCCCTTCGCCGCAGCGAAGTAGGTGTACCACCCGATCCCACCTACAGCGAAATGCCATACGGCGGTGAATACACCAAACAGACAACCAGCACGAAGGGCTATACCGCCCGTCTGCAAATGGACATCAACAAATATTTCGGCGAATACGAGGAACACATCATCAACTTCTCCATCGGTGCCGAAGCCAGCAGTACACTTTACAAGGGCTACAACCGTACAGACCGCGGATTCTATTTAGACCGTGGAGAAACCTTCGTGGTGAATGTCCCCAAAACGTTCAGCAACTACTACAATTGGGTATCGAGCAATGTGCCGACCATCACAGACCAGAAAACCAACCTGATGTCTGCCTACGCCACATTGTCCTACACCTACAACAACCTGTTCACGCTGAACGCCAACACACGTTACGACGGTTCGAACAAGTTTGGCAGCCGCAGCAACGAGAAAATTCTGCCCATCTGGTCTGTTTCAGGCAATGCAAACATCATGAACATTGCCAAAATTGATGTCGATTGGTTAGACAACCTTGTCTTCAAAGCCAGCTATGGCGAACAAGGCAACATGCTGGACGACCAAACTCCTGTAATGGTCATCAAGAAAGGCACCATGGATGCCTATTACGGCGAAATGGTCACTACCGCAAAATATTTTGCCAACCCTGATTTGAAATGGGAAAAGACCCACTCCGTAAATGTCGGATTGGAATCCAGTTTCTTCGGTGGACGCATCCAATTTGGTACAGAGTTTTACCACAAGCGCACCACAGATGCCTTTATGTCGAAGACCATCTCCGACGTGAACGGCTATACCAGCTACATCGTCAACAGCGGCACGGTCATCAACAAGGGCTTTAACTTCACCTTGTCGGCAACACCCATCAAACTGCGCGACTTCTACTGGATTCTTTCGGGCAACTTCTCAAAGATTTACAACAAGGTAACCACAACACCTGGCGGCGAAACCTACGAACTGAACGACTTCCTCAACGGCAGGGCTGTTGTGGAAGGTCAGTCTGTGGGCACCTTCTACAGCTACAAATTCATAGGCTTGAGCAGCGAAGACGGCGGACCCATCTTTGAAGATTGGGAAGATCGACAGAACGAATTGATGAACTTAGAAAACTACGACGCCTACACCAAAGTGCTGGTACCAAGCGGAAAACGTGAAGCCGACATCACAGGTAGCATCAACAACACCTTCACATACAAACAGTGGCGACTGGGCATCACCCTGACCTACGCCTTTGGTGCCAAGACACGCTTGTTCCGCCTCTTCGACGACTTCACAGGCGGCTACTCCAGCGAAGCGAATGTCAGCCGCGACCTCTTGGACCGTTGGCAGCGTCCAGGCGACGAAGCACATACCGACATTCCCTCCATCATGGGTAGCGGCAATCAGAGTTACTGGCAGTACGCCAACCACTGGAGCAGCAGCGACTTGTATAAAGGTCCAAAATTCTCAAGCAATGCGTGGACCATGTACGACTACTCCACCGCAAGAGTCGTGAGTGCAGACTACGTGAAACTGCAAAACCTCTCGCTTACCTACGAATTTGACAAAAAGATGCTTCGCAAGATGCACCTTGGACGCCTGGCTTTAACGCTCTCCGCTACCAACCTGCACACCTGGTGTGACAAACGTCTGCGTGGTCAGACTCCCACACAGGGCGGATTCTCAGAGATTCAGTTAAGCGATTGCCCCGTTTACACATTTGGACTTAACGTAGAGTTTTAAAGGAATATCAAAAAGCTTAAAAATAAAAATTTAAAATGTCCCACCCTACCGCAAACCCCCAAAACCATAAAACCATAAAACCACTTTATATCATAGGATTGCTTGCCATCCTATTACATGGATGTGGAAAATTTCTGGAAGAATACAGCCAGGACACAGACTATGTGCGCACATGGAAAGACCTGGACGAACTACTCATCGGCGACTGCTATCTACCCGTCAAAGATTCACACTTTCTCAACCTGACCAACAACATCGGCTCCTGGCTCCACCTGCTGGCCGACGAGGTTGAAGAATGCCAGACTTCATACGCCAACCTTGCCTACGGCGACCACCGTGAACGCTCATTCGGTTACTTTACCTGGCAACAACGAGTAGGCCAGAACGAATCCTACACCGATTACTATCCCGAGAACGAAGCATGGACAAAAATCTACTACTGCATCAATGTGGCAAACAACATCCTTTCCAGCGTGAACGATGTGCCCCAAAGCAGCGAAGTAGATCAACTGGGAGTACACAAAGTGAAAGGAGAAGCATATTTCTTGCGCGCATTCTACTATTTCTGGTTGGCAAACCTTTACAGCAAACCCTACAACCCAGCGACAGCCTCCACCGACCTCTGCATACCCCTAAAAACCAGCGATGTGGTGGAAGACCGCAAATTTAGCCGTCAGACGGTGGCAGAAGTATATGCCCAAATACTCAGCGACTTAACCGAAGCAGAGACCCACCTTTCTCAATACAAGACCGAAAAAGTGAGCATCTATCGTGCCGACTCAACAGCCTGCCACCTGCTGCAAAGTCGTGTCTATCTGTATATGCAAAATTGGCAAAAAGCAGCTGAATACGCCCAGAAAACCATGACAGAACACCCTGCCCTGCAGGATTTGAACGTAACTACAGGCAAATTTTCCGTGAAAGACAATGTAGAAAACCTGTTCTCAATGGGCGGCAATGACGTACCCTGCATATTCGACTACGTCCACCAGTCATTCAGCGTAAGCCGCGAACTCTATGCCGCCTACACAGCCTCCGATTTGCGTAAAAGGCAGTGGTATTGGCAGAAAGGAAACTTTGTAGGCCCCATCCGCACCAAAGTGAACACGATGTACTTCTCCTACGATGCCACCTCGTCCGACTTCTACTCAAAAGCATACGCCGAGACCCAAGCCCAGCAAGAAGTGTCAGGCCTGTTCCTGCTCCGTTCAGCAGAAGCATACCTGAACTACGCTGAAGCAGAGGCGTATCTTGGCCATGAAACCGAAGCCCAGAATGCGCTGAACACCCTCCGCAAAAATCGCATCAGCACATCAGCCAACACCCAGATTACAGCCACAGGCTCTGAACTCATCAACGCCATTCGCCGTGAACGTCGGTTGGAACTTGCACTCGAAGGCCACCGCTGGTTCGACCTGCGCCGCTACATGGTCTGCGCCGTGCAGCCCGAAAGCATCTCCATCACCCACGAATGGACCTACTACACAAGCCACACCTCGACTAAAATGACAGAACGCCACCGCTTTGTGCTGGAAGAAAACGACGCAGCCTACACACTGCCCATCCCCCAGGAAGCAATCGTCTTCAACACAGGCATGGAAAACAACATACGCCCCTGGCGTGAATACACCGTAGTAAAGTAAATAATGAACATAATTATGAACGCCCCATTACTGAAACCACTCTGCGTCCTCAGTCTCCTCTGCGCCCTCTGTGCTTCCTGTAAAGACGACAACGCCACGGCCCACCTCAAGGATGTGACCGCATCCTTCTTGCCAGCCCCCACAGACAACAGCGAAGAGGCACAGATTCGTAGAACATTCCATACAACCTACAACTCGTTCCTGCTCTTCAACGACACACTCCAACACTATGAAACAGGAACCGATGTCAACGGCGAAAAGCACTATTTCACCGAAACGCTCGACCTGACCTATGAAATCGGCATGAGCACCTACTCAAACAACAAATACACCTTCACCCTGCTGACCGACATTGACCGCAAACGTGAAGCCGTTCAATATGTGCAGGATTACCTGCTCACCCACATCACAGGCAAATTGATGCCCTACTCCTGGCTGTTGGTTGACAAAATCAGCCGCGACTTCATCGGTTCCGTATCCTCACCCTACGCAGCAACAGGCCAGCGATCTGTCGTGATAGCCTGCAACCTGCTACCCAAACTGACCGATGCACAAAAGATTCAATACACACGGCAGGTGATGAACACCATCATTGCCAAACTTGCCTCCGACAACGCCGAAGCATTCAACGAATTCTTTGCCGTCAGTGCTGCCTATTACAACGGGACATTTACAGACCCCAAGAACACCGCCGCCAACACAGCCATACTCAACGAGGCAGGCTTCATCTGCCGTGGACAAAGTTTAGGCTCCGACACCAACGGGCTCTATCCCAGCCAAGAACTCGACCTCAACGCATTCGCCCGTCAAGTGGCAGCAACCACACCCGAAGCTTTTGAAAAGAAATACGCAAACTACCCGCTCGTGCTGAAGAAATTTGCCATCATGCGGAAAACACTCTTAGACTTAGGCTACAAAGAATGAACACATCTACTATGTACCATTTACCATTTACTATTTACCATTTAATGACTCCTCTCAAAATACTCTGTGCCCTCTGTCTGCTCTGTGCCCTCTGTGCTTCCTGCAAGAAAGACGACACCCCCAACATCACAGAGCCCTCGGCTACAGGGACATTCACCGATGAACGCGACGGAACAGAATACCACTACATCACCCTCGGTTCCTTAGACTGGACCGTAGAAAACCTGCACTACGATCTCGGCGACCGCAACCTCTGTTTAGACTACCAAAGTCCCGACAACTATAATGCCGGCAAATACTCCACAGAATACCGCCAACGCTTTGGCTTACTCTACTCCCAGAGTGGCGCCACAAAAGCCCTGCCAACAGGATGGCGATTGCCCACAGACGAAGAGTGGACAGCATTAGAACAAAGCTACGGCTATCTCTCCACAGCCTTTGGACTGCTCTACGGAGGCTATTTCACCAAAAACACCTACGCTGATGCCGCCAACGGCAACCGCTTCATGGGCAGTTGGGCATACTACTGGAGCAGTACGAAAGACGAAAGCAAAAATGGCGAATTCTACTTTGCCCGCAAGAAATTCTATAGCGAACAAGACATGGTCCGTTTGAGCATCGAACCAGAAGCCTACTACCTCAGTGTCCGCATCGTGCGCAACCATCAATGAAACACATCCTTGCATACATCCTTCTCTCGCTGCTCGCCCTCCACACAAAGGCACAGCAGGCAGAGGCAGACAGTACGAAACCCGCACTGCCGACAGACGTGTACGCCTACTATATCGTGGTCACCCCAGGCAACACCTTCACCACAATGTTAGGCCACGCCGCCATCCGTATGCAATGCCCGTCAGCAGGACTGGACTTCTGCTTCACCGTGAAATCGCCCGAAATCGGCAACGAATTTACAGCCATGACCCTACGCACCCTGCGTGCCGGACTTGTGCCAGAAAAGACACAGCAATTCCGCCACGACTACGAAAGCGAAGGCCGAGGACTGACACAATACAAACTGAACCTGACCCTCGACGAGACCCGCCACCTTTGGCAAATACTCGACACCCGTGTGGCACAAGGACTCTATCGCAACCTCGACTACATACACAACGGTTGCGCACAGGAAATGGCCAGCGAAATCATGGCAGCCGTTCAAGAACGCTCCATCAACTTCGACGCCATCGCAGACGAACTGCTACCCTACGAAAATCGTCGTCAAATACTGGCTCGCTACAGAAACACCCGCACATGGAAAGGTTTTCTGGGACACAGCCTTTATGGTGGTTCACCCGACGAAACAGTAAAAGGAACCGACAAACTGATTATGCCATTAGACGTGGCATCCGCCCTGCAAAAAGCGGGGCTTGCTGACGAACCAGAATTACTTTCCGAACCCACCCTCACAGACGACAAACCATTTTTCAATCCATTCGTCTGTGCAGTTCTCTTCCTGTTGCTGAGCCTCATCCCCGTCAGCACCCCATTTACACATTATATACTATGGACACTCCATTTCCTGACAGGGCTCCTCCTCGCATGGCTAATCCTTGTGTCCAAAACACCAGGAACAGAATGGAACTGGTTCATCATCCCCTTCTGTCCCCTCCCCTTCCTCCTGCTCCGATGGACAGGTCGCCGCACTTACCGATTCTACTCATTCATCCTACTGGCATTTATAGCCTTTATGATCATCCATCTAAACAAACATTTCTTCATCGAACAACTATTCATCGTAACAAGTATCCTCATACGAACCATATACAAATCATTTAATATTAACCCTTTAAAAAAACATTTAAAAAAATGAAGAAAATCTATTCATTTCTATTGTTTGCCGCAACAAGCCTTGCTGCCTTTGCAGAAGGTGACGGCAATTACTATTGGTTTTACAATCAAGTAAAAGCAGCGCCTACAGGCAATGGCGTCATCTACGCCTCCGCCTCTACAGAATCAGAGGGTCCCGCCTCAGATGCAGACTATGCCGCTTCCATGGAAGTTAAAGAAGAAGTTCAAGGCTTCAATTTCAGCACCATGAACGTTTGGGCAAAACCCGCCGCAGGTTATCAGTTTGCAGGCTGGTTCACGGCAGGTCCAGACGAAGCAACCATGCTCGACTGTGTCAGCACAGAAGCAGTCGGCAGTCTCAGCATCATCACAGAACAGGTTACTGAAGACGAAACCATAGAAGGCTACGGTTTTGAGCCAGACGCCACCTACTATGGCATCTTTACAAAAGCAAAAGTTCAGTACGCCGTAGGCCAGAATACTGTTGCCACACTCGACATCAACAAATTGGCTAACGACACAGGCGACGAAGTGACCATCACAGCCATTCCTAATGACGAATCCGTAAACTTCGACTACTGGACAGACACGAAGGGAAACAAGATTACAGAAAACCCCTACACCTTTACCGTGTCCGACATCGAAACCTACACAGCCCACTTCTCAGGCGACTCAATCATCACCTTTGACTTTGGCGAAAAGGGCACTAAGTACATTCCCTTCTCCAACATCTATTCTGCCACCTTGCCAGCAGGCATGACAGCTTACCGCATTGCACCCGTTGAAAAGTATTTCTATGATGAATACTACAACGAAATCCGTTTCGACGAAACAGAAAACGCTTGGGGCTACTGGGACACAAAATACGACGACGAAGGCAATGTTACTGAAAGCAACTTCGTGAAGTACGAAGGCGAAATCCCATCCTTCGACACCTCTTACGAACTGAAAGATTTTGGCTACAACTACACAGCTACCGACGGTGTCATCCTCACAGGCGAAGGCGAAATGTCCATTGTTCTTTACGCTGAAGAAGATCCCTTCCTGATACCCAACTACATCGTCGGTACAGCTAACGAACCCGTGGACATCGCCAATCTGCCAGCTACCGATGAAGAGAGAAATGCCATCACATACTACACCTTCGACGGCAAAAACTTCGTGAAGGCCACCTCTGGCACAGTTGCTCAGGGCGAATGTTACCTCGCACTCGATGCAGCACAATACCCGCTGCTCGACACCATCCCTGTTGCTCCATCCAGAAAGAAAGGTGACATCGACGGTGACGGCGAAGTAACTGTAAACGACATCACACGCTTGATTGAAATCTACCTCGAACAAGGTGCTGAGTAATAACCTTCGGAAGTAACAAAAACCACCGATTACACAAGGAACCACAGATTTCTCCAAAGCTTTCCAATCTGTGAAACAAAAAAATCTGTGTAATCTGAATAATCTGTGTAATCTGTGGTGAAAAGGACTTGCGAACCCTTAGTTCGACGTAGTCAAACTTCAACAAACCAGACCTATATGCGAAAACTACTTTATTCACTAATTCTGACGGCTTGCTGTGTGTCTTGCACCACACAGCAAGCCTTTACAATCCGCGGGAAAATACCAGGATTGCAAAAAGGCGTTGTCATCGGCTTATTGGATGCTGAAGACAACACCGTAGGCGAAATCGCCGTTGACACCGTGAAAGAAGACGGAGAATTCTTCATCACAGGCAAAGTCACACACCCCACCCTCTGCACGATGACCACCAACAACCTCGACCTGATTCAGGACGAACTGGAAGCAGGCAACTACGAACACGTACACTGGACCTACACCCCAGTCTTCGTGGACAACGTAGATATGGAAATTCAAGTGGCCAGCTACGACCTGATGGGCGACGAACCCCTCACCAAAGACTTCCGCATCACAGGCGGAGAGGTACAAGAGGACTTCAACGAATACAACCAACAGCTGCAAGACCTCAAAACCTCAGCACCTCAGGACCTCAAGACCTTCAACCGAGACTTCATCCGCAAGAACCCCACCTCCGTGGTCTCCCTCATGCTTGCCAACCGTATGCTTCACAACGCCTACAACTTGGCAAAAGAAGAGATTGAGTTTCTGGAACAGGACATCACCAGCTGTCCGCTCGACACCGCCCGCTACAGCGAATTCAAGTATCGAGCCAACCTTGCCAAGCAGACCGCAGTCTATAGTGCCGTCTTTGACCTCGACATGGTGACACCTCAGGGCGATCCACGCAGTCTTTGCGACATTGTCGAAAGCTACAAAGGCAAACACCTGCTCATCGACTTCTGGGCAAGCTGGTGTGGCATCTGCCGCAACAACACACCGCATATCAAGGAAATCTACGCCCAATACCCACACGAACAGTTTGAAATCATCTCCGTCTCTGCCGATGAAAAAGCAGATTCTTGGAAGACAGCCATGCTCAAGGACGACATGCCCTGGACCCAATACTGCCTCACCGCAGAAGGCATCAAAGATTTCTACGAAAAGTACCAAACCATCGGCGTACCCTACTACCTCATCGTCTCACCCGAAGGCAAAGTCCTCGGCAACCCCGACAGCGTAGAGGAAATTGAAGAAATGCTGAAAACGCTGATTCAATAAAAACCACAGATTACACCACAGATTACACCACAGATTACACAGATTACACAGATTTTTCCAAAGCCCTGCAGGGCTTTCCAGCCTATGGTTCTTAAGCAAAAAATCCGCGCAATCTGTGTAATCTGTGGTAAAAAGGAAAATCTGTGTAATCTGTGGCAAAAAGAACCCCGCGAAACTTGAAATGGTAAATGGTAAATAGTAAATATAGTTGGTAAATAAAAATGGTTGACGACAAAAAAATAATCTTCTCAATGGTCGGAGTGAGCAAGACCATTCAGCAGAACCAGAAACAAGTGCTCAAAAACATCTACCTCTCTTTCTTCTACGGTGCCAAAATCGGCATCGTGGGTCTGAATGGTGCAGGTAAATCCACCCTGATGAAAATCATTGCCGGCCTCGACCAGCAATACCAGGGCGAAGTCGTCTGGGCACCAGGTTACACCGTGGGCTACCTGCCGCAAGACCCACCGCTCAACGAAGAAAAGACCGTAAAGGAAAACGTGATGGAAGGCGTGCAGCACATCTACGACACCTTAGCGGAGTACAACGAAATCAACGACAAATTCGGACAGGAAGAATACTACAGCGACCCCGACAAAATGGAGAAACTGATGAACCGTCAGGCAGAACTGCAAGACCACATCGATGCCACCGATGCCTGGAACATCGACTCCAAACTCGACCGCGCCATGGAAGCCCTCCATTGTCCCCCAGCCGATTGGCCAGTAACCCACCTTTCAGGAGGTGAACGACGTCGCGTGGCACTTTGCCGCCTGCTCTTGCAGCAACCCGACGTACTTCTGCTCGATGAGCCCACCAACCACCTCGATGCCGAAAGCATTGACTGGCTGGAACAGCACTTGCAACAATACGCAGGCACCGTGATTGCCGTCACCCACGACCGCTACTTCCTCGACGACGTGAGCCAATGGATTCTGGAACTCGACCGTGGCGAAGGCATCCCCTGGAAAGGCAACTACTCCAGCTGGCTCGACCAGAAAGCCACACGCATGGCACAGGAAGAAAAGACAGCCTCCAAGCGTCGCAAAGCATTGGAACGCGAGCTGGAATGGGTGCGCATGGCTCCCAAAGCACGCCAGGCAAAAGGAAAAGCCCGTCTGAACTCCTACGACAAGATGCTCAACGAAGAGCAGAAAGAAAAAGAGGAAAAATTGGAAATCTACATTCCCAACGGTCCGCGTCTGGGCAACAAAGTCATCGAAGCCCACAACGTGGCAAAAGCCTTTGGCGAAAAGACACTCTACACCGACCTCAACTTCACCCTGCCACCCAACGGCATTGTCGGAGTCATTGGCCCTAACGGATCAGGCAAGACCACCCTCTTCCGTCTCATCATGGGACTGGACACCCCCGACAGCGGCTCCTTCGAAGTGGGCGAAACCGTCAAACTCGCTTACGTTGACCAGCAGCACAAAGACATCGACCCCACAAAGACCGTCTATCAAGTGGTCAGCGGCGGCAACGAAACCATCCGTATGGGCGGACGCGACATCAATGTGCGAGCCTACCTCAGCAAATTCAACTTCAGCGGGGCCGACCAGGAAAAACTTTGCGGCGTCCTCTCCGGCGGAGAACGCAACCGCCTGCAACTCGCCCTGGCACTCAAACAAGAAGGCAACGTGCTCCTGCTCGACGAACCCACCAACGACATCGACGTCAACACCCTTCGTGCCCTTGAAGAAGGCTTAGAGAACTTTGCCGGCTGCGCCGTCGTCATCAGCCACGACCGCTGGTTCCTCGACCGCATCTGCACCCACATCCTTGCCTTCGAAGGCAACGGCCAAGTCTTCTACTACGAAGGCAGCTACACCGACTACGAAGTGAACAAAGCCCAGCGCCTCGGACTGGAAGAACCCAAGCGCATCAAATATCGAAAACTGATGGAATAGGCAAAAACTTTTGAAACAACGCCCTTGTTTTTAAAAACATCGGCGTTATTTCTACAAACATCGGCATTGTTTTCAAAAACAACGCCGATGTTTTTATTTACTTCTCCTATGCCAAAACTTTTTCCATTCTATTACCATGAATGACTACCCCCCCACATCCCAGTCCTGCACACATCACAAACTTTTTTTCTAAGGAATCAAGGAACCAAGGAAAGTCGATGCACAGCATCAATATAATTCCTAAATTCCCAAATTCCTTAGAATAAAAACTAAAAAAACACCCATTCCTTAGAAAAGCAAAAAAGAAACAAAACCTTTTCATTATATATAATGTGTAGTCAGAAAAAGCCAACAAATGCCATTCACATTTTCACATACCACCCAACCAAAAACTTTTTTAAGTCAGAAATTTTTGCCAATAATACTTTTTTCCGTACCTTTGCAGCGACTTTACGCCGAACATGCCTCAAAAAGGCTGTGAAGGTGTGGGTCCAAACATATTGGAACAGCGTCTTACAACGCTATGTTTTTCGGTTTCTTTGAACGTAGGAAATTCAAACGTACACTCCAAAAACATTGCAGAGTAGATGCTACGGGTAGGTATTCTATGCTATCCCGTTAGTGTGCCGAGGATCGAGTATCCTCACGCACACTTTTACGGGGTGCAACTATAAATACCGACGGCGTGAGCGTCATATTCTGTTCGTTATTGTGTACAGGTTTCCTACGACCTAAAGAGACGGACGGGCAGAGTGAGAGTTCACGCTTTTTTCGTTTCCGCAGCCCCACCTCAGGGGCAAGAATCCGATTCAAGAACTTGCTGATTCCGATTGATTGCCAAGCAGAACTGTTGCTGGACTAAGCGCAGAACATGACGAGCAAACCATCAGACGAACCATTACAGAGTACCCGTGCTTCCGGCACAGGCACTCCGATTTTTTCTGTCAACTCAACCCCTGAAGACGAAGGTCCGCTCGAAGAAGAGGACGACAACATCCTGCGGTGGTACCCCATGCGCATCCGCTTTGGCAATGCCATCCGAGCATTCGGCGTGCGCAACGAACTGCAGCGACAAGGAGTGGACAACTACCTGCACCTCACCGAACAGCGAGTAATGCAAGACGGGCAACTGCAATACAAACCCATGCCCACCCTCTGCAACCTCATCTTCGTCCATGCCAAGAAGCGGAAAATCAAAAAGCTGAAACGCGAAAATGCCATCTGCTCCGTCATCCAGTTCATGGCAAAAACCTCGCTCGGCCCGTCGCAACGCACCGAAATCATCCACGTGCCCGACCGTCCCATGCAGAACTTCATCAAAGCCGCCGCCCTGTCCGACCCCAACAACCAGCGCATACCCCTCTCCTACAGCGACTTCCTCGACAAAGTCGGTCAACGAGTCCGCATCCTTCGCGGTCCCTTCTGTGGCATCGAAGGAGAAATCAAACGCATCCGCCGCAACCGCATCGTCGTCGTCCTCCTTCGCGAAGCCCGCCTTGCCATCGGCATTACCCATACCCAACCCGAAGACCTCCAACTGTTGGATTAGCAAATTCTTCTTTCTATAATCTGCAAACTTACTGACAATTGAGCCAGAACAACTCCTTGGTTCCTGAGCAACTCCACCGAGTTGTTCGGCTTTATTGTCATTTATTGGATATCCCAAATGATTCATATACAAAACAAAATAGATTGTTGCGGTTGCAACGCCTGTGGCGACGTGTGTGCACACGAAGCTATCTCATTCAAGACAGATAATGAAGGGTTCTGGTATCCAGAAGTAGATATGCAGAAATGTACGGACTGTCACCTCTGCGAGAAAGTATGTCCCATCATCAATGTCAAGGAACTAAAAAAGAATGACCTGCCACAATCAATCTGCTATGCTGCAGAACATAAGAATCTTGAAGTGGTGTTCGATTCCACTTCTGGTGGCTTGTTCTCGGCCTTGGCAGATGTCATGTACAAAGGAGGCGGTTATGTGGGCGGCGCCGTATTTAATGATGATTTTTCTGTTCGGCAATATATCTCTAACGACAAGAAAGATTTACCACGCTTGCGTAGTAGCAAATACCTTCAGAGTCATTTGGATGGATTCTATAAGCAGGTAAGAGAATTGCTTCGTGCAGGCGAGAAAGTGCTTGTATGTGGATCACCTTGCCAGATGGCCGCATTGAGAGCATTCCTGCGCAAGGATTATGACAATCTTATTATTGCAGACTATATCTGCAGAGGTATCAACTCCCCCAAGGTATGGCGCAAATATCTTGATTCTTACGAAGAGCGCTATGGCTCAAAGGTGGTCTATTGCAAAGCAAAATCCAAGGAATATGGTTGGCGCAACCTTACCCAGAAAGTAATACTTGCCAATGGTAAGCATTATTATGAAACCAAAGATCAAAGTAACTTCACCAAGGGATATTTACATACTGGTGTCTATTGCAGGCCATCTTGCTATGACTGTAAATTCAAGGGTTATCCTCGTATAGCCGATATCACTCTTGCTGATTTCTGGGGCATAGAAAAGGTGAATCGTTCCATGGAAAAGAACTTGGGCACATCCTTGGTTATGGTCAACTCGAAGAAAGGGGAAGCCTACTTTGAGGAGGTCAAGAAACGCATCAATTATGTCTCTGTTCCATTTGAGAGTATTGAAGCAGGAAATCGCTCTCTGAATCTTTCTGTTGATCCCCCCAAAGTAAACCGTGAAGAGTTCTTTAACGACCTTGACAAGATGTCTTTTCTGCAAATTGCAGAAAAGTATATTTCTTCAGACAGTGTCGGGAAGAAGGGCCTGATCAAAAAGATTCTCAAAAACCTGCGTTTTATTCAGAGAGAAACACAGCTTAATCTTAAGGCTCTTTATCAGCTGTTTAAATATAATACTCTGAACGAAATAGTTCATGGCAACTTTCTGTTACCTACCCCTTATTGCACGATAGAAATCAAAAAGGGGGCAAAAATTATCAAAAACGGGATTCTAATTCTTGGTCAAAAAAAATTCAGCAAATCAAGATTAGAAACAAGGCTTCTGGTTGACAAGAACGCAACTCTTCGTTATGACGGCAGGACTACTATTGGCTATGGTTCCGACATAGAGGTTTTTTCCAACGCCACGCTCTCATTTGGAGGTGGAGGTGCCACAAATATCGGAGCCACAATCATTTGTGGGGAAAGAATAGAAATAGGTAAAAATACAATGCTCGGTCGGCATATTACTATTCGCGACAACAACGGTTCCCATTATATGAACCGTCAGGGGTACAAGAACACACGACCTGTAATTATTGGCGACAAGGTTTGGCTTACAGAGCAATGTACGGTAATGCCCGGTGTCAAAATTGGCGATGGGGCCATTATTGGTGCTTTATCATTGGTCGTACGCAATGTGCCAGCCCATTCTTTGGCTTCTGGCCACCCTGCAGAGATTATTGATGAAGACATTTTATGGAAATATTAATTAAACAATAAATCAAACGATTATGGATTTAAACGAATTTATCAAAAATTTTGCTGAACAATTTGATGATACAGATGCTTCAGAAATCACTGCGACCACAGAATTCCATGAACTTGATGAATGGTCTTCATTGACAGGAATGAGTGTCATTGCCATGGCTAAAACAGTCTATGGGAAGACTATCACAGGCAAGGAAATTCGTGAATGTGAAACGGTCGAAGATTTGTTCAATCTTGTTAATTCCAAATAAAGAATGGGATTTAATCCTTTTTCACTTGAAGGCAAGACCATTTTGGTAACAGGAGCCTCATCTGGAATTGGCCGAGGTGTTGCTGTCGCCTGCTCCAACATGGGAGCAAAGGTCATCATCAATGGACGAAATGTCTCCAAACTACAGGAAACTCTTTCCTTGATGGACACGGAAGACTGTTCGATGATACCAGGCGACCTTACAAACACGAAATCTCTGGATACACTGGTTGCATCTCTTCCAAATCTTGATGGAATCGTTCATTGTGCCGGCATCGGTCAGAGAATACCATGCAAGGATCTGCAAATTGAGAATGTGGATTGTGTGATGGACGTGAATTTCAAAGCCCCCGTGATGCTACAGGCAGAATTGCTTCGGCAGAAAAAAATAAGCAAGGCGGCATCCATCGTATTTATCGCGTCTATAGCATCATGGTCTCCCAGCATGGGAAATGCGGTCTATAGTGCATCCAAGGGTGCCATCGTTTCATACGCCAATTGTCTTGCGTTGGAATTGGCACCAAGGAAAATTCGTGTCAACTGCATTAGCCCCGCCATGGTCTGGACAGACCTTATCTTGCGAGACGGCATAGATGAAGAACAGTTAAAGGAGGACGAAAATAAATACCCCCTGAAACGATACGGAAAGCCAGAAGATATAGCCAATCTGGCGGTCTATATGCTTTCTGACGCATCTGCATGGATGACAGGAAGCAATGTTAAACTATCAGGAGGGGTAAGCTGAACTAATTATGGCATACATAAAAGCAATTTCATATTATCTGCCGGATAAAGTTGTAACCAACGAAGAACTGGTCAAAGAATTTCCGGAGTGGAGCGTGGAAAAAGTAGCCCAGAAAGTGGGTGTGGATTCACGCCATTTGGCGGCCGAAGGTGAAACAGCCGGAGACATGGCGGAGAAAGCTGCCAGAAAACTTTTCTCGGAATACAACGTTGTTCCCGCAGAGATAGACTTTGTGATGCTTTGCACCCAGAGTCCAGACTATTTCCTTCCATCCACAGCCTGTGTGTTGCAGGACAGGCTTGGCATTCCCACATCAGCAGGTGCATTTGACTATAACCTTGGCTGTTCGGGCTGCATCTACGGCATGGCGATGGCAAAAGGTCTGATTGCAGCAGGCATTGCCAGAAATGTGCTGCTCTTGACGGCAGAAACATACAACAAATATTTGCATCCATCTGACAAGAGCAACCGTTCCATCTTTGGCGATGGAGCCGCAGCCTGCCTGATTTCAACGGAAGGTTTTGCTGAAATCGGCGAATTTGCGCTTGGCACTGACGGCAGCGGAGCAAACAACCTGATTGTAAAGACAGGCGCCGCTCGCCAGAAAGAGGCTACAGGCAAGTTCGTGGAAGATGACGAGGGGCATCTCTGGTATGATGACTATCTCTATATGAACGGAGGGGCCATCTTTAATTTCACGCTTGATGCCGTGCCAGCCATGATGACTCAGATTTTGGAAAAGAACGGACTGGAGAGAGACCAGATAGATTATTATGTATTCCATCAGGCCAACAAGTTCATGCTGAACACCATCCGCAAGGTTTGTGTTTTGCCCAAGGATAAGTTCTATGTAAATCTGGCAAATACAGGCAACACCGTTTCATCGACTGTGCTGATTGGACTGAAAGATTGCATGGAAAAAGACCTGATCAGGGGAGGTGACAAAGTGATGATTTCCGGCTTTGGCGTTGGCTTGAGCTGGGGTGGAACTATTCTTAAATTTTGACACAATGAATTTATCGGAGATGTTGCATGATGGGGCTATTCCTCAAATTGGCATCGGACCAGGAGGATTAGGATATACTGCCAAATATTCAAAAAAAAGCAAATTGGTCAAATTGGGGCTAAGGGTTTACAATAAACTGATAGGCCGTAAATTGCTTGAAAACAATTATATCAACGCGGTTTGCAATGCTTTGCAAATGGGGTATCGCCTTATTGATTATTCTTCCGCTTACGGGAGTGGCGAATTAATAGGTAGAGCTGTCAAAAAAAGTGGAATTCCACGTGAAGAACTGTTCATCACAACCCGTGTAAGCAATAAAGCACAACGCAATCACCAGGTTAGGGAAGAATTTTTGACCAGCCTCCATAATATGGGACTTGAATATGTTGATTTGCTGCAGTTCCACTGGCCGGTAACGGGTCTATATTTAGATACATGGCGTGAAATGGAAAAATTGAAGGAAGCAGGGCTGGTGAAACATCTTGGAGTGGCAAATTGCCATCAGCATCATCTGGAGGAAATTTTCAGGATATGCAAGTATAGACCAGAAGTCGGTCAGTTTGAGATTCATCCCCTTTTTACACAGAAGCCACTCATTCAGTATTACAAGGAACAGGACATCGTAGTAGAAGCCTACACACCCATTGCCAGATATGATGACAGATTGGTCCGTTTGCCCTTATTAAAACGTCTGGAAAAGAAATACAACAAAACTTTCGTGCAAATTATTCTACGCTGGCATGTTCAGTGTGGTGTTATTCCCTTGGTACGCTCCTTGTCATATAATCACCAGAAAGAGAACTTTGACATTTTTGATTTTGAATTAGACGAAGAGGACATGAAGGCTATTGATGGCATCAATATCAACAGCCGCCTGCGTTACGACCCTGACAATTGCGATTTCTCAATTCTATAAAACACAAAAATAGAATGGCAGAAACAAACAACAAGACAATAGCAAAAAATACAATTCTTTTGTATTTCCGCATGATTGTGACAATGGTGATTTCATTGTACACTTCTCGTGTGGTACTACAGATTTTAGGGGTTGAAGACTATGGAATCTATCAGGCTGTAGGTGGCATAGTCGGATTCATGGCTTTCATAAACAATGCCTTGGCAACAGGTTCCTCGCGATTTCTGACTTTTGGACTTGGTGAAGGTAATCAAGAGAAGCTAAAACGCATCTTCTCAACAACGCTTACGGCTCATATTATCCTTGCAGTTATTATAGTCTTGATAGCAGAAACGATAGGTTTATGGTTTTTGTATAATAAACTGATTATTCCTTCTGAAAGATTTGATGCAGCACTCTACACATACCATCTTTCTATCTTGACGGCATTCTTCACATTAACGCAGGTGCCTTACAATGCGACCATCATTGCACATGAAAAGATGAATGTTTACGCCTATGTGAGTATTGTCGATGCCGTTTCCAAACTACTTATTGTATATGCACTGACAATAGGTGGTTTTGATAAATTGAAACTTTATGCTACGCTTCTTTGCTTGTTGCAAGTGGGCATCATTATTTATTACAGATTTTATTGTATTCACCGTTTTCAGGAAAGTCACTTCAATTTTGGTTTTGACAAAAAACTCTTCAGGGAAATTGCAGGTTTTTCTGGATGGAGCCTTTTTGCAAATGGTTCTATTGCTCTCAACAATCAAGGTGTGCTTTTGCTGCTAAATATGTTCTTCTCCCCAGCAGTTGTGGCTGCACGTGCCATTTCCATTCAAGTTAATATGCATGCCAATCAATTGGTAACAAATTTTCAGACTGCAGCTAATCCACAAATAGTGAAACTGTATGCAGCCAAAAATTATGAAGGCTCAAAACAATTACTTCTGCAAACGACGCGATTTAGTTATTATCTGATGCTCCTGGTGAGTTTACCCGTTTGTTTGGCTGCACAACAATTGTTGCAATTATGGTTAGGGATTGTGCCAGAATATACAGTTGTTTTCTTACAACTCATCATCATTCAAAGCCTCTTTCAGGTTTTTGACACGTCTTTCTATAGGGCTCTCTACGCCAAGGGACAACTTCGAGAAAATGCTTTGATATCACCGACTTTGGGTTTTATACAATTCCCGATAGTCTATGTGCTATTTAAATTTGGCTGTTCACCTGTCGCTTTGTCATGGGCAAGTTTGGCCGCCTTTGCACTTCTTGGGCTAATAATTAAACCAATCCTTACCATCCGTATTGTTGATTACACCTGGAAAGATATATTCTCGGTATTCATCCCCTGCATAAAGGTCACATTGGCGTCTTTGCCTTTTTCTATACTTGCATATTATTGGTTCAAAAACAGTAATAACACCTTGCAATCTTTTTGTGTTATATCTGCTATCAGCGTCCTTTCTGTTCTTTGCTCTAGTTGGTATTTAGGCATGGAAGGACCAATGAGGGAAAAAGTCGTTGAGATGCTAAAGAAAAAGATTGGTAGACAACAATAGCCTTTCGCGATATTCGCGATAACATACTTTTCAAATCAACAAAAGAATAATAGATGAAAATAGGTATACTGACATTACCTCTGCACACAAATTATGGAGGAATCCTTCAGGCCTATGCCTTGCAAACAGTTCTGCAGCAGCTGGGGCATGAAGTTTTTGTCATTGACCAAGACAAGGAATTGAATAAAAGCTTCTTGCAGCAAATCCTTTCTTTTGGAAAGTACTGCGCAAAAAGATTTTTGCTAGGTAAAAATGAAAGATTCCACAGCAGGAGAGAGCAAAGAAAGAGCTTTTTGGAACAAAAGGAAAGAGAGCGATATACTCGTGATTTCATTAATAAACATATTAACATTCTTCTTGTTAAAAACCTGACAAAGGATGTGCCAAAGAATCTTGATGCCATTGTCGTTGGAAGTGATCAAATATGGCGTCATGGATATTTTACAGGAGCTTATCATTGTGGCATTGAAAATGCCTTCCTGAAATTTTTGAAAAATTCAAGTACTAAAAGAATCGCCTATGCAGCTTCATTTGGCACAGATGAATGGGAATATTCAAAAAGAGAGACCTTTGAATGCAGTAAACTTCTGAAAAAGTTTATTGCTGTAAGTGTTCGGGAAAAGTCTGCAGTATCACTTTGCAAAGACATGCTAGGTTTTCCTAACGTAACACACACATTAGATCCGACGATGCTCCTTGAGAAAGAAAAATACATACGATTAGTAGAACAGACAAGGACACCAAAGAGTCCTGGTAACTTGTTATGTTATATTTTAGACCACACAGATGAGAAACAATGGCTTGTTGAAAAAATTGCACAGGATAGAAAATTAAAACCCTTTAATGTGAATTCTAAAATTGAAGACCCCTCTGCACCTCAACAAGAACGCATTCAACCGCCATTGGAACAATGGCTTCGTGGTTTCATGGATGCAGAGTTTGTTGTGACAGATTCCTTTCATGCCTGCGTGTTCTCTATCATTTTTGGAAAGCCCTTTGTGGTAGTTGGAAATAAAAAGCGAGGCATGGCAAGATTTGAGTCGTTGCTGTCACTATTTGTTCTGGAGAAGAACTTGATCTATGATACAAACAAATATGACTCCACTTTTACATATTGTGTTAACACAAAGGCTCAATTTGTATTGGCTGAAATGACAAAGATGTCATTTTTATTCTTGTCACATTCATTAAAGTAATATGAGCATGCAGATAAATTATCTGTGCCTTCATATCAAAGAATTTCTGATGGACCTATCAAATTTTGTTGGCTTGGTAGGCTTGATAACGAAAAAGCACGTAATATTGTTACATATATGAATGAACTGGAGTACTTGTCAAGAAAACAAAAATTATCCTTATCATTGATTGGCGAAGGGCCAGCAAAAGAATATCTTGTTGAAATATCAAAAAATTATTCTTATCCTATCATTTTTGTTGGTGAAAAAAGAGACAAAGAACTTGACAAATTCATTGTTGAAGAGTCGGAAATTGGTCTAGCATCTGGAACATCTGCTCTTGAGTTCTCTTTAAGAGGGAAACCTGTTATATATATGGGATTATTAGAACGAGTTTTTGAGGCCCAGTCTTTAAACAATTATTTCCTTACTTCTGAAAGCGAAAAAATTAACTATGACGAGCACATGAACATCTTTCGTCAAAATCAATCCACCTTTGAAGACAAAGTCTATCAAATATTATCTGATTATGAGGGTTCAAGCAAGGCGTGCTACAAATATGTCTTGACCAAATCTGCAAATGTGTGTTGTGAGAAGTTAGTCCAAAATGTTGAATATATAGCAATGTTGGATGTTGACAAATTAAACAATCACTTATTAAGATTGTATAGATTGTTGCAAAAGGGCTCATCTCGTTCAAAATGGATAAGAAAGATTCGTAGAATATTCATCAAACATGATAATATAAAGAAAAACGTTTGATGTTTTTGGTGTTTATCATAGCTATCTATTTTGATATATTGTTTACAAAACGTGGATGTTATATTTTAGATACCTACAAAATGAATAAAGTACAAGTAAGTATCATAGTACCCATTTATAATGTAGAGAATTATCTTCGTCGCTGCCTTGACAGTATTCTTGCTCAGACCTTCAAAGACTGGGAGTGTATTCTTATTGATGACGGATCAAAGGATGAGAGTGGTAAAATTTGTGATGAGTATGCCTGTAATTATGACCGCTTCCTAGTGGTTCATCAGACGAACAAAGGTGCAAGTGTTGCGCGTAATAGGGGAATCGCCGAAGCAAAAGGGCAATATGTGGCTTTTGTTGATGCAGATGATTTTTTGATGCCACATTATTTAGAGGGGATGCTGGAAACGGTTAGCGAAAAAAACTTTTTGATTATTCAAAAATACGGAAGAGAAGGACAGGCTATTATTCCTTTTAAAGAAAAGAAAATCTATGAAGGACAAGCTGGAATTAAGCAATTCGTTGAAGATGGATACTTGTCTTATTCCGCTCCTCATTCCAAGTTGTTTTCATTAATAACAATAAAGGATAATCAGGTATTGTTTCCAGAGGGTGTGAAAATAGGGGAAGACTTGATATTCATAATTCGCTATTTGCAATATACAGACAATATAATTGTTTCTGATAAAACAGGGTACGTTTATATTAACAATCAAGACTCAATTCAACACCGCTGGCATCATATAGATTCTGAACGTAATGATTATCAGCAAATGCGTGGTGAGCTTATGAAATTTTGTGACAACCTATCTATTAGTACTTCTCATGTTGCGATATGGCGAATTTTAGGACCTCGTATGCGCAAATATGTAAAGACAGCCTGTAGTCTTGATTTTAAGGATGCGTTACGCGAGATGCAATCTATTGACAAAAGAGACTACTTAAATTATGGCGAAGGAATTTCGGGCTCTCTGCAGTCACGTCTTTTCAAATATTATATGAACCATCGAATGTTCTTTTTCATCATTTGTATGATACGACTGGAAAGGATCAAATACCCCAAATTGTAAAAAAACAAGAAAAAATGTTATTAGCATATATCATATATATAGTATATCTGCTGTTTGCTATACATAATCTTCGAAAGGCGATTTTGGCATGGATGCCAATTCAACTGTTTTTTATCAATCCTCAGATAGCTCTTCGATATAATTCTCCCGCTATTTATTTGAATTTGGCCATAGAAATGTCGCTACTAATCATCTATCTTTCAAAAACTGGGGTACAGTTGAGAAAAGAAAGATTTAATGACAGTAAGTTCTTGTTTGGTTCTATCCTGACTGTGACAGCTGTGTCTTATTTTCTTTCTTTGCTGTTCTCAATTGTTTCTTTTTCAAGTGTGATGATGGAGACGATTAGGACATTCCTTTCCAATTTTTTATTTCTCTATCTGTTTCAAAAAGCATTGTCATCGAAGAAAGATGTAAAATATGTATTATTATGTTGTTTTAGCGTGATTGTTCCCATTTTTCTTCTAGGCCTTTATGAATCAATATTTCGTGATAATCCGTGGCTCGACTATGTATATCTTCATAGTAATATAGAATATATGCGTATGTACTATAGACCACCGTTTATATCTGGAGGCCCTTGGATTAGATATGGATTTGTTAGGGCATATAGTTTTTTTTATATTCATATCCAGTATGGTGCTATATGTGTGTTTTTATTAGCATTACTTGTACCCTATTACAAATTAAAGGGATTAGGAGTAAACCGTAGTTGGCTAATTGCCTCTTCTATCATGTTGGTAACATGTGTGTTGATGTCGAATTCAAAAACATCCATGGTAGGCATAATTCCCATTATATTCCTTGTGTTTCTTAATACTCCACCATCAAAGCGGTTGTCATATGTTATGCCTTTAACAATAGCCTTGATTGCTGCTATATTACTTGTCCCTGGATATTTTGACAATTTGTTTTCGCTTGTGGACGAATCTATTGACGACGGAGGTGGTAGTAATGTTCAGATGCGAAAAAGGCAGTTAGAGGTAGCCCTTGGTATGTTTGCCAAAAGTCCTATTTTTGGTAACGGTATAGGTTCAATTAGTGTTTTAGAAAAATTTGGAGATAATGCTGATATTCTCGGTTCAGAAAGTGTGTGGTTGAAACTCTTGCCAGAACGCGGCATTTTGGGAGTCTTCGTTTATATTTATTCCCTATACTATATGTACGACCGTTTCCAACTTCGAATTCCCAAAATGATTCTTTTGTCATTTTTAGCATCATTAGTTCTAATGGAAACATCTACAGGATTTATGCCTATGTCTATTTACGGGTCTGTTCTTATCATGCTTTATCGCAGTTTTGATTCGAAAAATTTCATGGCAACTTCCAGAACGGACTATTATAACACCTTATAGAATACTTCGTCAGGAATGAGGAAAAAGATTAAGATTAACATAAAAGTACAATAGAATGATTATATCTTTAATACAAACATCACAAAATCGCAGAAAGGAACTGGAACGGTTTGTGAAAAGTCTTAATGGACAGACAAATATTGACTTAAGTGAAATCCAGCTAATTTTCATTGATCAAGGCGACAATAGAGAAGTGTTTAACGACTTGGATGCCAAAGTGTCTTTCGTTTACCACAAGACGGAACGCTGTTCACTTTCCCATGCTCGAAATTTAGGATTAAAATATGCCACGGGGAAATATGTGGCTTTTTCAGATGATGATTGCTGGTATGATTGTGATACTTTCCACCATGTCATCCAAAGATTACAGAAAGGTTTTGACGGTGTTTTCGGTATTGTTATGAATGAGAATGGACTGCATTGCAATGTATTCCCTTCTGAAGAACAACGACTAACATACACTCACCATTGTGGTGCGATGTCGGCTTCGATGTTTCTTAAGTTTGATGCCAATCTAAAATTTGATGAGAATATAGGTGTAGGTTCACCTTACAATCTTGGCAGTGGAGAAGAAACGGATTATCTATTGTCTTATATGGAACATCATCATGATTTCAATTTCTTTTTTACTCCAGAAATAATAGTAAGACATCCTGTGGGTTGTATAAATGATGTTGAGTCATATATAAAAAAACAATATTCATATGCACGTGGGGCAGGTTATGTATTACGCAAACACAAAAGCTTGCCATTGTCATACAAACTTCTCCAGTTTATCCGTCCTATGTGTGGTATGGTGCTATATAGCCTTACAAACAAAATCAAAGCAAAAAAATCTTTCTTTTTAATAAAAGGAAGAATAGAAGGTTTTTTTTATAGAATTAGATGAGAACGCTATTCTCCTGTTTTGATGTGACTCAAAACTTGTGTTAGAAGAGTATAGTTTATCCGAACGCAGGGTAAAAGGCATAGTTCAGAGCAACTCCATGCCTCCTGCTTTGTTTTTTTACAAAAATATGAAAATTGCATTCCTTTTCAATCGGCTGCGAGTGTCGAAAGGTGATGGCATTGTGAGTCAGGCCCTTACGTGGAAAAGAATACTGGAAGAAAGAGGGAATCGGGTGGATTTGGCAAGTAGCTGGAATTATATTGACTACAGTGAGTATGATGTCGTTCAGATATTCGGAAAGCCTATCAATCTGCTAAATGATGTGATAGGGCTGGAGATGAAGACGAAAAATATAGTCATTGCACCAATTTTTGACAAGGATCCCAATTATACTTTCTCGACATATAAATTTCTTTCCTATTTGGGGAGTGAGCGACTGAGAACATATAATAATTTTTATGCCTTACGTAGGATTAGGCATTCCGTGAAGGGGTGCTTGGTGAGAAGCCGATATGAGCAACAGGTCATGATGAATGTGTTTGGCTATAGTGCTAAACAATGTAAGATAGTCATGCTTTCGAATGGAACAGAATGCGAACCATTTTCATTAGAAAGAGAGAATTTCTGTCTGCACATAAGCCGACTGGGAGTACCGGGCAAAAATGTGAAGCGACTGATTGAAGCTTCGGAGAAATATCAATTCAAGTTAATTTTGGGCGGAATGTTGAAGGAATCAGAAAAGGAGAAGTTTGATTCTTGGATAAAAGGCAAGCACTATGTGGAATATTTTGGATACCTTTCTGACGAGAAGAAACATGATCTCTGCATGAAGGCAAAGGTGTTTGCATTACCCAGTTTCATAGAGGGCGTCGGCCTGGCAGCGCTCGAAGCAGCCACATTAGGGTGTGACATCGTGATTACAGACATAGGAGGGCCAAAGGAATATTATGACGGACTAGCCAAAACGGTTAATCCGAAGAGCGTGGATGAGATCGGACAGGCTGTAAGGTTCTTCCTTGATGGAAATACTTTCCAGCCTATATTATCTGAACATGTCATCACAAACTACTCAGATAAGAAGGTGGCCGAGAATTTGGAGAGTGTATATAAGGATATCGTTAGCGGATAATTAATATGCCACTATTAGCAAATCATAACAATTGCACTGGCTGTATGGCGTGCTATAATGCGTGTCCGAAACAAGCCGTAGAGATATCTGATAGCCCTGACGGTTTTTTGTACCCTTCTGTCAATGCTGACAAATGTGTTGACTGTGGAGCCTGTGAAAGGGCTTGTCCTATAGTGTCACCGCTGAGCCCTTTAGGGAATGGGCATCCCCAGGCTTATGCTGTTTGGCATAAGAAAGACAGATGTTTCAGTTCGAGTGGTGGTGCTTTTTCTGCTTTCGCACGAAAAGTTATAGAAAAAGATGGAGTTGTATTCGGTGCTGCTTTTGATGAGGATCTACATTTGAGGCATACCGAAGTGTGGGATGTGGAAGGATTGGCAGCACTTCGAGGAAGTAAGTATGTACAGAGTGAAATAGGGGAGACGTTTAGGAAAATAAAGAAATACTTACAAGAAGGACGAGAAGTGTTCTTTTGCGGAACACCGTGTCAGGTAGCAGGGCTTCGAGGGTATCTCGGAAAGTCGTACGATAATCTTCTGACCGCTGATTTGGCCTGCCATGGAGTACCTTCAGACGGTATTTTCCAGAAGTACCTGAAAAAGTTAAAAAATCGACTCGGCAAAGCCGAGGGTTTTGTGAAAATTGAGAATTACGAGTTTAGGCGTAGAGATGGATGGGGACTTGCCCCATCCATCTCTACTGCGACTAATTGCCGTCCTCTCTATGGGATAGATGCGCTTTATATGGAGGCGTTTGACAAAAGTGCCATATTTCGGGAATGTTGTTATCATTGTCCTTTTGCTAAAATACCAAGAGTGGGGGACGTGACATTGGCAGACTTCTGGGGCATAGGCCGACATGGTGTGAAATTCAAGCACAATGTGATGCGGGGAGTTTCTCTGGTATTGACGAATACAGAGAAAGGAAGAAAAGCTTTATCTGCACTTGGCGATGATACTTTTATAGAAGAAAGAACTCTGGAGGAGGCTCTAATAGAGAATCACAATCTGACAGGAGCTTCAAAGCGTCATCCTCAGAGAACTGAAATCATTAAGGCCTTCTTGAATAAGCAGATGGGACTAGGAGAGATTGACAGGAGATTTCATTTAGTGGATCATAGCATGAAAGGACAGATAAAGATGTGGTCTTTGAGACTGGGACTATTTGAAAAAGTGAAAGCATTCTATAATTGGTATAAATCAAGATGAAGATTGGAATTCTTTCGATGCAGGAGGTGAAAAACTACGGATCCTTCTTACAGGCATTTTCGTTAAGGAAAAATATTGAGGCATTGGGGCATGAATGTGACTTTGTGAACATCATACCTGGTAGACAAATAGGGGATTATAAGCAGGGTAAACTACATAAAGTACAGATGCTCATAGAAAGACTATGGGGATTGGATTTTGTGAAAAGATTAAAGACCATCTATCAGTTCCAGACGCGTTTTTCAAAGGAATTTTTGCCATACCTTGGTGTGAAGAAGGGGAAGACTGTTGGTTACCATGACATCATCGTGATAGGAAGTGACGAGGTGTTTAACTGCGCACAGAAAACTTGGTTTGGTTTTTCGCCACAATTGTATGGAGAAGGATTAAATGCCAATAAGGTAATCACTTACGCTGCATCGTTTGGAGCTACAACTGTAGAGAAATTACAGAAACTTGGCCTCAAGGAAGAAGTGGCAAAAATGCTAGGAAATCTGGACCAAATTTCCGTGAGGGATGAAAACAGCAGAATGACGATAGAGGCATTGACTGGCAAGATACCACAAATGCATGTGGATCCAGTACTGATATATGACTATTCTCAGTATATGCCTCAAAAGACTCACAAAAGCGACTACATTATTGTGTATTCATATCCAGGACGAATATCTGACAAGAAGGAGATAGCTGCTATTCAGACTTTTGCAAAGAAGAAGGGACTAAAACTACTATCGATAGGACATTATTTCCCTTGGTGTGATGATGTGGTCGTTCCGACTCCTTTTGAAGTGCTCGGTTTGTTTCGAGATGCTGCATATATAGTGACAGATACTTTTCATGGTAGTGTATTCTCTATCAAATATAATAAAAAATTCTGTACAATAGTCAGAGAGATGAACAATCAAAAGCTTACTTATTTGTTGAAACAGTTTGGGCTGGAAAGTAGGATTGTATCGGATTTGAGTAAACTGAAGAACATAATGGAAACAGAGATAGACTATAATCCTGTAAACATGAAAATTGCATTAGAAGCGCAACGCTCGAAAGAATATCTGAAAAGAAATCTGAGTTTCCAGGTAAGCAGCCAATTCTGAGTGCAAGAAAAAGTGAGATGAATATGATTGATAGACTGTTTTCAATATGTGATTTATAGAAAATAGAACACCGTATAATTAAAACGCAGGTCACAATTCTACCCGATAACCCATTGCAGAGGCTATTCTGTAGAGGGTGGAAATGTTGGGGGTAATCAAGCCGCGTTCAAGTTTTGAAATATATCCCTTATCAGATCCAACACGTTGGGCCAATTGCCTCTGTGTGAGTCCTGCCTGTTTACGTGCGTCCAGCAAAATTTGAGCATTATATTCTTCCCATGCCTGGTTGAGGGCTTCTTCTCGTTCTTTTGTGCCGATAGCTCCAAATTCTTGATCAAGCTGTGCACTTACATCAAAATAATCATTCTTTGCTTTCATAATACTCTTTTCTTAATTTAATGGCTTTGTCTATTTCTTTGGGTGGAAGATAACAACAGAATGACGCTCTGTCAACGTGACATTATAGACGAACTGAAGTTGAGTGAAAAAATATTGCGTTCAGAGATATGCTCTACAGCCTCCCAAACTTTTTTCCATCTCTGATTTAGATTGCTTAACGGGTGCAAAATTAAGGCTTTTTGCTGGAATCTCAATATTTATTTTCTCAAAAATGTATGGAATCTCAATATTTATCAGCTAATTTTTGTACAGAATCTCAAAATTAATCATATTTATGAACCACAAAATTTGTTTGGTAAGCAGCCAATTTTGACGTATTGCAATTAAATATAATATGATATACCTTTGCACTGACATTCTAAATCTATTTATATGTTCAGTAGCAAAGACTTTGAGAAATGCTGGTTCTTATACCAGAGTGAGGGTCTGCCTCACAACCTTTCCATTGAGGAATTCTGCCTTAAACAAGGCGTACCGGTAAACGAGTTTAATAAATGGTACAGGGATACGCACAAGCGAATACACCCAATCCGGGTGGATGGTGCACCGGAATCCAGAGAGGAAACTCCTGCGGATCAGACACCCTCCAGGGAATCAGTCCGTATGGCGGTAACCATTTGCATGAGCAATGGTGTGTTTATCAAGCGGAAGAACTTAAGCTACGAGAGCCTTCGGGCATTCGTGGAGAAACTGGAGGGCTTATGCTGACGATATTTGGAAAAACAAAAAAGAAACAGAAGTCTCAACTGATATACGGGAAAAACATTTTAATCGATTGATTTCATGTGTTCTTCAGCAGTAAAAAAGATTATTTCAACAGAGGAAATAAATGATTCTGCGCTCTTGGAGCGAAAGGGCAAAATATATACTTTCTTGAACCCTGTTTCCTATCTGGATGCCATACAAAACAAGTCTCTTTTTGAACCTTTTGATGGCATCTTTGCGGATGGATCGTTGCTGGTGGCTGCTATCAGAATGTGCTATGGTAAGAAGGTGACAAGACGTAGTTGTGACATGACTTCCATTGGAAAGGATTTGTTGGAAAAATCAGCACATGAAGGCAAGACACTTTATTATGTAGCATCAAAGCAGGAGGAAGTGGAACGAGCTGTAGCAATGTTCCGCAAAAAGTTTAAGGGAGTACGGATTATAGGCTATCGTAATGGCTATTTTGCCAATGAGGAGGAAATGAGAGAAGAAGCGAAGCATATCGTGGATTTAAATCCTGATTTTCTTGTCGTGGGTATGGGGACTATCAAACAGGAGGATTTTCTGTTAAAGGTGCAGATGGCAGGTTATCAAGGCGTCGGTTTTACCTGTGGCGGATTTGTACACCAAACAGCCCACAACGAAACGGATTATTATCCAGAATGGGTGGATAGAATGAATGTGCGTTTTCTATACCGTATGTGGAAAGAGCCACATACACGAAAACGCTACTTGATAGCTGGTCTTATTTTTCCTGTTCGTTTCGTGTGGGAACGATTTTTCGGATAAGCAGTATTGTAAGTTTTGCTATCCATGCAACAATAGAAATGGGCAGCAAAACTAAAAATAATAGATACGGGACTATGTGACCCAGCAGATTCTGTCTTTTCATATTATGTGCAAAGGTACGTTTTCACAGCCAAGAATTCCAAAAATCTTACGAAAAATTCGGATTTAATTCCCAAAAACCTAATGTTAGACAACAAAAGGGGGAATCTATGCCTACCAATTTGACACTTCGCAATTACCAAGAGGAGATGTTGACACAGCTGCATAAAGCTTGGCGACAACACCGTAGTGTGATGGTGCAGATGCCCACGGGGACGGGGAAGACGGTGGTGCTGGCGGAGGAAATTAAGAGTAGAACCACACATCTGAATAACCGCAAAACCATAAAACCGCAAAACGTATTGGTCGTGGCGCATCGGAGGGAGTTGATTGAACAAATCAAGAAACAATGCGCCATGAATGATGCTGAACAGGTGGTTGTGGAGAGTATTCAGAAAATTTCAAAGGCGAAGCCGGATTCTGCAATCTTCAACCTTCATTTTTCGCTGATCATCATCGATGAGGCGCATCATGCGTTGGCAAAGACGTATCGGCTGTTGTGGGAACGATGGTCTAAAGCACAGTTCTTGGGACTGACGGCTACACCATGCAGATTGAACGGGGCGGCGTTTACGGATTTGTTTGATGTGTTGTTGCAGTCGTGGAGCATTCAGGAGTTTATTGACAAGGGCTTTTTGTCTGACTTTGAATATGTTTCGGCAAGACCTGACAGCAACATCATGCGGCAGATTCGTTCTTTGAAAAAACGTGGAGCTGATGGAGATTTCCAGACGAAGGAGATGGCTACTGTGATGGATGTGCCGGAAAGCATTGAACATCTCTACGACACGTACAGGTCGTTTGCCTGGGGACGGAAAGGCATCGTCTATGCCATTGACCGTCAGCACGCGGGGCATATTGCCGCGTTCTATCAGGAAAGAGGCGCAAAGTGCTGTGTCATTGACAGCAAAACTCCCGCCAAGGAGCGTGAGCAAATGGTGGAGGATTACCGCGAAGGCAAACTGGATGTGCTGGTGAACGTGGACATTTTCTCTGAAGGTTTCGACTGTCCCGAAGTGGAGTTCATTCAGCTGGCACGCCCTACTCTGTCGCTGTCGAAATATCTGCAGCAGGTGGGACGCGGAATGCGTGTTTCTGAAGGGAAACCGCATGTGCTGATCCTTGACAATGTGGGACTTTACCAGACTTTCGGACTGCCTACCGATGCTCGTAATTGGCAACAGATGTTTCTGGGCAAAGAGACTGGAAAGGGGCAATCGGATTTGTCGCGTTGTGTCGTCGTAAACGATGATGAGCAGGAAAAGGAATTGGTAAACCTGGAAATGGTGCGCATCAAAGGTGGTGGTGAACGGTATGCTGGATTGGAAGTTTTTGTGCAAGGCAGTCGGTATGGTGTGATGTACAATGGAAAGATTACTTGTCCTGCACAGTTCAAAAAGATTGAACGACTGGAAAAGGGATGTGGTTTTTTTGCACTCGGCACTTACAGAAAGCCCAACCAGCACAATTACGGGAAGCTGATAGATGTGACAACGGTCATTGACAAAAAGGGAAAGGATTTGGGGGTCAAGCTTTACGGAAGAGTAAGGTGGACGGGAAGCTATTTCTTGGGCGAGGATTTCAATGGTTCTTATCGGAGTGTCATTTGCTGGGACCCTGTGGGTAATTCTTATTATGAAGACATGGAGCCTGAGTTCAAGAAGGTAGGCGGTGTGGAGGTGGCTTTTGCGCATGAGCATGATAATTGGTATGCCAGTTGTTTGCGGCTGCGCTACAGTACGGGCCATGTCAGTCCGCGTTTCGATTGGCAAGAAATATTCTATAATCACGACATTATCATTGCCCGTGACTACCTTGTGGTGAAGAAAGACCACAACCATGCTTATAGAATTTGTGGGTATCTGGGGGACAGTGTGCTGGTGCAGCATGAGGGGCAATATGGTTATTTGCAGTTTTTCAGGGACGGAAAGCCTGGTGAATTGTTTTCCCGTATGCCACAAGGCACAACGCCTGTGCTCGTTCCGAACAGGTTGGGCTTACAAAGAGCCATGAAAAATGAAGAACCCTTGAAACAGACGACATAAAAATCAAGCCGACGTTGCCCCTGCGGGGAGGCTTAGATTTTTAGGAGTATGTAAGAGGCTCGACGAAGTCAATGAAGAATCTTTTAAACATTAAAATCTGAGTAATCTGTAAGATCTGTGTAATCTGTGGTAAAAAGAACCCAGAGAACTTTCAATATATTATAACAAAAACGCGCATCTCTTTGGACTGAGGGATGCGCGTTTTTGCTGTTTCTATAAAATGGCTTTCTTGTAGCAGCGGCGGCGTTTTATCACTTTGGCATCGAGGTATTGCCACTGTGCCTGTGTCTTGACATTGGTTTCCAGAATGCAGTTGGTTTCTGCCCATTTGAAGCCCATCTGCTGATAGACAGGGATGAGGTCGGTGAAGAGCAGGGCATTGAGTCCTCTGCCTTGCCAGTCGGGATGGGCTGCAATGAGCAGGAGTTCCACGCCTTCTTCGTGTTTGAATTTAAGTGATTTGAGCAAGTAGAACCAACCGAAAGGGAAGAGTTTTCCTTTGGATTTCTGCAAGGCTCTGACAATGGAGGGCATGGAGATGCCTACGCAGACCAATTCGTTAGTGTCGTCGGTCTCAACGAGCGTGACCATGCGGAGGTCGAGCAAGGGAAGGTATGTCTTTATGTAGTTGCTTATCTGTCGTTCCGTCATGCGCGAATAACCAAAGAGTGGGCTGTAGGCATCGTTGATGAGGGTGAAGATTTTCTGCCCGTAGCCTTTGTTGAAGATGTCGTCCCTGCCATTGAGTTTCTTGATGTGTACTTTTTCGCGTTGCATCACAATGCGACCCACTTTGGTGTATTTTTCGGGGATGGTTTCGGGCACATCCATCTTCAATTCCATCCATTCGGCTTCTTTCTGGTAGCCTAACTGTTCCAGATATTGCGGATAATAGGGGTAGTTGTAGAGGGTTGCCATGGTGCTGAGACGGTCGAACCCTTCGACAAGCATTCCTTCTTTGTCCATGTCGGTAATGCCCATCGGCCCTTGGCAATGGGTCATGCCTCGCTCCTTGCCCCATGCCTCAACGGTCTGGAGCAGGGCTTTGCAGACTTCGATGTCTTCGATGAAGTCTATCCAACCAAAGCGCACGTTCTTGACATTCCATGTCTTATTGGCTCGATGGTTGATGATTGCCACTACACGACCTGCCACTTTGCCATCTTTGTAGGCAAGGAAAAGCTGCATTTCGCTAAACTCCAGTCCTGGATTCTTTTTCTTGTTGAAGGTGTCACGGAGGTCGAAGGCTAAATCGGGCACAGCATAGGGATGTCCCTTGTAGAGCCAATAGTTGAAGTTAATGAATGCGTTCAGGTCTTTACGGGATTGAACGGCTTTTATTTCTATGTTCTTTGTCATTTTACTTCGTATGTATTGAACGAATGTGCTGTTACATTCATGTTCAGGTATTTATTTTCAATTTTCACAGTAATGGTTCGTTCCGTATCGGTGAAGTTGCCCGCTGTCACAATGTAGGTTCGGCGTTTACCTTCGTTCTTTCGGAACACGACAACGGGTATCTTGCTGTCTTGGCTGACGTGCACGTCTTTGTCTCTGCCACTGTAGCCCACGATGTGTGTACCTGGGCTGACAAGGTTGGAGAAGTGTTTCAATGCAAAGAATTCTGGTGTGTAGCGCACAGTCCTGGTCTTGCTATCCACCTGTATCAGTGCATTCTGTGTCCAGCCCCAGGAGGAAATGCCGTTGTCGGGAAGCAGGAAGTTCCAGATGTAGTATTCATCACAGCCGCAACCCAGATAGTCGCTGATGAGGAAGAAGGTGTGTTCGCCGGCTTTCCAATCCATGCTGCCGTTGCCACATTCGCTTTCTGTGCCGATGAAATGCAGCTGTGGGTAAAGTTTCATCAGTTCGGGCAGACATTGGCGACATTCCCACTGGGCACCAAAACCTTTGATCACCTGCAGAAGTCCTTTGTCGGAGAGAATCTTTTCGATGTAATCCTGTCGGTTGGTGTTGAATGTACCTAAATACAATTCCACTTCGGGGTGGTGCTTCTTCAGCGCGGGTGCCAAATAGTCGCGGTTAAAACGGATGGTGCCTTCAGCGGTCCAGGCACAACCAGGATAGGGTGTGTAGCTGTAGGCTTCGTTCTGATACATCACTTTGTCTATCTTGATGCCTTGTTCGGCATATAGGTCAATGAATTTGCAGAACTGTTCGGCATAGGACTGCAAGTAGCGTTCATCCTGAATGAAGTAGTTTTGTGAAGCCAATCGACGTGGGAATACGCCTGAACGGTCGCCCGTCAGTTTCATTTCGTCGGCATCTACCTTTTTGTTCTTTGTGTCGGCATAGAGCAGGTAGTCTTTCTGGGGGGATTGGGTGTTGTATTTGCTCGACAATACGGGATAGTCTTGATTGATTTTCATCCATGCGGGTGGACTCCACGGCGACATGAAGAAGGTCATGCCTTCGTTATAAGCCAAGGCTGAACGGATGAGTCCGATGACATTTTGTTTGTCGTGTTCAATGTTGAAATATTTGTTTTCAAGGTCTCCGCTGACTTCCGAACAGCTATACCATGCACGGCTATAGTCGTTGGCATTCATGGTCAGTCGGCCTCTTGTGAATTTGATGTCGCCTTGGGGGTCGAACAGTCGGCTCATCACTTGTTCTTGTGTGCGGCGGTCCAACAGATTGAGTGCATCCCAATCCAATTCATTGAAGCATGTGCCCCAAGCCTTGAACGCTACGCCCTGCTCTGTTCCGTCCACGGCAATCACTGGTTCAGCGGCAGCCTTGTTCTGCATGGCCGTCTGTCCCTTCTGCCAAAATGCGCCGTCGTGACTGGTATAGGTTGTCACACGTTGTGCATAAGTGACACTAACAAGGAAGAGCAGTGAATAGGCAAAGCCCAGCTTTCGTTTGATGTATTGATTCATAGTGCCTGATAGTTAATCTGCCGTTTGTCTGAGCACTTGTTCCACCACAGCGGGGAAGTGCTGCATTTCCAGCAAGTGTTCTTTTTCTGCGATGTCGTCAACGGTGTCGGTAGGAGAAAGAGGGGTGCTGAACTGGGCAATGATTTCGCCACCGTCGCAGACTGGGCTGACATAGTGGACCGTCATGCCTGTTTCGATTTCTCCAGCGGCTTTCACAGCTTCGTGCACATAGTGTCCCCACATACCTTTACCGCCAAATTTGGGCAGAAGGGCTGGGTGCAAGTTGATGATGCGCCGTGGGTAAGCCTCGATTAGATAGTCGGGAATGAGAGGAAGAAAGCCTGCCAAGACAATGAACTGTATGTCGTACTGCTGCATCACAGGCAGCACTTTGTCGGGATCGGCAAGTTCTGCCTTGGTAATGATGGTGGTGGGAATGCCAAGACGTTCTGCCCGCACCAAAGCGTAAGCATCGGAGCGGTTGCTGACAACAAGGGCGCAATGGACGGTCGGATGGTCCTGAAAATGTTTAATAAGGTTTTCGCAGTTCGTTCCACTGCCAGATACAAATATGGCGATGTTCATCATTTTATTTACTATTTACCATTTACTATTTACCATTTACCGTTTTTAGAGATTTTTATTGAAGAAATCAATGAGTTGGCGGCGAAGGTGAAGACTGGTGCCAGAACGTTCACTGATGCTGTGAGTTCGCATCGGGTAAGAAATCTGGTAGAAAGTCTTGCCGGCTTCGACAAGACGATTGACCAGCATTTCGCAATTCTGATAATGTACGTTATCGTCACCTGTGCCGTGGATGAGCAGCAAGTTTCCTTTCAGTCCATCAGCAAAGTTGATGGGCGAACCACGGAAGTAGCCGTCGGGGTTCTGCTGCGGCGTATTCATGTAGCGTTCTTGATAAATCGTGTCGTAAAGACGTTGGTCGCTGACAAAGGCAATGGCTACACCTGTCTTGAAGATGTCAGGATAGCGGAACATACAGTTGAGGGTCTGACTGCCGCCACCACTCCAGCCTGTAATGCCAATGCGCGTGGAGTCCATCCACTCAAATTGACGGCAAAGCGACTGAATGCCACGTGCCTGGTCTTCGCTGGCAGCCACACCCACTTCACCGTAGATGCACTTGCGCCACTGGCGACCGCGCGGACTGTTGGCTCCACGATTTTCTATTGACACCACGACATAGCCCTGCTGAGCCAGATATTGCCAGAAGAGGCTGCTTTCCCAACGGTCTTGCACCGTGGCTGAAGCTGGTTCGCCATAGACATAGTCAATGACGGGGTATTTCTTTGTGGGGTCAAAGTCCTGTGGCTTGATTATCCAGGCATCCAGCAAAAGGTCACCACTCTGCACTTTCACAAACTCTTTGTTCAGCCCCAGCTCTTTTGCTTTGGCGGCAGCGGCTTCGTTCAGTTCCTGCACTTCTTTCACCGACCATTTTCCCTGCTTGTTCATTTGCAGAATGCGATATTGTGGTGGTGTGTTGGCGTTGCTGTAACACTGCACGGCATAGTCGCAAGTGGGTGACAGTTCGTAGCTGTATTGTCCAGGACGGTCTTGTGTGGGGAGTTTTTCCACCTTGCCATTGCCGTAAAGCTGGGTGCGGTAGAGATAACGTTCTGTGGCATGGTCGGGCGGTGTAGCCATGAAGTAAAGGTAACCACGCTTTTCGTCAAGTGCCACTTCCTCGATGACATCCATCGGAGCATCGGTAATACACTTCCACTGCTTGCCGTCGGCAGAAACACGGTAGATGTGTCGCCAACCGTCACGTTCACTGGTGAAGGTGAAATATTTTACGATTTTGTGGTTACCAGGCAGGAAATGGATGTCATCGTTGGTCTCCACCCAGGCAGAGTCTGTATCGGTACATAGAATGGTCAGCGTCTGTGCGTCATACTTCCACACTTTGTTCGTATTCTGTGCACGATTCATCTGCTGAATCAGCAGCGTGTTGGTGTTTGGCACAAACTCCATGCGTGGCAAGTAGTTCTCTCGGGGATTGCCTGGAATGTCAAGCCACTGTGTCTTTGCTGTGGCTATATCGACAATGCCAATGCGGACGGCGGAATTTTGCGTGCCAGCCTTGGGGTAAGGGAAATGCTGAACGGTGGGATAGATGCTATCCACATTATTTATAATATCGAACCATCCCGTTCCGCTGGTGTTCGACTGCCAGTAAGCAATGCTCTTGCTGTCTCCACTCCAACGAAAACCGTCGCGGCAGTCAAATTCTTCTTCATAAACCCAGTCGAAAGTGCCGTTGACGATGGTGTCGTTGCCATCTGAAGTGAGTTTCTGGGGTTCTGAGGTTTTGAGGTTTTGGAGTTTTGTATGCTCCACATAAATATTATTCTTGCTCACGTATGCCACCATTTCGCTGTTGGGCGAGAATTTAGCAAACTGCAGAGAGGCGGCAGGCATTCCTTCACCCAGTTTACGCTTGCTGCCGCTTTTCAGGTCAACCAAATAGAAATCGCCACGGGTTGCATATCGCCACACTCGTTTTCGGTTGGTAAACTCCAGGGCAAAGTTGCCGTCATTGCTGGTAGCATAATAGTTTGCCGACGACTGGTTGGCAGCAGCCTCGTAGGGCATCCCGTTTTCTGTCCATGCCATATCGGCAGGACGTTTCACAGGAAGCGTCTTCCAAGACTGCATAGCCTGTTCCAGTGTGAATGACTGAGCAAGCAAAGTGGCGGTACTCATGATACAGAGCACTGCCACTAATGATATTTTTCGTTTAAGATTCATGTCTCTTTCTGAACGTAAGGAAACAAGCCACCAGCAAACCCAGCAGAAGTACTCCAAGGGCTATGTAAGCAATCATTTCGGTCGTATGGATAGACTGGGGATTGTATGTAAAGACTACTTCATGTTTGCCTGCCGGCACATTGAGTGCACGCAACACATAGTTGGCACGTCCCACTTCGGCAGGCTGTCCGTCGATGGTAGCTGTCCAGCCTGGATAATATACTTCCGAGAAGATGACCAAACCTCCCTGCTGACTATCGACCGTGTACTTAGCCTCGACAGGTCCATACTCCGTAAGGGAAGCTGTACCTTCGCCACCAGCTTTCAGAAAACCGAAATCAGCCTTTGCCACCACAGCAGTGTGTTTCAGATTGACTTTGCCCAACTGATCGATTTCTTCGTTGGCATTGTCCACGTATTTCACATCCGTCACAAACCAGGCATTGCCGTTGGCTGTGTTGTTTTCAATCGGCATCTTGGTCTTTCCACCTTCCCCTGCTCCCAGGATGAACCAGCGGGTATTGAGCATATTGATGACAGGGAAAAGCGAATCGGTATTCACTGCCGCAAGGTCATAGACAGGATATTTTGCCATGCCTGTCATCATGGCCACCGTGTCCATCGGAGCACTGCGCAGGGCTTCATACACCTTGCTCATTTCGGGGGCAATATGTGCCTCGATGAGTTCCTGATAACGGCGCAATTTGGCAGCATGATAACCGCCCACACTGCTGTAGAATGCACTGGTTGTATTGTCGTTGAACGTAGAAACCGTGAAGTTCAGCACACGGTAATCTCTGCCCGTTCCACTCTTCGAGAGAATGTAGTCGTCAGCCTCCGTCTTTTGAATGCGGTCCACTCCCTGCGGATAGACAAACATTTGGTCGTAGAGATAACGCTTGTTCACTGGCCACATATCGACAAGGCAAAGTGCCAGCAATGACAGACTGACTACAGTTATCAGTCTGTAGGGTTTTGCTGCCTTAAGGTCCTGAGATTGTTTCGCTGCACGACCATACCAGAACAACACAGCAGCACCCAACAGAATGAAAATGATGCTGCGCCAACCATCGCTCGTAAGCATGGCCATGCGCATCTCGCTGATGCTGGAAAGAATCTGCTGTCCTGTAGCGGCATCGAAATAACCCTGTCCCACGTAGGAATTGATGGCATTCCTGTCGTTGGTACTCAGACAATCGCCACCGAAGAACATCAGCAGCAAGCAAATGCCGACGGTGATGCCTGTAGCGATGAACAATGCTTTCTGGTTGGGTTTCTCCACATACAATTTCAGTCCCCACATGGCCATCAGCGGAACAGTAAATTCCACAACCACCAAGATGCTGGCAACGGTACGGAATTTGGCATACATCGGCACATGGTCAATGGCAAAGTCGGTAAATGCCATGAAGTTATGACCCCAACTGAGCATCAGCGTGATGACCGTAGCAAGGAGCAAAGCCCACTTCATCGGACGTTTGTTGGGAATCAGGAAAAGACTCAACACAAAGAGCATACACACAATGGCGCCCAGATAAACGGGACCACTCGTTCCTGGCTGTTCACCCCAGTATTGCGTAAATGCACCATAAATGCCAGCCTGATTGAAACGGGGGTCAGCCTTCTTCATGGCTGTCTTGTTCATGCTGAGCGGCATACTGGCTCCACCACGGTAGTTTGGAATAATAAATGTCATCGTTTCGTCCACGCCATAACTCCAAGCCGTGATGTAGCTGCGTTCCAATCCCGTGTCGGTCTGGTCTTCCGTCTTGTGCTGTTTGACCAACTCAGACTTACCACGCATGGTTTCCTTCTGATACTCATACGTATGGTACAAATTCGTAAGATTCAAACAAACAGCCAGTACACAAGCTATACCGACCGTGACTGTGCCTTTACAGAAGGCAGCCAGCTGTCTTTTGCGAATCGCTTCGACCAAGAAGGCAAGCACCATCAACACCTCTGGCAAAATGAAGTAGTAAGTCATCTGCACATGGTTTGCCGAAATCTGCAAGGCGGCAAAAAGTGCCAAGAGAATGCCGCCCCACACATATTTCCTTTTGTAACACAGCACCATGCCAGCCATCGTCGGCGGGATGTAAGCCAGTGTCATCACTTTCCAGATGTGACCAGCAGCAATGATGATGAAGAAATAGCTGGAGAAAGCCCAGATGATGGCACCCAGCGCAGCCATCCATTGTCGGAAGTCGAAAGCTCTCAGCAAGATGTAGAAACCGAGCATCGACACAAAGATGTACCACACATAGTCGGGCAGCCACAAATGGTAAGCCTTCTCGATGAACGCCATCGTCTTCGTAGAATTGTAGGAAGGCGCTATCTGATAAGTCGGCATACCGCCAAACAGTGAAGTGTTCCACCGAGGTGTTTCGCCGTTGTGACTCTCTCTGTATTGTTTAATTTCCACATTGATACCATCATTCGCACCACTGTCGTGTTGTTCCAGACGGCGACCGTCAAACACAGCTGGACTGAAGTAAGCAAAGCTGATGACGATAAAAAGCACGATGCAAACCGCATCTGGCAATAATTTTTTAAAATCAAATTTCATTGTTCGTAAATGGTAAAGTAAATGAAGAATGAAGAATCTTTAGTTAATCTGCTACGCAGAGAAATATTTCAAATCATACAAATCTTTCAAATCTTTTGACCTCATAATTTTTAAGATTTGTGAGATTTGTATGATTTGTACGATTTCTGCCCGTTAGGGTACTCCTTTAGTTAGTCTGCTTTGCAGAGAATTCGTTCAATTCATCAAATTCATAGTCTCAAAAAAAATTCGTCAAATTCGATAAATTCGTAGTTTAAAAAAAATTCGTTCAATCCATTGTCTTTAAATTAATCTTGTATTTTGACACACCCTCGTTTTATTTCAGATTTCGTCACTTGAGTCACAATCTTCGCTGTCATGCTCATAAATGCCATACCCTGCGGCGAAGCAGGGTCAAGCACGGCAGGAATACCCGTGTCGCCACTTTCGCAAATATCCTGCACCAGAGGAATCTGACCCAGCAGCGGTACATTCAATTCTTCAGCCAACTGCTTGGCTCCATCCTTGCCGAAGATGTAATACCGCTCGTCGGGGTGCTGAGCAGGGGTAAACCACGCCATATTCTCCACCAAACCCAGGATAGGCACGTTCACCTTCTCGTTCAGATACATGTTCACGCCCTTTCTTGCATCGGCCAGTGCCACCTGCTGCGGTGTAGAGACAATGACGGCTCCAGTGAATTGAAGTGTTTGAATCAATGTCAGATGAATGTCACTCGTGCCAGGCGGTGTATCGAGAATCAGATAGTCCAGTTCACCCCACTTCGTGTCACCAATCAACTGCTTCAGCGCATTGCAAGCCATGCCGCCACGCCAAAGCATGGCCTGGTCGGGGTTGACAAAGAAACCGATGGACAGCAGCTTTACGCCATACTTCTCCACAGGCACAATCAAGTCGCGACCATCCACCTGATCGGCGTAAGGACGTTCATCTTCCACCTGAAACATTTTCGGCATCGATGGTCCGAAGATGTCACAATCAAGCAATCCTACACGGTAGCCCATCTTCACCAGTCCCACTGCTAAATTGGCGGTCACCGTGCTTTTGCCCACTCCACCTTTGCCCGAACTGACAGCGATGATGTGCTTCACACCAGGCAGCAGCTTGTCGGGTTCTGGCGGTAATGCCGTGGCAGACTTCTCCTTGACAGTCACCTCGCAGTCCTTGTCCACATACATCTTGATAGCAGCCTCTGCCGCCCGCATCACCGACTGCCGAAACGGATCGGTCGGTTTCGGGAAAATAATAGAAAAACTCACCTTCATACCGTCAATACGAAGGTCGTCCTCCAGCATCTCGGCTTCTATCAGATTCTTGCCGTTGCCAGGATAGCGCACCGTCTTGAGTGCATCAAAAATCAATTGCGGATATATTGTCATTTGCCAGTTGTTTTAGTGCTTACCACTTCATGGCCATACGACCGATAGCCATCTACAGGAATCTCAATGTCAGGCTCCACCAGTTCACCCTCATGAGGCAACGCAAACTTCAGATACTTAATGGGAATGCCACGCTCCATCCACATCCCTTCATAATAGGTGCGGATTTCCGTAAGCCAGGCATCCATGCCCGTTTCCCGATACAAATCAAACGTACACTCCAGCAGCGGCAGACCATTCCGCTCCGCCACATACTTCGTGTAGGTAGCCAGAAAATTCGAGTCAGTCTTCACGTGCACCAAGCCGCCATCCACCAGAAAACGTCTGTATCTGTTCAGAAAAAATGTCGAAGTAAGCCGCTTCGAAGCCTTCTTCATCTGCGGGTCGGAAAACGTTAGCCACAGCTCATTCACCTCATCCTGGCCGAAAAAACCATCGATGCACTCGATGTTGGTACGCAGAAAACCCACATTCTTCATGCCCGTTTCCCTTGCCTCCTTCGCGCCATGCCACAGGCGGGCACCCTTGATATCCACGCCCACAAAATTCACTTCAGGAAATCTGCGGGCCAGTCCCACGGTGTACTCACCACGTCCACAACCCAACTCCAGCACAATCGGGTTTTCATTGCCAAAGAAGTCCGTCTTCCAACGCCCCTTCAGTGCAAAACCTTCTTGCTGCAACTGCCAAAAGGGGCACTCCACCACCAGCGGATTCTCGGCAACCTCAGCAAATTTTGCCAACTTTCCTTTACCCATAGACTATAATTTGGGCGCAAAGGTAAGAAAATATTTGCGATTGAACAAAAAACCACACGCATCACCTTGCATTTTATCCGAAAAAGTTGCATTTTTGCGGGCAAAACCACAGATTTATACAGGAAACGACATGAAGCAAACGGAAAGAATCCAAAAAATGGAGCAATACCTCGACGAAGTCATTGCAGCAACAAAAACATGGGAAGCGGCACTTGAACAATTTGCAAACATTCGGGAAGCCGTCAACTCGCTCAACGCCTATCTGGGCAGCAAGGAGTGGCAAAAAGACTGTGCCGACGACAGGGCAGGACGGTTGCCCAAAAACCTGAAACGCGGCGTGCTGTCAGAAGACGGCATCTGGAACGCGCTGGAAAACTACAGGGAAGTCCTGCAAAGAATCACCCGACAATAGAATAGTTGCCCAAATCGGAAAAATCGTCAGCAAAAATGCCAATTTGTCTAACTTCAAAGACATTTTGGCATCTTTTTTCTGTGTGGCACGCGGATTGTCTTATCAAGGGGCAAACGCTGATGCGAAAGCGGAGGCAAAACAGAGAACAAAAACAACAAACAAAAAAATAACAAACCACGCCCCTCGGACAGAACCCCTACACAGGGAAGCATCCCGAAGAGAGGCAAAAACAAAAAATCAGGAGGTATTAACTATGTTACCAGTAATGTTTAAAAACAGTTGGTTCCCAACAGTATTCGATGATTTCTTCAGCAACGACCTCATGCCGCACACAAATGCTACTGCACCCGCAGTAAATGTGAAGGAAGACGAAAAGGCTTACACCATGGAAGTAGCCGCTCCAGGCATCAAGAAAGAGTTCTGCCGAGTAAACATCAACGACGACGGCAATCTCTGCATCTCCATCGAGAACAAGCTGGAGCACAAGGAAGAGGACAAGAAGCAGCACTATCTGCGCCGCGAATTCTCCTACACCAACTACCAGCAGGCCTACACGCTGCCAAAAGACGTGAACAAGGAAGGGATTTCTGCCAAAGTCGAGCACGGCATCCTCACCGTTGTCCTGCCCAAGATGAAGAAGGAAGAAGTCAAGGTAACCAGAAGCATTGAAATCTCATAACGGCATTTCAAAATGCAATCGAGAGGGAGGTTTGGAACACAATCCAAACCTCCCTTTCTGCGTATTTAAAAGAACGAAATTGTCAACGAGTTTTTTCTTGAATCCATCCGTCGGTGGATTCCTCTTCGGTCAAGTACATTCCTATCAGCTTGGTGATGTCCTCGATGGTGAGCTGCCCGTCGCCGTCGATGTCGCAGACGGTGAGGTCAACATCCTCGTTGCTGAGGTAGATGGCAATGAGGGTTGTGATGTCGGCAATGGTCAGCTGCCCGTCGCCGTCGATGTCGCCTGGCAGCGGAGTGTATTTATAATAGATGAAGAGGTAGCCTTCGTCAATGCGACTGGTGTCGAAGTAGTTGCCGCGTGGCAATTCGGGCAGGTCAAAGTTGATTTTGCCGATGGTTGCCTGGCTGAAGTCGTAGAAGACACGGAAGGAGTCGGGCACAGCTTCGTCGCGTGTGGGGACGTATGTTGAGTTGCCGAGATAGACGGAGAGGGTGGCACCATCGTCCATGGTGAGTGTACCGATGTTGAAGATGGATGTACAGCCTGAGGCTTTATCGGTAGCACCTTTGTTCAGTCCGACACGGAGTGTGCCGGTGGAGCTGATAGTGATGTTCTTGCCGCCGAAGTTCCAGTAACCCAGTCCTGTGGTAGCATTGGTGCCGCTCTGAATCAGTCCGTCGATGGTGAAAGACTGGTTGAGCATGGGCACTTTGAGTGCTGCGGATGTAGTGACTCCTGATGTGCCGGTGAATGTGGCTCCTTCTTCTACGGTCAGTGCACCTGTACCCAGTGTGGATCCGTTGTTGATATGGAGTTCACCTTCGCTGACGGTAACAGTTCCGCTGGTAGTCCACACACCTGATGTAGTCATCTTGCCTGTGCCAACTTTGATAAATTTGGCGTTGCTTTCGACGATGCCCTTGAAAGTGAAGTCGTCGCCGTTGCCTACCTTCCATGTATTGATGGCACTGCTGCCCGACTGGCTGAATGTGCAGGTTCCGCTGAGGGCACCTTCGCCTGTGACGTTGCCAATCTGGAACGTTTTGCCAGAGTTCTGAACGTAGATGCCTTTGGGGATGTCCATAGTGAATCCAGTGGAACCGCTTTCTGTGTCAAGGGTGAAACGTCCGTCGGCTGCATAGGTGGCTTGTGGCACGAGTGTGCCATGGAAGGCGGTAAGGTTGAGTTTCAGCGGGGTGCGAGTGGCATAGTAGTTGCTACCTTTCTCTGTTGCACAGTAGATGGTGATTTGTCCTTCGCCGGTAATCTTGTTGGAGGATGTCGTGCGGTTGATGGAAGTCAGTGATGCTTTGGCCCCCTTCTCTACGTTGAGCGGTGTGGAGAGGAAGCTGTTGCCCTTCAGGGCAGCCGTGCCCTGCAGGTTGACTACCTTGCTGAAGCCAGCGCCCGTGTCGTACTGGAATGTGCCTCCGGCTACGGTCAGTGCACTGACACTGAGTGAACCTTGCATAACGAATGTGCCTGCACCTTTCTTGGTCAGCTTGGTGCCCGTCAGGTTTTTCTCCATGGTGAAGGTTCCTGCGGTGTTGATGATACCTCCCTCTTCGGTCTGCATACGCATGGGTGAACCCATTTTGACGTCTGCGGTGGTCTGCAGTTCGGCACCGTTCTCGATGACGAATTTGGTAGATACTTTAGTCACTCCGCCGAGGTTGCCTTGAGCCTGTGTGCTATTGGAGAGGCTGCTTACCTTGACAATGCCGCCACGCAAGAAGTTGCCGCCGGTGTAGGAGTGGTCACCGCCCATGGTGACGGTACCCGTGTTTTCCTTGACGAAGGCTCCCTGGGTGATGCTTCCTGTACCGCTGACGGTGTAGGCTTTGGTGTTATCGAAGCGGATGGTGTCGGCAGGAAGTTCGGCACCAGATTTCAGCACGACGCTGTATTTGGAGGCGCTGTCAGTGAAGTTGACGATGTCGCCCTCGACAAAGATGTCGGGTGTCTGGGTTTCGTCGTTGGCGAGGTAGAAGTTTTCAGTGGTGGCATAGTCCCAAGTGGCGGAGTTTTTGCCTGTCCAGACTATTTCGTTGGCTCCACGCACAGAACCCAGCACGAGGTATATGTCGCCATTCTCGTCACGTTCCAATCCTGATTTCAGGCTGGTTACGCCTTCTATCTTGATGTTTGCCAGAGAACCGATGAGCGAGTCGGCATGAGCAACGAGGTAACGTCCTGGCTCCAGGGTCGTTGCACTGTCGACCATGTGTTCCACGACTTCAATGACTGGAGTCATGTATTTGGGTCCGTAACTCCAGCTTTTCTTTTCGATGCGGAGGATGGCAGTGTGAATTTGGTCAGCCTTCAAGCCGTCGGAGTAGAGGTCAAGCTTCAGACGGCTGCCGAAGCCCATGGAATAGACGGAGTCGAGCTGGATGACACCGAGAGCATTTTCTCCGCCAGGACGAACCACCGAGGCGTAGTCGGCCTTGAGGCTCTTGAAGCAGGTTGTATCTTTGCAGGCATTGAGCTCGGCAAAGCGGTTCAGCCAAAGGGGGGAGTTGCTGGCAGAGCCCTGGAAGTTGACGGTACCTGCCCAGACATTGGTTTCTCCCGTGTAAGTCATATCGACGGCAGGCAGGGTGAGGATGCCGTCGCCCTGCTTCACAAGGCGTGTGCTTCCGGTAAGTGCGCCGCCCTCGACGGTGCAGGTAAAGTATTCGTACTTGATGGGGGTAACCTTCGTCGTAATGTTGCTGGCAGCCGTACCCTGTACCCATGACGGCACATTGAAGGTCACGATGTAGGGGGTGGCTCCATCCTGGATAGAGATATGCGTGTCGTTGGTTTCACAGACCATCAGATGTTCGTCGGTGGTGGTAATGGTACCGCCATTGGGGATTTCTGTACGTCCCGTCATGGTGTATGGTGGTGGAGCCACGGTGATGCCTTCCAGTTCGCCAAGGAAGTAGGACTTGTGTGGAGGCTGGTTGTAGCCCATCGACTGCCAAACCATGGCATTGCGGTATTGATGGTCGTGCCACAATGTGGGGATGCGGTATTTTGTCTCGATAGGCGTGGTGTAAACCAAGATGGCTCTGTTGTCCGCCCTTCGCATAATCAGCTCTTCACGCCAGTCGCCAAAGATGTCAGCAATGCCGCCAGGGTTGTTCTTTGACCAGTTGCTGCACTTGGAGTCGGGGAAATTCCAGCGACCGCCGCTGGAAGATTTGCTGGCAGGCTTGTAGATGGCACCGTAGCCTTCTGTGCCTGGACTGTCGAAGTATTCGTCCAGCAGGTCGCCGTCCCAGTAGATGCGCTGGTTCAGGTCTCCCCAGTTGATGAAGTTGTCGCCGCCCAATTCGTTCACAAATTTGTCGGCCACACTGCTAATCCAGGCAGAAGACACACTGCGTCCCACGCTGCCAGGATAGTCGTTGGTGAAGTTTCCCATCAGGGCACGTCCGTCGTCGCCGCCGGCATCGTGCTTCACATAGATTTCGCTGGTGACAGCGTTGCGGTAGTTGCATCCATAATTGGCTTTTCCTTCTTCGAGGCAGCCGAACTGTTCTTCATACTTGCGATAGGGGTCGAAGTCGGAACAGTGCTGAGCGTCGCCATGACCAAAGCCTGTAGTGCTGAGTCCCTTGCCGTTATCGTCGAAGACCATCGAACCAAAGATGATTTCGTCGCGACCGTCCCAATCGACATCGCCGACGGCAAAGTTGTGGTAGCCATTGCCAAACCACGGACCGCCCACATTGTTTTCCCAGTACCAAAGCTGAGTCAGCTGGTGAGTGGCAGGGTCAACATCCAGGGCCGTGAATTTGTGCATGGTATAAGCACCGCGTCCCAGGAAGATGCTGGGCTTTCGGCCGTCCAGATAGGGTGCGCCCCAATAGTGTTTGGTGGATCGGTGACCCACGATGCCGGAACCCCAGTCGGAGTCTTGACCACGCTTCAGAGGATAGTCCATCCAGAGCGGATGGCTGGCGGGACCAATCTCGTAGGGCTTACCCGTAGCACCTTCCAGATAGAGCAGGTATTCATTGCCCGAAGAAGTATATTCAATGCCGTTCCAACGTGTATCGACCGAAGCAGAACCAATGAGCTGTGTAGATCCGTCGGCATAGTGAATGTAGGCATTGTCCTGAATGCGAAGCAGCACTTCGGCCTTGCCGTCCATGTCCCAGTCGTAGCATACGCAGTCCCACTGCTCGTCAGCTCCAGCCAGCATGTTGGGACCCAAGTCTATCCACCACAGGCGCTTCCCTTTGTGGTCGTAGCAGTCCAGCTGGTGGAACATCTTCTTGTTTTTCAAATCGGTGACAACATTACACTTGCGCTTCACAATGAACTCCACAATGCCGTCGCCATCCAGGTCGCCAATCGAGACATCGTTCAGCGTATAGAGGCTATCGACATCGTTGCCGTCGCGGTCGGTGACTCTGGCCACGGGGATGGTCAGCACACCGTCATTCCAGCGCTTCACGGCTTCACACTTTTCCTGTTCCACGCCACGCACTACGGCAGCCACCTGATATTTGCTGCTGCTGTTTCCCGATGCATGGAGATAGTTCGAGACTTTCAGATTCTGTGCAAGCAGCGATCCGTTGCAATACAGATTGTAAGTCACATCGTAGTACTCTTCGCCAAACACGTGCCAACTTACCAGGTTGCCGCTGCCACTGGGCACAGCTACGAGTCCACGGTCAATCTTGTCTGTAAATCGCTGCGCAAAGCCCACCGATGCTGTACAGGCAAGAAGAAGGATTAAAAGAATTTTCTTCATAAGGAGGTAAAATTAAAGATAATGATTAGTTAGTCAGTTAAAGTGGGGGCAAAGATACATAAAAATATAAAAAAGGGCAAAACAAATCGAATTATTTTGCCCTTTTTCACTTAAAAATATATCGAAAAGTAACTTTTGCTTACTGTGCGAGATACTTGTCAATCAAATCCGTGATGTCACCCACCGTGATGCCAGCCTCCGAATTGAGGTAACGGTCAATCAGGTTCGTGATGTCCTCCACGCTGATGATTTCGGCAGCAACCTTGCCCTTGTAGAGCAGCTTCACGTTGTCAATCATGCCCCACACCGTGCCGTCGCCCACATTGCGGGCACCCAGCTCCATGGTTCCGTCTTCGCCGACGATGGTTGTCACCTGGTAAATGTTTCCATACCATACTCTTCCGTCAAACGCCTCGGTTTCAGCCACATTGCTGAAGACGGATGGTGCGCCTTCTTCATTCTGACCCACCTTCACATCGAGATAGTCTTCGTTGGCATATACCTGGAAACCTTCTGCATCGGCAAAGGCACTTATCTGCATGGTATATTTACCGGCTGGCAGACCTGTCAGTGTCTGATAGACGCGGGCATTGCTGGGATTCCACAGGTTGAGGTAAAGCACGTCGATGACCACGCCGTCGGCAAAGCTGTTCCAGTCGTTCTTGCCGCAAGTGGACCAGCCGTCGTTCACCCAGCCCGTTGCGCCGTTGTCAAACGACGGGTACTGAATCTTGGCTGTGTAATCCACAGGATTTTCGTCGCTGGCAGGCTCCACAGGCACAGCCAGGTTGAACTCGATGGCATACAGCTCGTCGAGAAGCGTCAGCACCTGAGAGTATGTAGCCTGGGCAAAATCAAACTTCTGGAAAGCTTCTACCCAGCTGAGGTAAGCATCGGCAGCCTCCACAGCGCAGGAATCCTTGTAGTGCTGATACAGGCTGTCGGCAGCCAGGAGCTCTTGCTGCAAGTCGGCAGATTTCCAGATGTAGTTCTGAGCCTCATCCATGAGATTCTGCAAGTCGGCAGTAGCCTTGTTCACAGCCTCTGTGCTCAGCACGGCTTCATCGATGATGGGGTCGGCCACTTCGCTGACATAGTCGCCGAGCAGCGCACCGTAATGCTCGTTGATGCCCTCTGCACTGCCCATTTCCTCGGCAGCATTGGTCGTTTCGATCAGTTTGCTGTAGGCAGCCATATTGATATGGATTTCGTTCAGGATAGCCTCGTAAGCAGGGATGATGGCAAGGATTTCATCTTTCGTCTCGGCGGTCTCCACCGAAGCCAGCACTTCCTCATATTCGTTGACCAGCGAGTCCATCACGGTTTCGTCGTCAAACGAGGGAGCACTCTCCAGCAAGCCGTTGAGCCAGAAGCGGTAAGCCTCCACGCCGCTGCCGTAGTAATCGACGGACACATTGTCGAGTGTCACCCAGTTGGTGGCAGCCACATCCTGTTGGTAGCCAAACATCAGCGAACCCGTCGTCACCTCGGTCGTCACCTTGTAGATGTGCCCCAGTTTGTCGGCAGGCACAGCCTTCTGGTTTTCGTTGGCAAACACAGCGCCAGGGGCACTTTCGGCCTGGGCAGAAATGGTCACCACATAGATGCCGTTGGGCAGACCTCCGCGGTAGCGGTAGATGGAACCTTCGAGGTTTGCATCCCAGATGCTGAGATAGGTGTCGCCATCGACAAAGCCTTCCCAGCCATTACCTACCCATGTGCCGGTTTTAAACGTAGAGGCTTCTGCACTGTTCACCCAGCCGTCCGTGCTGCTGCAATCGTCGGTGAGGATGTTCACAGGGGTGTCGGGAGTGACATTCACTTCATAGAAAGCCAGCACCTTCTCTTCAGCCGACAGACTGGCATTCATAATTTCCTCCAGCGAACTGCCCGTGTTGGCATAGACAGTCTTTTCTGCATCCAGCCCTGTCACACCCATCGCCTCGGCATCGGCAATCTGCTTGCCCAGAGCGACAGCAGCCTCGTAGGTGGCCACCTGCTCGCCGTAGGCAGCATAGTCTGCCTGGCTGACGAAAGCCCACGTAGCCTGGAAGGTGCCGTCTGCATAGCTGTGGTCAAGACCGTAATAGTCGTAGATGACACCTGTGCCCGTCTCTATGCCGTCGTCCGTATTGACATAGCCTGTGAAGCGTCCCATCATATATCCCTCCATGTCGCCCGAAGCCGTCCACACAGGGTTGGTGTCTGCGCCGAGGAAATGGTATGTGCCGTCGCCCAGATCCTGGAACTGCCACATGTTGTCTTCCTGCGAGCCGTTGTCCACATACACATGGCCGCCGTCAGTGATGAACATCTTGTACCAGCCGCCTTTCTTCACGGACTCGTCGTAGATGCAGTAGGTCTTGCTGTCCCACTCACCCTCTGCGGGAACATACTGCTGCACACAGAATCGCAGTCCCTGTGCACCCAGCGTGGCGTGAGTGCCCCATTCGTTGCCTTCCGTCAGGAACAGCTTGGCCTCCGGATTGTAGATGTACACTGTGTCGCCAACCGTCAAAGGTTGAAATGCGCCGCTGAACGTGGGTCGTACCCATTCGTCAGCCGAAATTTCCATTGTAGCCGCCATAGCAGCCAAAAAAAGTAAAGATTTTTTCATTGTTGATTTGTTTAATCGGTTAAGGTATTTGATTTCGGTTGCAAAGGTAGCATTATTTCCTGAAACGAACAAGAAAACCATCACAAAATGATTGATTATTTGAGCGAATTTCCGCGAGCCCATCCTCATTTTCTCGGCACAGTTCAAAATCTTTTCCATGCCCGTTTGTGTTTGTGTTAAACTTCGTGTTTGTGTTCTCGGTGTCCTTTCAAAATGACGATGCAGTTACGAATAATATTTCATATACGCAATAGCTATAACATAGTTTAAGACAACTGCCACATTGACATTACAATTTTGCCCAATGTTGCAATGTTGCAAATGTTGCAAGCATGTTGCAGAAATCAGCCCCAAAATCGACTTAATAAGTATTAAATTTCAACACGGCAAGCGTTGTGTTTCGAGTTTGCAAGTGTCTCTGCGTAAACTAAATATAAATATTTAATTATACTTAGGCACAAGAGTCCTAAGAAGAGTTAAATCCGTTTAATCGTTCCGCAGGAACTTGTTGTATAAAAAACATATCGCTTTGCGATGATTAAACGAATTGAACGGATTTTCCTCTGGCAGAAAAAGCTTTCGTCAAGAAAGCCACTCCGCATTCGTTCAATCCTTGTTCCAAAACAATTCGTCAAATTTGTCAAATTCGTAGTCAAAAACAATCCGTTCAATCCTTGTTCTAAAACAATTCGTCAAATTGACTTCGTCGAGCCTCTCACATACTCCCAAAAATCTAAGCCTCCCCGCAGGGGCAACATCGGCTTGATTTTCATGTCGTCTGTTTCGAGGGTTCGTTAAATTCGTAGTCCAAAATAATCCGAGTAATCTGCGAAATCCGTGGTTCAGAAAAATCCGAGTAATCCGTTGTTAGGGGCGAGCAGGGTCCCACGTTTCCTTGTGGCCATCGGGGAAAACCACTTCAAACTTTGAGTCGTCGGTGAAGTGTATGATGGTGCCGTCGTTCATGATGCGCGAATCAGTAGCATTGTTGTACGGTTTGCCGATTTGCAGCATAAAGTTGCAGCGTCGCAGATAAATCACAAGCGGTTTGAGGTCTTTGGCATGCTGGCTGCGGCGGTCGAAGAATGTGCCGAACCAGGGCCTTACGGCTGGTTTACTGTCGTCGCCTGGCTGGGATATCATGACATCTAGGATGGTGGCATTTACGCCTGCATGGAAGTAGCGGTCGGCAATGGGTTTCAGTTTTTCAAAGCTCCAGTCGTCCTTGGCAAATGCTGGCCATCCGTCTGTAAAACTTTCTGCCCACACGCGATTTTTTCCGCTTTTGCGAGCTGCTCCCAGGGCGGCATCCATCTCCTTTTGGCGGTATTTCTTGTCGCCGACCCAGAATTCCGCTGCCACTTCGTCGGCTGCGCTGCCGTAGGTGATGCTGTTGCCAGGGAAGGGGCTGTGGGCATAGGGTTCACACCATGTGCGAAGTCCGTATTCATGGGCTTTTTCCGTAAGTCCGCCCATGTATTCGCTTGCCACCAAGTCGGCTATCAGTCTGTCGAGGTCTTTCTTGCAGGCATCGTTCTGATAGTCCAGCGGATAGCCGTAGCGTTGCTGGAATTTCTGAAAGATGGAGTCGGTATAGTTTTGTTTGCCTCGCTCCCAGCTGTCGATGACGACGGTGGTGAGTGTTTTGCGGTCTTTGGCGGGTATGCGGCGCAGTATTTCGCCAAAGAAAGCCTCGAAGTGTCTCTTCACATGCGTCTTGGAGAGTTTATCGACTTCCAGCCCTTGTGCTTCTGGCGAACAGGGGCTGCACACCACGTCGGTGCCTTGCTTCGTCTTGCATATCTCGATGCCTTCGGGTGTCCAGTTTCGCATTGCTTCTTCGGGTTTCACCCAGGGTCCTCCCGACTGGCTCCATCCTGGACAGTTGAAGATGCCCATCTCGATGCCGAGCTTGCCGGCGGTCTTGAGGGCGGTACGCAGATTCTGCCACCACAGGGGGCTCTGGAATTTGTTGTCGCCGAAGTATTCTTCCTTCCAGGGGTTTTCGCCATATACGTTGTTGCGGATATCGGTGGCAAGGAATGCCAGTGTGATGCCGTTGTCCTTCATCCATTGCAGGTCGGCTTTGACACCTTTGGGGTCAACAATCTCGTTCACCCAATAGTAATAGCATCCCACTTTGATGCTGTCGGGCGGGTTGAGAAACGATTTTCTTAACTGTTCGCGGCTGTTGTCTGCAACATTGCTTTTCGGAGTTGCGACAGAAGCCAATGCCCCTGAGAGTAGAAGTAGTATAGATAATATTGTTTTCATATTCAGAATGTTATCGTTCTTTAGAAAAAGGGGGGGCCACGCTGAATCCCCCTATTGGGAGGGAAGTTTGTTGCAATGTTGTAAATGTTGCAAGTGTGTTTTTTTGTACAAAAATGGCAGCGAACTGGATTCTGAACCAGAACTCGCCGCCACTTGTAGCCGTGTGTTGTATGTATCCGTTTGCTTACTTACGTGTCACGTATGAGCCGTCGCGTGTGTCAACCTCGACGAGGTCGCCTTCGTTGATGAAGAGGGGCACGCGGATTTCAACACCTGTCTCCAGCGTGGCTGGCTTGGTGGCGTTGGTGGCTGTGTCGCCCTTGAGGCCTGGCTCGGTGTAGGTCACCTGGAGCACAACCTTAACGGGGGCTTCGGCTGTGAGGATAGCGCCGGTGGATTCGTCGATGGAGGCCATCACCATGGTTTCGCCTTCCTTGAGGAAGTCACCGCCAGTGATGACGTCTTTGGAGATGTTCACCTGCTCGTAAGTGTCGGTGTTCATGAACACCAGGTCGTCGCCTTCCTTGTAGAGGAACTGGAACTGCTGGTGGGAAACCTGCACGTCGTCGAGCTTGGCAGACACAATCCATGTGCGCTCAAGCACACGTCCGTCTTCCACGTTGCGGAGTTTTGTGCGCATCACGGTGTTGCCTTTGCCTGGCTTTACGTGAAGAAAGTCAATTACTACATAAATCTTGCCATCGTCAAGGCGAAGGCATACGTTTTTCTTGATGTCACCTGCTAAAATAGCCATAGAAATTTCTTGTTTTTGTGTTCTGTACAATTTGAAATCGGGTGCAAAGTTACATGTTTTCCTTAAAATGGCAAAAAAAGTTGATATAAATCGGCAATTTATTTTGTCAATTTGTGAAAAAGGACTAACTTTGCAACCGCTTTTGACGTTCCACGTTCAGAAAACGATTCAATAAATATATAAAAAGATTATGAAAAGAACATTCCAGCCTCACAACAGAAAGAGGATTAACAAGCATGGTTTCCGCCTGCGTATGCAGACGAAGAATGGTCGCCGCGTGCTGGCTGCACGCCGCCAGAAGGGTCGTAAGAAATTAACTGTTTCAAGCGAACATCACGGAAAGTAAAATCAGGTATCATGTACACAATTTAGCGTGTGCAATGTGCAATTTATGAAAAATAGCAGAAGTTTTTACGGACTTCTGCTTTTTTTTATTTAACTTTGCAGCCGAAAACTTTTAACTCAAATGAATATAAAGGCTTATTTCACGGGAAAGTCGGGCATGGTGTTCTGGTTGAACATTGTGCTGATGGGTGTGGTGCTAGTGGGCGTTCCGCTGGGGGCATTCTATGGACTGGATCAGTTTACACGGCACGGGGAGAAGATTGAAGTGCCCAACGTGGTGGGCAGTTCTGCCTCTCATGCTTCGGAACAGCTGGAAGAGGCTGGGCTGCGCGTGGAGATTGCCGACTCGATGTATAACACGAGGATGGCTCCAGGGGCTGTGATTGAACAGACACCCAAGGGCGGCAACCTGGTGAAGAGTGGCAGAATCGTTTATCTGACGATTAACCTGAAGGGGGAACCGATGGTGAAGTTTCCCGACATTGTCCACAACAGTTCGCTGCGTGAAGCCGAGGCTCAGCTGAAGGTGCTGGGGTTCAGCCTGACACCGTGTGAACGTGTGGAGGGTCAGCCCCGCGACTTTGTAGTGGGAGTGAGACAGGGCACACGCGATCTGCATACGGGCGAAATGGTGTCTCGCGACCGTGCATTGACCATTCTGGCTGGTGCCGGCGTGATTGATTCGCTGGAGATGGACACTCTATACGACGTGGAGCCGGAGAGTGCCGCTGACTTTGATATGGATTTCTAAAAGATACACAGAGGGCACAGAGAAGACAGAGGGCACAGAGGATATGTTACAGGAAGGGAAAGACGCAATAGCCGGACAGGACGAGGAACTGGAACTTGACGAGCAGGGCGGGCTGTATGAGCATCACCGCTTTGTGTGCGACAGGAACCAGACGTTGCTACGGGTGGACAAGTATCTGCTGCTGCAGATGGCGAACACGAGCCGCAACCGTGTGCAGAAGGCTGCCGACGCGGGATTTATTCATGTGAATGGACAACCCGTGAAACGGTCGTACAGGGTGAAGCCGTGCGACGTGATTCAGGTGATGCTGGATCGTCCGCATTACGACAACAAGATTTCGCCAGAGGATATTCCGCTGAACATTGTTTATGAGGATGCCGACCTGATGGTGGTGAACAAGCCTGCGGGGCTGGTGGTACACCCTGGCTTCGGCAACTGGCACGGCACGCTGCTCAATGCGTTGGCGTGGCATTTCAAGGACACTCCGCAGTATGACATCAATAATCCTGAAATCGGACTGGTGCATCGCATCGACAAGGACACGAGCGGATTGATTGTCATTGCCAAAACGGCTGAGGCAAAGACGAGCCTGGGCTTGCAGTTTTTCAACAAGACGACGAAGCGTGAATATAATGCCCTGGTGTGGGGCAATTTCAAGGAAGACGTGGGGCGCATAGAGGGAAACATAGGACGAGACCCAAAAGACCGGATGCGCATGGCGGTGTTCCCGCCCGATTCGGAACAAGGAAAACATGCCGTTACACATTATTATATATTAGAGCGGTTTGGTTACACGACTTTGGTGAAATGTGTGCTGGAAACAGGGCGCACCCATCAGATTCGTGCCCACATGAAGCATTTGGGACACCCGCTGTTTGCCGATGAACGCTATGGTGGCGACCAGGTGCTGAAGGGTTTGCCGACCGCCAAATACAAACAGTTCATCGACAATTGTTTCAAGCTGTGCCCACGGCAGGTGCTCCATGCCAAGACGCTGGGCTTTGTGCATCCCCGCACGGGAAAGGAAATGATGTTCGACTCGGAACTGCCCGAAGATATAACAAGTTTACTAAATAAATGGCGTAATTACGCAAAGGAAGCATGAAAAAAATCATTGCAATCATAGCAGGAGGCGATTCTTCGGAACATGGTGTTTCGATGCGCTCGGCTGCTGGCATCAGTTCGTGGCTTGACCGCGACAAGTTTGAGGTTTATACGATTAAGACTCGTGGCACGGAGTGGCTGGCTCATCTGCCCAGCGGCAAGCAGTCGCCTGTGTATCTGCACAATTTTTCGTTCAAGGATGATTGGGGCAAGGACATCAAGCCCGATTTTGCTTACATCACCATCCACGGCACTCCTGGTGAAAACGGAATCCTGCAGGGCTATTTCGACTTGCTGCAGGTGCCCTACTCCACTTGTTCACGTCTGGTGGCAGCCATGACTTTCGACAAGTTCACGCTGAATCAGTACCTGAAAGGCTTTGGCGTGAAGGTGGCCGAGAGTGTGCTGGTTCGCAAAGGCAAGGATGTTAAAGCCGAGGACATTGTGGAGAAGGTGGGACTGCCTTGCTTTGTGAAGCCCAATGCCGGCGGCAGCAGTTTCGGCGTGACGAAGTGCAAGACGGTGGAGGACATCCCTGCCGCCATTGAGAAGGCTCGCGAGGAGAGTGACGACGTGCTGATTGAGACGCTGATGACAGGCATAGAACTTGCCAACGGTGTGTATAAGACAAAGAGCGGCGGCATTCAGGTGTTGCCCATCACGGAGGTTGTGCCCAAGACGGAGTTTTTCGATTATGACGCCAAGTACAACGGCATGGTGGAGGAAATCACTCCTGCCCGCATTGCGGAGAACACGACGAAGCGTGTGCAGGCACTGACTTCTGCCATCTACGATTTGCTGGATGCCAGCGGCATCATGCGTGTGGACTATATCATTTCGAAGAACGAGGCTGGTGACGATGTAATCAATCTGCTCGAAATCAATGCAACACCAGGCATGACACAGACCAGCTTCATTCCTCAGCAGGTGAAGGCTGCGGGTCTGAATATGACGGATGTGCTGAGCGAGATTATTGAAGACAAACTTTCTTAAATCCCCACCCCTATGCAGCTGTCTGATTTTGACGACATTCGTCCGTTTGCCGAGGGCGAAATGAAGGAGGCATTCAATTCGATGTTGAACGACCGCCAGTTTAGCCGCATCCTGAAAGGCATAGTGCCGTGGATGCCGGTCGGTTTACGCAACGGCTTGCTGAAGATGCTGTTCGTCGGCATCAAGACTCCGCAGGATTTCCAAATCCGTTACATGAAATGGGTGGTGAAGTATTGCCTGCGGAAATGTGCAACGGGCTGGTCGTTCCATTTCGACGATAGTCTGAAGAAAGACGGCTCTTATACGTTTGTGAGCAATCACCGCGACATTGTGCTCGACTCCGCCATTCTCGACATGATGCTTCACGATGCAGGCTTTGCCAAGACCGTGGAGATTGCCATCGGCAATAACCTGTTGATTTATCCGTGGATCAAGACACTGGTCAGAATGAACAAGGCTTTTATCGTGAATCGCGGTTTGTCACCGAAAGAGACGTTGCGCAGTTCTATCCACATGAGTCAGTACATGCACTTTGCCATCAACGAAAAGCATGAGAACATCTGGATTGCTCAACGTGAAGGCCGTGCCAAGGATTCTAACGACCTGACGCAGGAAAGCGTGCTGAAGATGCTAGTGTTAGGTGGACCGCAGGAAGGCAAGACCACAGCTGACATTGTAAAGAATATCAAGGACATGAATATTGTGCCGCTTGCCATTTCTGTGGAATATGACCCTTGCGACTATCTGAAGGCTCAGGAGTTTCAGCAGAAACGGGATATCCCTGGCTGGAAGAAGAGCAAACAGGACGACCTGGACAACATGAAGATTGGCATCTGGGGAAAGAAGGGACATGTGCATTATGAGTCGGCGCCGTGCATCAACGATTGGCTGGACACACTTGACACGGAGAACATTCCCCGAACAGACATTTATCGCATCATTGCCGAGCATATTGACCAGGAAATTCACCGCAACTACCGCATTTATCCCGCCAACCGTGCTGCGTTGGCAGAGCTGAACGGTGAGCCGGTGGATGCGCCAGAGTTTGAGAAATACCTGAACGACAAGATTGCGAAGGTAAAGGTTGAGAATCCCGACGTTCCTTTCCTGCGTGAACGGATACTGACGATGTATGCCAATCCGCTGCGAAACTACAACAAAGCAAGAGGGCTGTAAACCATGAGACATTTCTTTCGCTCTTTATTATATATAATGTGTACGGGCTTTCTGTGTTCATGCAGCAAGGACGAGGGCCGCATTCCCAATCTGCTGACAGAGGTCTGCGATGTCTTCATCAATGCCGACAGCATCGCCACTACAGCCACACTGGACGACGGCACGGTGCTGGACATCGCAAGGCAAAGGATGAAAGCCAATGCGAAAGATACGCTCATTCGCAGTGTCATCACTTATACACAGGAAGACGGCACGGTGCGTGTTTACAGCAATACGCCTGTCATTTGCAAGATGGCGACGCCTTCTGAGAAGTTTAAAACCACCCCACACGACCCTGTCAAGTTGATAAGCATTTGGCAGAAAGGGCCTTACATCAACATGATGTTTGGCGAAATGACTACCGGAAAGGGCATACACGAATATGGATTCTGCATGGATTCCGTGAAGAATCGGATGCTATACGTTTCGTTCATCCACAAGCAGCCAGCCGAGGATGCGCTTTCCTACACACAAAAAAGGTACGCTTCCATGCCTGTCAAAACGGAAGGCACAGAAGCGTATGACTCAGTTTCTCTTTCTATTACCACTTTTAAGGGATTAGAAAGATTTACTTATTCATCTTCAAAGCATCTTTTTCCCTGATTTCCACGTGGCGAATCTTGCCGGAATGTGTCTTGGGCAGTTCATCGACAAACTCAATGACACGGGGATATTTGTAGGGAGCTGTGATGGTCTTCACATGGCGTTGCAGTTCCTTGACAAGTTCTTCGCCAGCCTTGTCCTTCCATTCTTTTCCGAGCACCACGGTGGCTTTCACAATCTGGCCACGTATTTCGTCGGGCACTCCTGTAATGGCACATTCCACCACAGCGGGGTGGGTCATCAAGGCACTCTCCACTTCAAAGGGACCGATGCGATAGCCTGAACTCTTGATGACGTCGTCGGCTCGACCCACGTACCAGTAGTAGCCATCTTCATCGAAGTAAGCCACATCACCCGTATAGTAAAGGTCATCGTGCCATGCCTGGTAAGTCAATTCGGGGTCACGGTAATATTCACAGAACAAGCCAATAGGCTTGCCAGCCTTGGTGCAGACCGCAATCTGGCCGTGTTCGCCAGGCTTGGTCACAAATTTTCCGTTCTCCTTGACCAGTTTCACATCGTATTGCGGCATCGGCACACCCATTGAACCAGGCTTTGTAGGAATCCACGGCAGGGTTGCCAACAGACACGTGGCTTCGGTCTGGCCATAGCCTTCCTTTATTTGCAAGCCTGTGATTTCGTAAAACTTCTGATAGACGGAACCATTGAGTGCCTCGCCAGCCGTCGTTGCATATTGCAGGGAAGAGAGGTCAAACTTGCTCAAGTCTTCACGAATCATAAAACGATAAACCGTTGGCGGTGCACAGAAGCTGGTGATTTTGTATCGCTCTATCATGTGCAGAATGTCTGTCGGTGTAAACTTCTCATGGTCATAGACAAACAAAGTCACACCCACAATCCACTGCCCGTAGAGTTTACCCCAGGCACACTTTGCCCAGCCCGAATCGGACACGGTCAGATGCAGGGCATCGGGTTTCAGGTTGTGCCAATAAGCAGCCGTTCCGATATGTCCGATGGCGTAAGTCTGGTCGTGCAACACCATTTTGGGCTGTCCGCTGGTTCCGCTGGTAAAGTACATCAGCAGCGGGTCGGTTGCTTTGTTGTGTATCAAGGGACGCACGTAGGGGGCGGCATTCTCGATGCCTGCATTGAAGTCAAGCCAACCTTCGGGCACAAGCGGTCCGATGCTGATGCGGTGTGTCAGGGCTGGCCACTCGGCGTAGGCATCGTTCACGTGTTTCAGTATTTCGGGGTCTCCACAACAGATGATAGATGTAATATCTGCACACTTCACACGATAGACTATATCTTTCTTTGTCAAGAGGAAACTGGCAGGGATAGCCACAGCACCCAGTTTGTGCAGTCCGAGCATGGCAATCCAGAACTGGTAACGCCGCTTCAGAATAAGCAGCACCATTTCGCCCTTCTTGATGCCGATAGCATTGAAAAAGCCCGCCGCCTTGTCAGAAAGGCGTTTCAGTTCTTCAAAAGTGAACCGACGTTCCATCCCCTGATCATTGGTCCAAATCATAGCCAGACGGTCGGGGTCTTTCTTTGCCCAGACATCCATCACATCGTAGGCGAAGTTGAAGTCTTCAGGCACAATCAGATTGAAGTGCTCATTGAAATCTTCCAATGACGTGAATGTTGTTTGTTTCAGAAATCTCTCTAACATATTTTTTTGTGCGATTCTGTTCTTCTTGTCGTCTTTTTTTGCCTGATTGTTTACATAAAAAAATGCACACTCTACAATAAGGCAAATTAAATTTAGGTCAAAATTACAGCTATTTGCTCACTACAACAAATAAAAAAGACCTTATTTTTAGCATATTGCACGCATTTATTCAGAGTGTGCAGAAAAGAGCAAAAAAAAATGCACACCCTTTTTTAGGATGCGCAATGAAAAGACCCTCTGCCGTAGCCTTTCACTTGAGTCCAGCCTTCAGACTGCGAATGACGGCAGAGTTGAAACCGGCATGGTCGAGTTCGTTCAGTCCCTTGATGGTGACACCACCAGGTGTGGTCACCTTGTCGATGGCTTCTTCAGGATGCCAACCTGTCTCTTTCAGCAACGAGACAGCCCCCTGCATGGTCTGAAGGGCAATCTGCTTAGCTTGAGCGGGATAGAATCCCATCTCGCAACCGCCTTCCATCTGGGCACGGATATAACGCATGACGTATGCAATGCCACAGCTTGCCATCATCATGCCTGGGCCAATCAGATTTTCAGCAACGACCAAAGTGTCTCCACACAGCGCATAGAGGCTCTCCACAGCACAGAGGCTGTCGGCAGTGGCAGCTTCCCCTTTGGCAATGAAGCTCATACTGGCTGCAAATTCTGCGGCAATGTTGGGAATGACATAAAAATACTGTCCCTGCTGCCCCAGTTCTTCAGCAAGCATCGCCGTAGTAAAGTTGGCGGCATCGCTCACAATGATTTGCTGCTGCAAGTTCAGCACAGGCTTCACTTCTGCCAAGACCAGCCGCATGAGCCAGGGTTTTACGACCAGCACAATGATGTCTGCACCCTGTACAGCTGCTACATTGTCGGTCGTGGTGTTGACTGAAGGATAATCTGCTTTGAACTGAGCAAGCAACGCTTCATTTTTGTCGGCAATGGTGACATTCTCCACCTTGCCACTTTTAGCCCATCCTTTGATGAGTGCGCCTCCCATGTTACCGGCGCCAATGACTGTTAGTTTCATATTTTGATGTTTTACGGTTTTGCGGTTTTGCGGTTTTACGCCATCTTCCTGCCGTACAACCTAACAACCGACAATTCGACTGCAAAGGTACTAAAAACCATGGAAACAAGCAATTTTCTGCCGTTTTATACGTTTAAAATGATATAAAAACCGTATTTTTGCAGCATGAAGCAGTTTCATTATTATATAATATGCATTTTGGCTGCACTTTTTCTTCTGCCCGTACCCCCCGTTCAGGCTCAGAAGCGAAAAGTGATGAACCGTCCGTATATTGACCAACGTCGTTTCCACTATGGTTTCCTTGCAGGCATCCACATGCAAGACATGGAACTGACCCATAACGGCTACAAAGACGCCGCAGGCAATCAGTGGTACGCCGAGACACCCAACTATGAACCAGGCTTTTCGGTAGGCATTTTGGGAGAATTCTATCTGACCAAGCACATCGGTCTGCGCATCATTCCCACCATGCACTTCGGCACAAAGAACGTGACCTTCCTGAACCAGCTCAACGGAGAACGGCAGTATCAGTCCATCAAATCGACTTACATCTCGCTGCCCATCGACGTGAAGTTTGCGGCAGAACGTTTCAACAACTACCGTCCCTATGCCATGGTGGGTATAAACCCCATGCTCGACCTCACCGTGAAGCAACAGAAACAGCTGCTCCTCAAGAAGTTCGACTGCTATCTGGAAGCAGGTTTCGGCTGCGACTTCTATTCGCCGTGGTTCAAGTTTATCCCCGAACTGAAGTTCTGCTTTGGTCTGGCAAACATCATCGAAAAAAAACGTGACGACATCAGAGACCCCTCCCAGCTCATCTTTACCGAGTGCGTTGACAAAGGCAAGAGCAAAATGATTGTCCTCACATTCTACTTTGAGTAGCCCCGTCATGAAATATTCCATCATCATACCCGTATATAACCGTCCCGACGAAGCGGACGAACTCCTTGAAAGTCTTTGTCAGCAAACGGTCAAAGACTTTGAGGTTATCATCGTGGAGGATGGCTCCACCATCCCTTGCGAAGACGTGGTGAAGAAATATGCAGAACGGCTGGATGTCAAGTATTTCGTAAAACCCAACGGAGGCCCAGGTCCAGCACGCAACTACGGCGTAGAGAGGGCACAGGGCGAATATGTGCTCATCCTCGACAGCGACTGCGTCATTCCCGAGGGCTACCTGGCTGCCATCGAAGCCGAACTGAACGAGAACCCGTGCGATGCCTTCGGAGGTCCCGATGCAGCACACCCCTCATTCACCCCCATACAGAAAGCCATCAGCTACTCCATGACCTCCTTCTTCACCACAGGCGGCATTCGGGGAGGGAAAAAGAAGTTGGACCGATTCTTTCCGCGCTCCTTCAACATGGGAATGCGTCGCACCGTCTATAACAGCCTGGGGGGCTTTGCCCGAATGCGTTTCGGCGAAGACATCGACTTCAGCTACCGCATTGTGGAGGCAGGACACAGCTGCCGACTGCTACCCGAAGCATGGGTTTGGCATAAACGGCGCACAGACTTCGACAAATTCTTCAAACAAGTGTTCAACTCCGGCATCGCACGCATTAACCTGGAAAAACGCCATCCTGGCACCATGAAGCTGGTACACCTGCTGCCCATGGTCTTCACGGTGGGTGTCATCACCCTGTTGCTTGCAGCCGTCATCCTGAAGTTTGTCCTGCCTGGCACAGCCTGGTTTGCCCTGCCACTGCTTCCCCTCCTGCTCTACATCCTACTGATATTCTGCGATGCAACGATACAGAACAAGAATCCGCTGATAGGCTATTATGCCGTCATCGCCGCCTTCGTGCAACTCATGGGCTACGGCTTCGGCTTCCTGAAAGCCTGGTGGCTGCGCTGCGTATTGGGGAAAGATGAATTTACGGCATTTGAAAAGAATTTCTATGATTAGCAAGAACTTCAACCCCTTCAACGACGTGGTGAAGGAGGCGCCCAGACGCCATACCACCATGAAAGAGATGCTGGCAGATGAACGTCCGCGCGAAAAGATGTTGGCAAAAGGTGTGCAGGCACTGACTGTGCCCGAATTGCTGGCTGTCATCATCGGCGGCGGCAACACCGAGCAGACAGCCGTGGAGTTGATGCAAAGCATCATGCAAGACTGCGAAAACAGTCTGATATGCCTCAGCCGCATGACGGTGGAAGACCTCATGCAATACAAAGGCATCGGCGAAGCAAGGGCACTCAGCATCGTGGCAGCCGCAGAGATTGGACGCCGACGGTCGGAAGAAAAACTGACAGACATCATGCAACTCGCCAGCGGACAAGCCGTTCACCAGTTCATGCAGCCCAAGATACAAGACCTCGACCACGAAGAGAGTTGGGTCATCCTGCTGAACAACAACATGCGACTCATCAAGTGCGTACACCTGAACCGTGGCGGACTCACCGAAACCGTCGTGGACCCTCGGCAAGTGATGAAACACGCGTTGCTCGCCAGCGCCACCTGCTTTGTATTGGTACACAACCACCCCAGCGGAAACGTCAAGCCCAGCCAAGCCGACAAGGAACTCACGGCACGCATGAACAAGGCTGCACAAATCCTGAACATCCGCATGATAGACCACATCATCGTGACAGACGGCGACTACTATAGCTTCGCCGAAAATGGAAAACTTTGAATAATGAACCATTTTTCAACCAGCGAATTGTGATTTTTTTAGACTATGACCAAAGAACAGATAGAAGACAAGACCATCGAAATGCTCAAGACGGTTTTCGACCCCGAAATTCCCGTAAACGTCTATGACCTGGGCATGATATACAAAATCGACGTTGTTGAAGCAGCGGAACCGGAAGGCGAAGACACCTTCGACCTGAACATCGACATGACCTTCACAGCCCCCAACTGTCCCGCTGCCGACTTCATTCTCGAAGACATCAATCAGAAGCTCACCTCCATCCACGGCGTGAAGAACGCCAACGTTGAAGTTGTCTTTGAACCCGAATGGAACAAGGACATGATGAGCGAAGAAGCAAAACTCGACTTAGGATTCATGTAACAGCCCATGAAACAGATATACTTCATATCCGACGCACACCTCGGTTCGCTGGCACTAAAGCACAGCCGCACACAGGAACGACGACTTGTCAATTTTCTTGACCAGATCAAAGACAAGGCTGAAGCCGTCTATATGCTCGGCGACATGTTCGACTTCTGGTTCGAATACAAAGCCGTCGTGCCCAAAGGCTACACCCGATTCCTCGGCAAACTGTCAGAACTCACCGACAACGGCGTGGAGGTGCACTACTTCTGCGGCAACCACGACCTCTGGATGCACGACTACCTCAGCAAGGAGTGCGGCGTAACCATCCACCGGCATGCCGAAACACTCGACCTGGGCGGAAACATCTTCTACCTGGCTCATGGCGACGGACTCGACTACCGCGACCGCAACTGGAAAACCAGGCTCCTCTTCAGCGCATTCCACAGCCCCGTCCTCCGCCGGCTGGCCGCCATGCTGCCCCCCGACCGCTTCATTCCCTTTGGCCAGGGCTGGGCAAGACACTCCCGACTGAAACGCATCAAGAAAGACGTGCCCCAGTTTCAGGACGATGTCAAGAACCCCGTCGGCTACGAAAGCTTCGACTTCGAGGAAGAGCCCTACCTGGGTGAAGACAGGGAAGGCCTTGTGCTCTATGCAAAAGACTACCTGAAGACCCACCCCACCATCAACCACTTCATCTTCGGCCATCGCCACATCGACCTCGACCTCATGCTGCGGCGCGACTGCCGCCTCGTCATCCTGGGCGAATGGATGTCCCTCTTCACCTATGCCGTCTGGGACGGCGAACACCTTTTCGTCGATCATTTTGTGGAAGGCGAAACAGAGCTGTAATTTCATTATAACTCCAAAAAAATTTTTGTACATTCATCTAAAAAGCAAAGTTCTCTCGCTGCTGTGAGAGAACTTTGTTACTCGTCTGGCACTGCTTTGCTACCGCAGTGGGAGAACTTTGCCACTCCAGCAGCAATGCAGTGCCACCGCAGCGAGAGAACTTTCGTACCCCAGCAGCAATGCAGTGCCACTGACGTACACCCCCTAAAGTTTTTATGCCATTAACGTCGCTTTTCTACGAACTGGCTCATGTTGTGCAGATCTATATTTCGTCGAACTCACGTTATTGCAAGCGTTTCCCCTATTCTTCTGGCTCTGCACCTTCAAGGTAAAGTTCAATCAGACGAGCAATGTCTTCAACGGTAAGAACACCGTCGCCGTCAAGGTCGCAGACAGACAGGTCGGGAGTGCCGATGCCGATATAGAAGTCTATCAGGGCCGTTACATCGGATATGGTGATTTCACCGTCGCCATCCACGTCACCTGGCAACGGCAGGGGTTCAACGTTGTCAAGCGATGCGCTGACGAGTTCGTAGTCTTCGGTTGTGGAAGATGACTTGCATTTTACGTTAAAGATAAACTTGACAAGAGCTTCCTTGTCGCCTTTTTTGTACTTGAAAGCTTGAGCCACCTTGTAAGTCTTTCCGACTGTCAGACGACCAGGATATTGACCTACTTGGAAAGCGAGGTAGCCAGAGATGTATTCCGAGAAGATATAGCCACTGCCCCAGTCGCAACGGTTTCCTGCTTCATTGAACCAGTGGCCGTAGCCGTTGGCTGTGCTGTTGGCATTGACAGTCTCGCTGTCGCTGCCGAGCGCATAGAACATCACCTGACCGTCGGAAGGACCTTTGCTTGTCCAGCTGACAAGGTGTTTCTCCATGTCGGCAGGCTGCATCTGGAAGGCAGTACCCAGCACGGAGGCTGCATCGCCCTCCACCATCACAATGGCTGACCCGTAAGAATTGGCGGATTTCGGAATGGAGACGTCGTAAACTATCGTTGCGTCGGCGATGTCCATGCCGTCAATGATAACGGGAGCGCCCTTGATGTTCGTACCCGTGAACTCCACGGTGTAGGGCCACTGGTCGTCGTCACCGATGTCTTCGTTCCATTTGTGCTGGAAATACTTGGTGGGTGCAGGAACAACCACCATCCAAAGAGCTTTCACATTTTCGGGTACGGTAAACTGTGTGGTACATTCGTAGTTCTTCAGGGCACTGGTACCTGTGCAATAGACAGAATCTTCGCTGCTATAAAGGCGGGTGCCGTCCTTCATCAAGGCGACATAACCCAGCCGGAATCCGCGTGTCTTGTAGTCGGTGGCTCCGATGTTGTTGTAACGGAGTTTGCCTGAATTAACGTATCTGCTATCGCCGTCATAATACTGAGCAGGGTCTCCTTCAGCCAGCATGGACTGGTTCTTCAGAGAGACAAAGTTGGTGCTGATGGTTGTACCTGCTTTCGGCACATTGAGCGGAATGACGTTGAAGCCTGTGGATTGCGGACAGCTGGAGTATGCTACCTGAAACTTTGTGCCTTCGAGGTTCACATAATTATAATCGTATGTGCCAATGTAGGAGGCTGCCTCGTCGCGGCATACGTCGAGGTCGAGTGTCGCCATCTTCATGGCATAGTCAAAATATTCCTTGTAGAGCTGATTCGCATCGTAGCCCATCAAGTCCATAAACACCTCGTTGGCGTCTGCTGCTGCCGACATGGGATGACGCCAAATGCGTCCGACGATGTCAATGCCATATTTTTCTGCCAGATAGTAGTGCCACCAGTACGACTGATAGCGCATCCACTCATGTGTCATGGCATAGTTGGCCGTATGCCGAAAGACAAACCAACTTTCGCTGAACTTCTGGTCGGGATAAGCCTGGGCAGCCTGCCACTGTGCCGTCTGTTCCCAAAAAGTGGAACCTTGTCCGATGGGGTCGTGGAAGCCTGCGTGTCCTCCCAGGTCGCTGTAGCACATATACTGGAAGGAGTGCCCGATTTCGTGCGCCAGGGTGTGACCCACAGGTTTACAGGTGGCAGGGTTCAGCCAGAGTGCGCCGATGGTAAAGTCGTAGCCACCACCATAAGCTGTCCAGGTAGAGGTGTGGTTCATCAGAATCATCATCTTGTAGCGGCGAACCTTGGAAGTGGCTTCATTGCAGAATGCCAGTTTGCCGACATTCAGTGCGTAGAACTGTTCTGCCTTCTGAAGCAGGTCGTCAATATCCACACGGTAATAGTCGCTGCTGGGCAGCTTGGTAGGTTCCTTGTCGTAATACTTGTCCCAGTAGCAGATGAAGTTTTCGCTCTCCTTGCTGCGGGTTTTTGACCAGGTGTACTGGTTTTGCGTATCGACTTCGGCATAGAGCAAAGTGTCACGCGAATTGAAGTTTTTCCACTCGTTAGGGATGTACAGCCCTTTCTGTGCAGACAATGTGGCGCACTGCATCAGGCAGAGCGACACCGCAAAAAGTAATCTTGATTTCATAAATAAAGGTATTATTAAATCGTTAGTTGACCGCAAAGGTACAAAAAAATGAAGAATGGAGAATGAAGAATGAGGAATAATTTGTAACTTTGCAAACAAAAAACCAACATCTTATGAAAACAGACATAGAAATTGCACGCGAATGTGAACTGAAGCCTATCGAACAGATTGCCGAATACATCGACATTCCGGCGGACAAGATTGCACCCTACGGACACCACATTGCCAAAGTACCCTTGAACCTTATCGACGCAGAGAAAATAAAACAGTCGAACCTTATCCTCGTCACAGCCATTACACCCACCAAGGCAGGCATTGGCAAGACCACGGTGAGCATCAGCCTTGCACTGGGACTTAACCAGCTGGGCGAAAAAGCGGTGTGTGCCCTGCGTGAACCCTCGCTGGGTCCCTGCTTCGGAGTGAAAGGTGGAGCGGCTGGCGGTGGCTATGCTCAAGTGTTGCCGATGGAGAAAATCAACCTGCACTTCACGGGCGATTTCCATGCCGTCACTTCGGCACACAACATGATTGCTGCCCTGCTCGACAACTACCTCTATCAGCATCGCGACGACGGTTTTGCCCTGAAGGAAATCCTGTGGAAACGTGTGCTCGACGTGAACGACCGCAGCCTGCGCCATGTGGTGACGGGGCTGGGACACAAGACCGACGGCATCCCTGCCGAAAGCGGATTCGACATCACCCCTGCCAGCGAAATCATGGCCATCCTCTGTCTGGCAACCGACCTTGACGACCTGCGCCGCCGCATCGACAACATGATTCTTGGCATTAACCTTGACGACTCGCCCTTCCGTCTGAAAGACCTCGGCGTGGGTGGCGCCATCACCGTCCTGCTGAAGGATGCCATCAAGCCCAACCTGGTACAGACGACAGAACAGACGCCGGCTTTCGTGCATGGCGGACCCTTTGCCAACATTGCACATGGTTGCAGCACACTCGTCGCCACACAGACAGCCATGACGTTCAGCAAATATGTCGTAACAGAAGCTGGCTTCGGTGCCGACCTCGGTGCAGAGAAATTTTTCGACATCAAGTGTCGCAAAAGCGGACTGCAGCCCAAGCTCACCGTCATCGTAGCCACGACACAGGGACTGAAGATGCACGGCGGTGTGCCTGTGGAACAAATCACAGAACCCAATACTGAGGGACTGGTTCGTGGCTTTGACAACCTTGACCGTCACATCCGAAACCTGCAGAAATTCGGCCAAAGCATTGTGGTCTGCTTCAATCGCTATGCTTCCGACACCGAAGAGGAACTGCGGCTTGTACGCAAGCACTGTGAGAAGCTGGGCGTCCGTTTTGCCATCAACGATGCCTTCACACAGGGAGGCAAGGGAGCTGTGGAACTGGCACAGACAGTCATCGACGCCATCAAGAACAATCCGTCGCAACCCCTTCGTTTTGTTTATGAAGACTCTGACGACCTGAAAACCAAGATAGAAAAGATCAGCCTGAACATATACGGTGCAAAGTCTGTCACCTTCGGAAAGACTGCCATGCGTATGCTTAGCCGCATCCAGAAATTAGGCATTGAGCACTACCCCGTCTGCATAGCCAAAACCCAGTTCTCGTTCTCAGCCGACCCCAAGCTCTACGGTTCGCCATCCGACTTCACCATCAACATCCGCGACCTGGTCATCAATGCCGGTGCCGAGATGATTGTTGCCATTGCCGGAGACATCATGCGAATGCCTGGTCTGGGCAAATCGCCGCAAGCTGAACGCATCGACATCATCAACGGAGAGATTGAGGGACTGTCTTAACCCAGATAATCATCGGGAAGCAGTCTTAATGTCACAAAATCGGAAGTTAAATAAACGGCACAAAACAAAAAATATGCAGAATGTTTGGCTATGTCATCAAAACATTCTAACTTTGCAGCCGATTTAGGAAAGTTGCCGGAGTGGTCGAACGGGGCGGACTCGAAATCCGCTATACGGCTTGCTGTATCGGGGGTTCGAATCCCTCACTTTCCGCAGCGAAGCAAGGAAAGCCGCAGGGATGAGAACCCTGGGGGGTCGTTATCGCGTAGCGCTTTCGTCAGAAAGAATCCCTCACTTTCCGCAGCGAAGGGGTGTATATTTCAGCAGAAAAGAATAGTAAACACAAAGTAAGCACTCAATAAAAAATGTAACATGAAAAAGGAATACAGAAAACCAACCTTGTGGGTAATGGTAACACAGACCACAAACATCATTTGCAGTAGTGTGACTGGCATCAATACCAACACTGCTATCAAATATGGCGGTGCAGGTCGAGGACAAGCACGCATCAAGCCTGTTTCCATTTGGGATGACGATGACGATTCTGCTGAATAACAACGAATCACACAGGATTCATTTCCTTCGTAGTCGAAGACAAATTTCTGGGACGGGCAATACTCAGGACAAAGCCGTGTTCTGGATGTATTTCGGTTTTTAGATCTACATTATTATATATAGAAAGCAGCTGTTTCAGGTTGTCGCTGATACCTTGTCCGGTAAGTTTTGCGACAGCCTCTTTTTGTGTCCAAATTTTTGTAAACTCCTGATCGGAATCGGGGGCTGCCGTCACCTGCTCATATTCCCTCTCGTTGAGCACATGGCGGGCAAGACTTTCGTTCATCCGACCTATGCACTCAATGTCTATGCCAACGGGATCGTCGCTGAGGGCAACGGCAATGCCAGCCCTGCAATGGCTGATGTTGAAATGGATGTGAGGATACTCCAGCAAGGCAGGCTTTCCGTGTTCACCAATCTGGAAACGGGGCTGAACGGTCAGTCCATACTCCTTTTGCAGACCTTCACACAGCAATAGGTAACTAAAGGCACATTCCATCTGCCCCTGACGGTGACGAAAACGCAGGGCTTGTTCGCGTCGCCAGTCGGGCAGATCGGCAAGTGCCTGTTGCAAGACAGCATCACCGACGGTTTGAAGGTCTGTTCGGAGGTAAATCATTTCTCAAAATGCTGGTAATCTTTGACCGTCTTCCAGCTGCCACCCCACTTGAACCCATGCTTCACAAAAAGTTTGTAGCAGAGGTCGCTGCGGTCAATCTTCATGGGAATATCCGACCGATGTTCACGATTCTTGACGTAAGGCCGGCCCGCAGCAGGTTCCACATGATTGTCCCGAAAACGAATGTAGGGATTGTAGAGCGGATTAATGTCGATGGCCATACCACGCCCATGCTTCGAAACCGTCTTGGTACCCGTAATGTAACGGAAATTGAAACAGGAAGTGTTGTTGGCAGACATCGACTTTTCGTCAGAAGCATCAAAATCGTCAATCAGCCGCACACTGGCAATGGGGTATTTCGCTTCGTAAAGCTGTCTGAAAATCTCAAGCAAATCCTGCGCAATGGCTTTGTTGCAGACCAGTTCCCCCGTCTGGCAGTTTCCCTGTCCGTCCCAGTGCTGAATGAGCAGGTAACGAAGTTCAGAGCGCGGCACCGTGCAGTCCTTGCCATACGATTTGCCTTGCATTCGTGAAAAAACAGAGTCAGGCAGAGGCACAGCCTGCCACATCTGACCGAAAGAGGTGAAACAGGAGGTGAGCCACAAAAAGAGTGCTGTCCAGCGGGTTTTCATATAAGTTCACATACATTTTGGCGGCAAAGTTACGGAAAAATGGCAAATAGTAAATGGTAAATGGTAAATAATTCTTATCTTTGCAGCGTTTTATCACCCTTACAGCACAAAGACGTATGATTAAAGTAGGTATTCTGGGCGCAGCTGGCTACACAGGCGGAGAACTGATTCGTCTGCTGATTAACCATCCCGACGCAGAAATCATCTTTGCCAACAGCGAATCGAATGCAGGCAACAAGGTCCATGACGTACACGAAGGTCTCTACGGCGACACCCAGCTGGAGTTTACCGGCGAGATGCCCTTCGATGACGTGGACGTGGTCTTTTTCTGCTTTGGCCACGGAAAGAGCGAAGCTTTCCTGAAGGAGCACACCATTCCAGGCCACGTTAAAATCATCGACATGGCACAAGACTTCCGCATCGCTTCCCCCACGCATGACTTTGTCTATGGTTTGCCCGAAATCCATCGCGAACAAATCAAGAAGTGCCAACATCTGGCAAACCCTGGCTGCTTCGCCACTTGCATTCAGCTGGGCTTGCTGCCTTTGGCAAAAGCAGGACTATTGTACAACGACATCACCGTGAGCGCCATCACGGGCAGCACAGGAGCAGGACAAAAGCCTGGAGCAACCACACACTTCTCCTGGCGCACCAACAATTTTTCCACCTACAAACTCTTCACCCACCAACATCTGCACGAAATCTGCCAGACACTCAACGAACTGAAACCAGCCCACAGCCCACACGTCATCGACACGCTGAACGAAGGTTTCCAGGCAGAAGGCATCACGGTGGACTTCATCCCCTACCGAGGCGATTTTGCCCGAGGCATCTTCTGTACTGAAGTGGTAAGACTTGACGAACAGCCCTCAGAAAACGAACTGGTTGCCCGCTACAAAGATTTCTACAACGATGCCGCTTTCACCCACTACAGCGACAAAAGCCTCGACCTGAAACAAGTCGTGGGTACCAACAAGGCTCTGGTCCACATCGACGTCTTCGGACGCAAAATCGTCATCACCAGCATCATCGACAACCTGCTGAAAGGAGCTGTCGGGCAGGCTGTGCAGAATATGAACCTGATGTTCGGCGCCACCGAGCAGGCAGGACTTCGGCTGAAAGCAAGCGCATTTTAACAAACATACAACTATGGAACTATTCGACGTTTATCCCCTCTTCGACATAGCCATCGAAAAAGGACGTGGCTGCCACGTCTGGGACGACAAAGGCCAGGAATACCTTGACCTCTACGGCGGCCATGCCGTCATCAGCATCGGCCATTGCCATCCCCACTACGTAGAAGCCATGACAAAACAGCTGAACAAACTGGGCTTCTACAGCAACTCCGTGCAAAACCCGCTCCAGAAAGAACTCGCCCACCGCCTGGGCAAAGCCTGCGGTTACGACGACTACCAGCTCTTCCTCATCAACTCAGGAGCAGAAGCCAACGAAAACGCACTAAAGCTCTCCAGCTTCCATAACGGACGCACACGCGTGCTTTCACTGGAAAAAGCATTTCACGGCAGAACCAGTCTGGCTGTGGAAGTGACCAACAATCCCAAAATCATTGCACCCATCAACGACGGCGGACACGTCACCTACCTGCCGCTCAACGACCTGCAGCCCTGGCAGGCAGAACTTGAAAAGGGCGACGTCTGTGCCGTCATCATCGAATGCATCCAGGGCGTAGGCGGCATCCGTCTTGCCACACCCGCATTCATGCAAGGCCTGCGCAGGCTCTGCGACCAGTACAACACCGTGCTGATTTGCGACGAAATCCAATGCGGCTACGGACGCAGCGGCAAATTCTTCGCCCATCAGCATCTCGGCGTAAAACCCGACATCATCACCGTAGCCAAAGGCATCTGCAACGGATTCCCCATGGGCGCCGTACTCATCTCGCCCAAGTTCCAGCCCGTCTATGGACAGTTAGGCACCACCTTCGGCGGCAACCACTTAGGCTGTGCCGGAGCCATCGCCGTGCTCGATGTCATCGAACAGGAACACCTCGTGGAGAACGCAGCCCAAGTGGGACAGCACCTCATCGACACACTCACCGCAGAAAAGGAGGCAGGACATCTGCCCCACGTCACCGACATTCGCGGCAGAGGCCTGATGATCGGCATCGAACTCGACATTCCCTACAAGGAACCGCGCACCAGCCTCATCCAGCAGCAACATTGCTTCACAGGCTGCTCAGGCACCAACGTCATCCGTCTCCTGCCTCCACTCTGCCTGACCCTGGACGAAGCCAACGACTTCATCACACGATTCAAGAATACACTCAGGGCTTTAAATTCATAAGAATTAAATCTGTTTTAATCTGTGCAATCTGTGGTTCATAAGAATTAAATCTGTTTAATCCGTGGTACCTGCATGACCATCAACGTCCGAGGAAAACTGTTCGACCTCAGCCAGCCCCAGGTCATGGGCATACTCAACGTCACGCCCGACTCCTTCTATGCCGACTCCCGCAAACAGACCGGAGCCGACATCCGTCAGCGCGTGGAAGAAATCGTCAGCGAAGGAGGCACGATGATAGACCTCGGAGCCTACTCCACCCGACCAGGTGCCAGCGACATCCCTCCCCAGGAAGAAATGCGGCGCCTTGCCCTCGGCATGAGCATCATACACCAGGCAGCCCCCCACCTCCCCGTCAGCATCGACACCTTTCGGGCAGACGTGGCGCGAATGGCCATCGAGGAACTCGGAGCCGACATCATCAACGACATCTCTGGCGGAGGGCTCGACCCGCAAATGTTCCGCACCGTAAGCCAACTGGGCGTGCCCTACATCCTGACACACAACCACGTGGACCCATCCCGCTCCCCCAACCCATCCCCCACAGCAGGGAAAGAGCCTGAAAACCCCTTCCGCTACTTCTCCGCAAAAATCCAGTCGCTGCGCGACCTCGGCCAGAAAGACATCATCCTCGACCCAGGCTACGGCTTTGCCAAAACCATAGAACAAAACTATGCGCTGCTCCGTCACCAGGAAGACCTGCGCATCTTCAACCTTCCCCTGCTCGTGGGTATCAGCCGCAAAAGCATGATATACCGCCCACTCGGCATCACACCCCAAGACGCACTCCTCGGCACCACCGTCCTCCACACCATCGCATTGATGAAGGGAGCCAACATCCTCCGTGTCCACGACGTAAAAGCCTGTATCGAAACCATAAAACTATTTTCACTGACGATCAAAACCCCAGAACCGTGTTAGAATTTGGAATAAAAGACGCCATCGACATCCTCTGCGTAGCCATGCTGCTCTACCAGGCATGGCGGCTGATGAAATCATCCGGATCGCTCAACATCTTCTACGGCATCCTCATCTTCATCGTCATCTGGATTGTCGTTTCCCAGATATTCGAGATGAAACTCCTCGGCAGCATCTTCGACAAACTCGTCAGCGTCGGAGCCCTCGCTCTGCTCGTCATCTTCCAGGAAGAAATCCGCCGTTTCCTCCTCACCATCGGCAGCCAGCGCCGACTGGGCTACCTCATCCGCCTCTTCTCCAAATACCCTGCCGAAGAAGCCGAAGACACCTCCCTGCTGCCCATCGTCATGGCGTGCAACTACATGTCGAAGAATTTTATCGGCGCACTCATCATTCTGGAGCGCGAAATGTCCCTTACCGACATCATCAAGTCGGGCGAAACCATTGATGCCCGCATCAATACCGAACTCATCAAGAACATCTTCTTCAAGAACTCCCCCCTTCACGACGGAGCCATGATCATCAGCCACGGACGCATTACGGCGGCTGGCTGCATCCTGCCCGTCAGCCACTCGCTCAACATCCCCAAAGACCTCGGCCTGCGCCATCGTGCTGCCCTCGGCATCACCCAGCAGTCCGATGCCATTGCCATCATTGTCAGCGAAGAGACAGGAGCCATCAGCCTCGCCATGCGGGGCGAGCTGCGCCTCCACTTGGCTGGCAACGAACTGGAGAGCATCCTTTCCGAAGCCATGAAAAACGAATAACAAAACGAGGGAAAGTGTTCTTGTGTGCTAACACAAATAATGCGTGGATTTTTTTCAAAACTTTACACTTGAATCGACAAAACACAGCACTTGTCGATTCAAATCTTAGCAGCTGTTAAGTCGGCCATTCTCCGCAAGGGGTCTTCGGACGTTATCGCGTCAGCGAGAACTTGATGTTGATGCCGAAGTCGGCTGTGGTGGTAGGATAGGAACTCTGAGAAACGAGGGGCTTGTTCTTCTGCCAGTCGAAGAAGGCAGACATGGTGAGCAGTCGGCTGAATGTGTAGTCGGCATTGATGGCGAGTTTGTAGGCTGTGCTTCCGCTGGTGGCGGTGGAAGTGGCTGTCTGGATGTTGCGGTTGATGGCGCTCTGCATACGGTAGCTGAAGTCAATGCGCAGGTTGAGGTCATGGCTGACTCCGCCCACTTTGCGGTTGGATGAATTGCCTGCCCCTGCGCTGGCGGAGGTCTTGCTGTCGGCCTTGCTGTCTTTGCCCTTGCCCTTGCTGCTCTTTTTCTTCGCCGAGTCGGGGTCCTGGATGCGCTTGGCTCCGAAGAGGCTGATGTCCTTCACTTTGTAGCCGATGCCGACCACGATGTCGTCGGAGTAGTTTTCGGTGAGTGCGACGCTGGTCATGGAGAGGTTGAGCGTGCGTGTCTTCTTAAATTCGAGTTTGGCTGTCATGCCGCTGTTGAAGGTCATATCGACACCGATGAGTGGCGAGAACTGTTCGTTGATGCTGACCGTTGAGATGTTGTAGATGCTGGAGGGTATGGGGTTGCCGGAGGTGATGTCGGTGATGAATCCGAGTCCGTCCATGTATTCCATCCAGCTGGTGAAGGAGTTGTAGGCACCGACGGTGAAGATGCTCTTGTAGCCGTGGTTGAGGTTGAAACTCTTGAAGTGGTCGGAGAACCACGGAAGCTTAATCAGTCCGCTGTATTTCAGACTCCAGTTGGGCAACATTCGCCAGAGTGACGGGAAGATGTCGAGGGAACTCTTGCTGGCATCTCCTCCGCAATAGGCTGCCAGGAAGGCGGGCACCATGACATCGGCGGAGTAGAGTCCGACGGTACCGTTGGCGGGGTCGAATGGTTTGCCTGCGTATGCACCTGCCTGCCAGGGGTAGCGGGCATCGGCATAGCGTTCCTGGATGCGTTGCTGGATGACGGGCAGGTAGTTGATGAAGTTGTCGAAGGGTTTTGAGGCGTAGCCTGTATTGATGTCGCCCATCTTGCCGAAAGCTGTCTTGAGGGAGATGGTGGTCTGGTTGAAGCTGCCGCTGAGGGTGGTCGGCATTCCTGCGTACATGAACTGTATGCTCTTGGACCTGTTGTCGGTTCGGCTGGCGTTGAGGTCTATCTTGACGTCGCGGATGGGTTCGAGGGTGACTTTCACCTGAAGGTCGGACATGTTGGACATGCTGGCAGGTGTGGTGATGGAGGAGTCGTTGGTCATGAGCCAGCCCTTGTCGGCGGCTTTCTGCACGAAGTTGTCGCCCACCATGCCGAAGGCGAAGGCGAGACCAGGTGAGAGTCCGTTGTCGGTACGTTTCTGTCCGAAGGCGTCGCCGATTTCGGTACGGAAACCAGGCAGGTTGAGGGAGTAGGTGTTGCGGTAGGAGATGCTGGCGTTGCGTACCATCATGAGGACACGTGCCAAGACTTGTGCAGACTTGTACCAGAGTTTCTCTTCGAGGGGTTTCTTGGCAACAATGTTGACCTTGATGGGTATGGTATCGGAGTTGAGTATCTTGATGGTGTTGGCGTCGGTCTTCTTGTATTTCAGCTGATAGGTTTGTCCGTCGAGGGTCGTGGCGCGGACGGTCAGCCGCTTGGCATCGAGTCCGTGCTTCACTTCGGTCTCGACGGTATCGCAGAGTTGAACTTCTTTGCTGAAGCCCTTTTTCGGTTTTTCCTTGCCCTTGTCCTTGCCTTCGGCCTCGGCTGGCTGTTCACCATCCTTACCTGGTTCTGCGCCTGGCTTCTTGAGGGTAGGCTTGGAAGTCTTGGGGGCAGGGGTTTTCTTCTTAGTCTTGTCTTCTTTCTTGTTGTTGCCTGAGAAGCGCTTTTCGGTTTCTTCGAGGAATTTCCACTTTTTGTAGAGGGTTTCGAAGTTGATGCGTCCGTTGACGTTGAGGCTGCGCTGGGTATTGGCCACGTGTCCGAGGGTGCGTCCGTCTTCCAGTTCGGTGCCTCGTTTCCATCCGTAGCTGGCGTTGTAGGAGGCATCGGCTGTCAGCCAGTCGAAGATGGGTATCTTGCTGAAAGGTACGGAGTAGGAGGCGTTGAAAGACGAACTGTAGGTAAGGGGACGACCAAAGGAGAGGAGGCTTCGCTTGACGGAGTCTTTCCAGACAGCATAGTCGTCGGGGTAGAGGTTTTTGTTGACGACGCGGTAAGGCTCTTCGATTTCGGCATGAGTAGCTGAGGTGTAGGAGAGTTTGAGGCTCTTGAAGATGTCCCAACGGATGCTGAAGTTGCGGTTCCAGAGCATCTGGTTGCTCCAGGTGACGGGGAGTTTGCTGTCGGCATCGAGGTCGCGTTCCTGGTATTCGTAATACTGACGGGAGATGTCGGTGTTGAACTGCAGGCTTTGGGGCAGCCATTGGAGGTTTTGTGCCTTGAGGATGTCGAGCCACTTCGATTTGCCCTGAAGGTTCTTGAAGGGTTCTAGGGGTGTGTATTTGGGTGCGTAGGAGTAAGTAAGGCTGGCTTTCCACGTCTCTTCGTTTTCATAGACGGTGGTTTCGCCTGTCTTGTACTTTTGGCTATGGGCATAACTGAGGGAGAAGTTGGCTGGGTCCCAGGGCATAGGTTTGCGGCTCTGGTAGCCAGACTTCCAGTTGGAGAAGGAGATGTTTTTGTTCTTGACGATGGACTCGGTCATGCTGCGGAGGGAGTCGGGATTCTCGCTGGAGTCGATGGCGTCCTTGAGCAGCATATCGGTGTCGAAGGGGTTGTATTTCGGAGATATCTTCTGCCAACTGTAGGAGTAGTAGAAGGGGAGTTGCAGCTTCCACTTTTCGGGGAAGAGTTTGCCAAATTCAAACTGAGTGGTGATGCTCCACTCGTAGAGGTTGTCGTCGCGTCGCTGGTTCACCTTCTCTTCGATGCCGCCGAAGCCTGCGGTCTCGACATGACCGGTGAGGTTGATGGAGCCGAGGTCGCTAAGCTGGACGCTGAGGTTGCCCTGTGCAGCCCAACCACCTTCGTTGGCGTAGTCCTGGAGGCGGAGTTCGTTGATCCACACTTCGACGTTCTTGATGGATCGGCTGTTGTTGCGTACTCCAATCATCATGGTCTTGACTTCGCCCAGCGAGGGGTTACCCATGATACTGATGCGGTTGTTGGGACGGTTGGGGTCGTACTGGCGGTAGAGGGAGGTGTAGCTGGCTGCGCCCTGTGCACGTGCCTTGTTGCGCTCGTGTTTTACTTCGGTAAAGACGCTGAGGTCGATGTCGAGCATGTTTTCGTTGGGCCAGACGGCTTCGCAGCCTGCGTAGTTGTAGGGGTCGTAGTGTCCCTTAGGAGTCTTGTTGAGGGGTATTTCGTATTCGTAGTAGTTGCTGCGGTAGTCTGAACCGACACGGATGAAGACGCTGGTCTCCTTGTCGGCAAGCATGTTTTCTTCGCCTTCGAGGGCATTGGCGTGGACAAACATCTGCATGTGCTTGTAGCGACGGAGGTCAAGGTTCATAGTCTTATAGACGGCACGTGCATCGCCACTTGCCAGCCCCTTGACGGTGATGGAGAGTGCCTGTTCGTTTTCCTGTGTAAGCTGCGGCTGTGAGGGGTCAACAGTTCGGGAGATGCCTGGTGGCAGCACATAGTTGACAGGTGACTTGTCGGTATTTTCCTCGATGTTGACGGCGGCAATGGTCATGGAGCCTGTGTTGCTGGGCTTGTCGCCTGTATAGAGTTCCTTCTTGTAGGGTCGCCATTCGCCGCGAACAAGGTCAAGGCTGGCAAAACGCAGGACGATGGGTCGCTGGAAGTTAGTCATATAGACTCGCATGAAACGAATGCTGGACATGTCGCGAATGCTGCCGATGGTTGAGTCGGCCTCTTCTACCGGAATGCGGAAGAGGTACCAGTCGCACTTAGTGTGTTCGCTGCTGCCGTTGCGGAGGGTGGCGTTGTATTCGCGTTTATCGACGATGTATTTTGAACCCACATAGAGGTCTTTGGGGTTGATGCTGACGTGGTAGCTGTAGTATTTCTCGTACTCGTCCATGGTGTAGTCAAGGTTCACGTCTTCGCAGTCGGGCGTTGACTTGTAGGCTGTGGAGTAGCTTTCGCCGCTTTCCACGGTATTGGGCGAGTTGCCTTCGAGCATGTTGATTCGCTTGTAACGGTCGAGGATGCTGACCTCGGCTGCGTCGAAGTCGCTGCCACGGAAGTAGTGGTAGTCGTCGCCGGCGGGGTCGTTCCAGATGGCGCTGAAGGCTGAGTCGGAGATTTTTCCGTTCAGGGTGTTGAGGTAGTCGGCATAGGCACCATAGGTGCGCTCGTCGGAGTCGGAAAGTCCGTTGAGACCAACGTCTTGTTGCGGACGTGCGCCGCTTTCGTTGGAGAAGGAATAGACTACGCTCTTTTCGCTGGGCACACGTCCCCAGACGGTTTCGGTATAGGTGGTGTTCTCGTTGATCGGGTTACCACTTTCGTAGGCTTTTTTTCCGTCCTTCAGGACATCTTCGCTGACTTCGCCGAGGTTGAAGAAAAGGTCGCCGCAATAGTCTGCCACGTTGGCACTGTCACGCAGATAGATGAAGGGGTCCATCATCCAGAATTCGATGTACTGGACGTTGCTGGTTTCGAAGTCGCTGGTGTCGAGTTTTCGCATCATACCGCCCCAACGCTTCTTCGGGTTGTTCAGGTGTCCGTCGTAGTCCAGGTCTGTGTCGAGGTTGTAGGGACCACGCTCGTTGGGGTAATAGGCCAGATTGAGCACGTCGAGGGTGTTGCTTTCGCCGTAGTTGGTTTCACGGTTGGGATAGATTTCCTGCACATAGACTTCGCGGACATAGTGGTTCGACAACTGGTCAACGTCTCGCTTGATGTGTGCAGGAGTCAACGAACTGCTGCGGCGTGTGAAGAGGGGGTCGATTTCATACCAAGCCAAGAGGGCGCGGTTCTTACCATAATTAATATTATTAGGCAGGGCTGCCTCTGAAAACTCATGGGGCACGCTGCTGACCATCCATTCATGCGGATTCTTCACACTTACATTGTTCTTGGTGTTTTCGAAGTCATCAATATAGGAGGCCTGTCCCTGTGTTTCTTTTGCCTGCCCAGCAATGAGTTGTGCAAAGTCTCCGGTGAAAGAGATGTTGGAAGGTGCGCTGACGTTGATGAGCGGAATCTTGTCAATCATGTTGGTCAGCCATTGCGACTGCTGCTTCCAGTTCACGTTCAGTCCCCAGATGGTGTTGTTGAGCGGTTCTTCACCCATGTTTACCTTAGAGGTCAAAGGCTTTTCGGTCAGTCGCATCAAGGTACCGCCGATGGAGAAGTTTTTCGAGAAATCGTATTGCCAGTTCAGTCCCAGCATGGTCTTTCGCATGGCAGCATACTCTTCCTGTGTTTCCAGACTGACACTCACATTGGTTCCTGCATCGATGATGCTCTGGTTGATAATCGTCACCTTACCCAGGGTATAATCCACCGAGTAGTCACTGCCCTCCTTCAGGGTGACTCCGCCTGCCGAGACGACAACCGAACCGCGCGGAATGTTCATGCTGCCGAGGTCGATTTCCGAACCCGACGAAGCTTTGAACTCACCCGTCAGCAGGAACTTGTTTTTCTCGGCAATCTGTTTCGCTATGGTCTTCGTACTGTCGTAGAGCTCGTCGTAGCAATACTTGTCGGCGATATCCTTACCGAACTTCGCTTCCAGTTTTTTGCGCAGCCACAAGCCGAAAGGTTCGGCTACAGGGAAGATGACACGACCCGTAGAGGACTGCACGGTGTAGCCTTCCACGTAGTCGAACTTGCCGTTGGGGTGTGTCTTTTCGTTGTTGTCCAGACGGTCGAGGTTCATCACTCGGAGCAACGTCGTGTCCTTGTAGGCACCTTCGGGCAGGTACGACATGTAAACACCTGTGGTGTCGCAGAGGTACTTGATATCAAGCTTGAACTTGTCTCGCTGCACACTCAGGGCATTCAGCGAATAGACGTTCTTCATCATCAACGGCCAGGAACGCAAGGAGGGAGCATTGTTGACGGGTTTCAGCAATTTCACGAACAGCGCCTTGTCGTTATCCTTGATGTCGGACGAAAGTTCGCCCACCTGATACGTCTGACCGCCGTAGGTATATTCGTAAGCCACCGCCAAACTCTGGTTAGGCTGCAACGTGGATTTCAGCGAGATGTAGCCCAAGTGGGCATTCAGCGTATATTCCGAACTGTTCAGCAGACGAGCGTTCTCTATCTTTTCATAGTCCGTACTACCCTCCAGCTCCACATTCATGCCCTGCACATTCAGGTTGCCCAGCACCTGTGTGGTACGGTCAATCCAGCGCGCCTGCACATTGTTACTGTCGTTCACCATGATGGAGTAGAGGTTGTTGGAGTTGTTGCTCGGCAGCTGATTGCCCGTTGCCGTCCAGTAAGTGTCTTGCAGATTGGTGTGCTCGCCCAAATCCACAAACGCCACGATGTCGCGCGTATTCTGCGTAGAACCTCCCGTATTGGTCAGCCACACCTCGATGCGCTTAATCGTCACGCCACTCATGATGTTGGGCAAGGTGGAACAGAACGTGTCGTAATGGTCGTGGAAGAAGTTTGCCAGGAAGAAGTGGCGGTTTTCGTCGTAATTGTAAGCCTCAATCTCAAACTGGCTCAGCTGCGCACCACCCTGACTGCTCACACTCTTCGACTGCGATTTCTTTTGGCTTACCACCGTCTGCAGATAGAGCCTGCCAAACTGCAAATCGGCACGCAGACCGAACAGCGACGAGGCTCCGCGAATCAAGCTGCTGTTGGTGGGGAAGGTGACGTTTCCTGCCTCCAACTTCTTCACGATGTCATCTTCCTTTCCCTCGAAAGCCAACTTCAGGTTCTTCGTGTCGAAGTCGAAGGTAGCCTCCGTGTTGTAGCCCAGGTTGAAGTTCATCTTGTCGCCCACCGAAGCACTCAGCGAGACGTTGATTTTCTCGTCGAAGTCGAAAGCCGAAGTCTTTCTGTTACGTTCCGAAAGCGAGGGATTGTCGGTAAAAGAATAGGTATAGCCCATCTTCACTTCTGCCGAACCTTGTGTCTTCACCTGCACACCGCCAGGACCGAAAATCTTCTCGGCAGGACCCAAGTCGAAGTGCATATTGCTGAAGTCGAATTTGCTCTTGCCCTTTGTGGTCTTCAGCGAGTCGTTGCGTTGCTTGAAGTAAGCATCCATCGACTTGCGTTCCGTCCACTTCAGATATTCCTCTGGAGTCATCAGCGTGGGCGCACTCAAGTAGCTGTCGCCCAGCTTAGTACCCACACGATACATGTTCGTTTTCTCCACATACTCACCTTCGTCGTGCTTCAGGTTCTCTGGGTCGTCCAGGTCCATGCCGTAGTCATCAGGATGCTCGCCATGTGGATAGTCTGTCCGAGCCACTTTCACGGTGTCAGCAGGGGCAGGGGCAGGTTCTGAGGCAGTAAGATTCTGAGGTTCTGAGGGGGTGGCATTTCTCAGCAAACGTCCAAGCACAACAAAAGCACTATTCCCAGTTCCCACATTTGCATAACCGGCAATAGCACTGATGCCCAGACAGATGAGTAATACAGATAATATTTTCAAATTTGTGCGCACGTATTTACCTTAACGCACAAAATCTTTATTTATTGTATCACCCCTTCTTTTTAACCTTTGGGGGCGTAGGCGGCTGAGACAAAGCAGTAAATATGTTGCTTTGTAAAGCCGTTGGCCTCAGTGCTCCGAAGGTATCGTAGCTTTAGCTGTGAGGCTTCGGATAAGCACGAGGTCGGGGGCAAGGGTTGGAACAAGCCTTCTGAAAAAGTTGTGCAACAATTGCAACATTTGCAACATTTGCAACATTTGCAACATTTGCAACAATTGATAAGCTAAACAACGGATTACACGGATTATACGGATTTATTTGAAACAACGAACCTTTAGCTCGGCGAAGTCAACCTTTAGCTCGGC
>CADCLN010000001.1 GCA_902802265.1 uncultured Bacteroidales bacterium | reverse complement strand
CGGGCGCGCCGATGGTACTGCACCGCAATGCGGGAGAGTAGGTCGCCGCCCCTTTTTTTGGAGAGCCTCCAGCGCAGAAATGTGCTGGAGGCTTTTTTTTGTTGTTACACTTCGCCCTTATATGTGTACTTACAATACTAGGAAATATTGTGTTGTGTATTGTGTATAATGTCTGATATGGTAACAACGTAGTGTGCAATAAGAATTTTCTGCCATTTATACTTTTTTAATATGTAAAGTTGTGTTTACTTTTGAAGATTGTAATATCTTTGCAGCGTGAAAAGTTTCCTGAAAGGGGAAACTTTTTGTGGATAGAGAGTAAAAAAGTTTCCCGTTTTGGATAACTTGTGCCGTTGCTTTTTGACAAGATTTTTCTTACATTACCTATACCTATGGAAATTAAAAACTTTACCATCACGAAGCGTGACGGTTCAAAAGACCAGTTCTCGCTCGACAAAATTATGCACGCTATTGTTAAGGCGTTTGAAAGTGTAGAACAACCTGCTGACTTGGGTACTATCTCAAAGATTCTAAGCCATTTAGAAATAAAGGATGACATCAAGGTGGAGGACATCCAGAATCAAGTGGAAGAGGCTTTGATGCGCGAAGGTTATTACAAAGTGGCCAAGTCGTTCATGCTCTACAGGCAGCAGCACAGTGAAGATCGCGAAACACTGGCAAAGCTGCAGTTTCTGTCTGAATACTGTTCATCAGTGAATGCAGCAACTGGTTCAAAATATGATGCCAATGCTAATGTGGAGCATAAAAATATTGCAACTTTGATTGGCGAACTGCCTAAGTCGAACTTTATTCGCCTGAATCGTCGTTTGCTTACAGATCGAATCAAGAAAATGTATGGCAAGTCATTGGCAGATGAGTATATTGACAAGCTAACACATCATTTTATTTATAAGAATGACGAGACGAGTTTGGCTAATTACTGTGCTAGTATCACGATGTATCCGTGGCTCATTGGCGGTACATTGTCTATTGGTGGCAATTCAACGGCTCCTACAAATTTGAAGAGTTTTTGTGGTGGTTTCGTCAATATGGTGTTTATGGTCAGCAGTATGTTGAGCGGTGCGTGTGCTACGCCTGAATTCCTGATGTACATGAACTATTTCATTGGCAAAGAGTATGGTCAGGACTATTGGAAACGTGCTGACGAACAGGTGGATTTGAGCTTGAAGAAACGCACCATTGATAAAGTCATTACCGATTGTTTTGAACAGATTGTTTATACACTGAACCAGCCCACTGGTGCACGTAACTATCAGGCTGTGTTCTGGAACGTGGCTTATTATGACCGCTATTATTTTGAAAGCATCTTCGGTGAGTTCTATTTTCCTGATGGTTCAAGACCAGACTGGGAAGGACTCAGTTGGTTACAGAAGCGGTTCATGAAGTGGTTCAACAAAGAGCGCACCAAGACATTGTTGACATTTCCCGTGGAGACAATGGCCTTGCTGACTGACAAAAACGGTGAGTGCTTGGATAAGGAATGGGGCGACTTTACGGCAGAAATGTACAGCGAAGGCCACAGTTTCTTTACATATATGAGCGACAATGCCGACTCGCTCAGTTCATGCTGCCGTTTGCGCAACGAAATCACCGACAACGGCTTCAGCTACACATTAGGTGCAGGTGGTGTGTCCACAGGTTCGAAGAGTGTGCTGACCATCAATCTGAATCGCTGCATCCAGTATGCCGTAAACCACGGACAGGATTACTTGGAGTATCTGGGTACCATCATCGACCTTTGCCACAAAGTTCAGCTGGCTTACAACGAGAATCTGAAGGAATTGCAAGACCACGGAATGTTGCCGCTTTTCGATGCTGGTTACATCAACATCAGCCGCCAATATCTCACTATCGGCATCAACGGTTTGGTGGAAGCTGCCGAGTTCATGGGACTGAAGATTACGCCCAACGACGACTATAAGCATTTTGTGCAAGGCATCTTAGGTTTGATTGAAAAATACAATAAACAGTATCGCACCAAAGATGTGATGTTCAACTGTGAAATGATACCAGCCGAGAATGTGGGTGTGAAACATGCCAAATGGGACCGTGAGGATGGGTATTTTGTGCCTCGCGACTGTTATAACAGTTATTTCTATGTGGTGGAAGACGATACGCTCACTGTGATTGATAAATTCAAACTTCACGGTGCCCCTTATATTGAACATCTTACTGGTGGTTCTGCCCTTCACATGAATCTGGAAGAGCATCTTAGCAAGCAGCAGTATGCTCAACTTTTGAAGGTTGCAGCTCAGGAGGGGTGCAATTACTTTACATTCAACATTCCCAATACCGTCTGCAACGATTGTGGTCACATCGATAAGCGATACTTGCGTGAGTGTCCCAAGTGTCACTCCAAAAATGTGGACTACATGACTCGCATCATCGGCTATTTGAAACGTGTTAGCAACTTCTCGCAGCCGCGTCAGGAAGAAGCCGCAAGGCGCTATTATTCAGTATGCTGAAATACGTCAATACAGGCATTGTGTTCCAAGAGATTCCCGATGAAGTGACACTTGCCATCAACATCTCCAACTGTCCGTGTCGTTGTCCTGGTTGCCATAGCCAATATCTTTGGGACGACATCGGGCTACCGTTGGATACCGATGCCATTGACGCATTTGTGGAAAAATACGCAGACGACATAACTTGTATAGCCTTTATGGGGGGGGATAGTGACCCTCGTGCCGTGAATCTGTTGGCACAATATATTCACGAGGCGCATCCGCAGTTCAAGGTGGCGTGGTATAGTGGTCGTTTGCGTATTGTTCCTGCTATCAATAAGACCGACTTCGATTATATCAAAGTCGGTCCCTATATTCGCCACCTTGGTCCTCTCAGCAAACCAACCACTAACCAGCGACTATATCGTCAAAATGCTGATGGGCAGTTTGAAGACATTACTGCAAGATTTTGGAAGAAAAAGACTTCTTGAAATCATTATCTTGCTCTTTTTCCTCCAGAAAGGCTTGTGTTTGAAAAAAAACATGTATCTTTGCGCCCTATGAAGAAAACATTCATTACCCCTTTGTTCCTTTTCTGTGCTTTCACCATGCAGGCACAGAACCATGAAATGCCCCTTGTTTATAACATCGAGAATACTGGCAGCCAGTATGCAAAGCCTGTGATGCTGGCACCAGACCAGTTGCCCATTATTCGTGAATTGCCCGACCCTCTGGAGGGAGTTGCGGGCTTTGCGGATTGGGCAAAGCGTCGTAGCGATATAGGTCACATGATTCAGCACTATGGCATTGGGACCAAGCCCGCCGTGGAACCAGGACAAGTCGTTGCTCGCATGGATGGTGACACCGCACTCGTTGTGGATGTAACGGTAAAAGGGCAGACACTTACCTTGCGTTCTACCATTCGTTACCCCAAAGTGGGGCAGCCACCCTATGCTTTGATGGTTGGTACCAGCATGATGTCATTACCCCGTCAGTTGTTTGAAAATCGTCCCATTGCAATCATGACGTTCCACGAAAAGCAAGTGAACGACTACGGACAGTGGGGACCACATCATGAACGTGGCGAACATCCTTTCGACCGTCTTTACCCCGACTTGAAAAACAATGGAGCCTACAGTGAATGGGCTTGGGGATTGAGCCGTCTGCTGGATGGCTTGCAACAGTTAGGACCAGATGTGACGAAAATCGATATGCAGCACATCGGTGTTACAGGCTGTTCATACGCTGGCAAGATGGCACTCTATTGTGGAGCCTTTGACGAGCGTGTTGCCTTGACCATAGCACAGGAACCTGGTGGCGGTGGTGCAGCTGCGTGGCGTAAATCCCATGAATCAAAAGAGAACGTGGAGGATATTGACAAGACGGACTATCACTGGTTCAAGGAAAGTCAGCGTGAACATTTCCGTGGCGATTCTGTCTATCGTTTGCCTTACGACCAGCACGAACTTTGTGCCATGGTTTGTCCGCGTGCTTTGTTGCTGATTGGCAATCCCGACTATGTATGGCTTTCCGATGCTGCGATGCTTCCTTCTGCCGAAGCAGCCCGTAAAGTGTGGGAACATTTTGGCATTGCAGACCGCATGGGGTGGAGCATTGTGGGTGGTCATGGCCACTGTCAGTTACCAGAAAGCCAATGGCCTGAAACACAAGCCTTCATTGACCGTTTCCTTTTGGGACGAGAAGCAAACACCGACGATGTGAGGATTGTGGCAGGGTTGGAAAAACAAGAATGACGAAACAAACATAAAATACAATCACAAAAACTATAACGATTATGAAAAGAATATTTTTCAGCCTTATGGCCATGCTGGGTGTGCTGACCGTTTCAGCACAGTATCCATTCCAAAATCCTTCGCTTTCAAATAAAGAGCGTGTAGAAAATCTGTTATCTCTGCTCACACCCGATGAGAAGGTGGGGCTGATGATGAACAAATCAGCCTCGGTAGATCGTCTTGGCATACCCTCCTACAACTGGTGGAGTGAAGCCTGTCATGGTGTCCGTCAGGGTGGCTACACGGTCTATCCGCAACCCATCGGAATGGCTGCCGCGTTCAATGCGCAGCTGGTCTATGATGTCTTCTCACAAGTCAGCGATGAAGCACGTGCCAACTGGAATCGCTCTGACCACAACATTTTCAATGTGCCGCAAGGTGTAACCTATTATCCAGGCAATCCTGAGCTTACTTTTTGGTGCCCCAATGTGAACATCTTCCGCGATCCACGATGGGGGCGTGGTCAGGAAACCTGTGGCGAAGACCCCTATCTGAATGCTGTGCTGGGTGTGCAGACCGTCTTGGGTATGCAGGGGAACAATGACCGCTATTTCAAGACCCACGCTTGTGCAAAACACTATGCCGTGCACAGCGGTCCCGAGCCCTTGCGCCACTCCATGAACGTCGAGCCGTCGAGCCGTGACCTTTGGGAAACCTATCTGCCAGCCTTCAAAGCATTGGTGAAGAAAGGAAATGTACGCGAGGTGATGTGTGCCTATCAGCGTTTCGAAGGCAAACCCTGCTGCACCAGCGACCTTCTCCTGATAGACATTCTTCGCAGGAAATGGGGCTACGACGGCATTGTCGTCACCGACTGCGATGCCATCAACAACTTTTATAACCGTGGCCAGCACGAGACACACGACGGTCCACTCTCTGCCAGTGTCGATGCTGTGCTCAATGGCACAGACCTTGAGTGTGGCAAGGTGTTTATGTCACTTGCTGAAGCCCTGAAGAAAGGCATGATTAAGGAAAGCGACCTCGACGGACATCTTCGCAAAACCCTGATGGGGCGTTTCGAACTGGGAATGTTCGACCCTGCAGAGATGCTGCCGTGGGCAAACCTCGCTCCAAGTGTCATCAGTAGTGAAGAGCACGATGCCTTGGCAACACAGGCAGCCCGCGAATCAATGGTGTTGTTGGAAAACAAAAATGGCCTTCTGCCACTCTCCAAGAGTATCAAGACCTTAGCCGTGGTTGGTCCCAATGCAGAGGACGTGGGCATGCTCAACGGCAACTATGGCGGCACTCCTACCGAAGCTCATCAACACTCTCTGCTCAGCGGCATTCAGGCTGCTTTGCCTGGAACTAAGATTATCTACCAGAAAGCTTGTGAACTGAACGACGAGTACACCACCATTCACCATCTGCAGGATTTCAATGGAGGCAAAGGCGTGAAAGTGGAGTTCTTCAACAACAAGGAACTTGCTGGCGAACCAGCCAAGACAGAATACTACAACGAACTGAACTTCTCCACCTTCGGCGCATGGGGCTTTGCTCAGGGCGTCAATCGGGATACACTCTCCGTCCGCATCAGCGGTCAGTATATTTCCACCTTTACGGGTGAAATGAAATACACGTTGGCAACCGATAACGGCTATGTGCTGAAAGTGAACGGACAAGTGGTAGAAGAAGGCAAGCCCAGCGGTCGTCGCGGTTTCCGTCGTCAGGTGGAGTACAAATCGTTCCCTGTAGAAAAGGGCAAAACCTACGATGTGGTCATTGAATACCGTCACGGCAACGAACAATTTGCCATGCTGCGTGGCGATATCTGTGAACGCAAGTTGGCAGACTTTACCGATTTGGCCAACGAAGTAAGCGCAGCCGATGCCATCATCATCATTGGCGGAATCTCTGCCCGAATGGAGGGTGAAGGCGGCGACAAACAGACCATTGAACTGCCGAAAGTGCAGCAGATGCTTCTGAGGGCAATGCACAAAACGGGACGTCCCGTCATCTTTGTCAACTGTTCAGGATCAGCCATCGCCTTTGGCAGTGTCGAGGGCCAGTACGACGCACTCCTTCAGGCATGGTATCCAGGGCAGGGTGGTGCCAAGGCTTTGGCAGAAGTGCTCTTTGGCGACTACAACCCTGGCGGCAAACTGCCCATCACCTTCTATCGTTCCAACGACGACCTGCCCGACTTCCTCGACTACTCCATGAAGAACCGCACCTATCGCTACTTCACAGGCAAGCCTCAATATGCTTTCGGCTACGGTCTGAGCTATACCACCTTTGCCGTGGGTAAGGGCAAGCTCTCTGCCAGTTCGATGAAGAAAGATGGCAAAGTGACGCTGACCGTGCCCGTGACAAATACCGGCAAACGTGAAGGCACAGAGACCGTGCAGGTATATGTGAAAGCATTGGGCGACGCCGATGCTCCCATCAAGGCTCTGAAGGGCTTCCAGAAGCTCACGTTGAAAGCTGGTGAAACGCAGACAGCCAGCATCACCCTCGACGGCGAAGCATTTGAGTTCTACGATAGCGACATCTTTGAATTAGCCGTGAAGCCAGGCCGCTATCAGATTCTCTATGGCACCTCGTCGCTCGACAAAGACTTGCAGGCTTTGGATTTTGCCGTGAAAAAATAGACAACTTTATTTACTATTTACCATTTACTATTTACCATTTACTATTTACTATTTACTATTTACCATTTACTATTTACCATTCGTTCCCTTTAACTTCCCTTTAACTTCCCTTTAACTTCCCTTTCCTTAGAATATCATCGACAGCAGCGGAATGGTCAGCACAGAGAGTAGGGTGGTGATGAACGTCACTTCCGTAATCAATGTCGTGTCATGCCCATACTTCAGACAAAGGATGGTGCCGTAGGTAGCCACCGGCATGGCAATGATGACCGTGTTGATGTTGACCATCAGCGGAGCAAACCCCAGTGCCGTTGCCAGGTAATACAGTCCGAGCGGAATGAGGAACAGACGGAACACCGTAACGAGATACACCGTGCGGTTTCCCAGCATCATTCGGGCAGAAAGCCGCGACATCGACGAACCGATAATCAGCAGAGCGGCAGGCACGGTGATACTGCCAATCATGGTGAGCGGTTTGCTGATGAATTCGGGTACGGCCTCAATCCTCAATGCAACGATGATCATAGCCAGATAGGCGGCTATCATGGGTGAACCGAAAATGATTTTGGGGTTGAGCATCTGTTTGCGTTTGCTGCTCTTTTGTTTTTCTGCCTGTGTCGCAGAAAACTCTCCGTTCACCAGCATGGCCCCCACCGTAAACACAAAGAACGTGTTGACCACATTCAGGATGGCAGCATAGAAGACGGCTTCGTGGCCAAAGACTGAATCGACAATGGGGTAGCCTATGAAACCCACATTGCCGAACATCAGGGCAAACCCCACAATGCCCTCCTGATTCTTGTGCCGTGTCAGCAGCCGAGGCAGCCACACCGCCACAACCGTCAGCAGAATGTATGTAATGAGGCTGATGCCCAGTAGCGGCAAAATCAGTTGGCGGTCGGGTAGTGTCCCCGTCATGGTTGAGGAAAGAATCAAGGCAGGACACGTGATGTCAACCACCAAACTGGAGAGCTTGCGGTCAAACTCTCCACCCATGTAGCCCAACTTCCCTGCCACAAATCCCACGATGACGATGAAAAACAACGTCATCATGATGATGATATTCTCCATATCCGTGAAAAACTGAGAAAATCTGTGGTTGGCAGAGGGGTTAAAGGTCGTTATACATCATGCCGGCCTTGAGCGTTTCAGCAATGTTCTCACCACAGAAGTGAGCCACAATGTCGTAGCCCAGCTGCAAGGCAGCGGCAGGGCCTTTGCCTGTGAAGAACTGTCCGTCCTGCTCGGTCAGGGCAGCCGTGTAGTTCGCTCCTGTGAGGAACTTCTCAAAGCCAGGGTAGCAAGTGGCGTCTTTCCCCTGGAGAATGCCCAGGTTGCCATACACCATGGGTGCGGCACAGATGGCAGCCAGCGGTTTGCCAGCCCCGTAGTGCTGCATGATGATTTGGCTGAGCGGTTCGCAGTCGTTCAGATGCTGTGCACCAGGCATTCCGCCAGGCAGGAACAGCATATCGGCTCCGCTGTAGTTATTGTCTGCCAGCATCGAGTCGGCTACGATTTTCACTCCATGTGCACCCTCCACCACTTCTGTGGGCATGATGCTTACCATGTTTATTTCCAGTCCTGCCCTGCGGCAGACATCAATCACGCCTAACGCTTCGACTTCCTCGAAACCATCGGCCATAAATGCGTAAATCATTGTTGTGCGGTTATAGGGTTATTATTGCTTTCTAAACAAATTGAATTCGTAGCTGCCAACGTCATCGATGTGGTCGCCCTTTGTCCAGAAACGTCGCAGCACCAGCAGCAGCGAATCGTTCTGATATACAAACAACTCTTTGGGATGGTTCAGCAGTTCGGGCTTCTTCTCCACCTTCTCCGCTATTGGGTACTTCATCACAAGCTGTCCGTCCCGCCTGTGTACTGTGACGATGCCCTGCCTATATTCCACCTCGTAATCTTCGTTGGGCAACATCACATTATACTTGCCCACGTTCACAGGCTTCAGCCGTTCGTGAACCTCGTTGGGCACTTGTGTCGATTCGGGGTAAGGTCCATTCCATGTGCCATAGTGCGTTGAAAAGTCCTCCCTGCCCATCTCCTTCTGCACATACTCCATGGAGCTGTAGAAATGCTTGTACAGCTCGCGGCTCTTTTCGCTGGCCATCTGTTTCTGCACATCAAAATCCCTGACAAAGCGCCCTGTCTTCTCGTTCAGCAGCTTCAGCCGCTCGGCATACTCCAGCATCCGAGCCGTCTGGCAGCGCAGGCCGAAACTCCTTGCCGAAATGCCAGGGATGTATGTGAACAGCACCACAGCCGCACCCAGCACGATGGCCATCAGCTGGAAACGCCGCGTCCGTCGCCAAGCCAGCATCAGCACGAACAGCGTCATCAGCACACCCGCCACCATCAGGTAGATGCGGGCCTCTGTGAAGTCGTACACCCCGATGCGATATGTCGAACCAATCCAGTACACGATGAGTGGCGGAATGGCTATCCATGTGAACCGTCCGTAAAACCAGTCGTAGTGCCGCTTTTCAAGCATCTCCTGAGCCAGACATCCGCCCAGTGCCACCGCGACGAATGCCATCACCATCCACGCCACGCCGCCTTTCGGCAAATCCCACATCACAGCTATCTTGATGAAATAGGCGTACAAAATCACCGTGTAGATGATGATGGCAGGCGACAGAATGAAGTCCAGGATGATGCGTACCACCTTCATGAACGCACCATGCTCGTCCTCGTCCACTCCCTGCCTGATGAATGTGTAGCACACCTGCGGCGCAATGACAAACCAGATGAACTCGTCGGTGTAGATGTATAAATTGCCTGGTACGTCCAGCCCGAAGATATAGGCAAACGACCCGATGATGGCATACTGGGCCAGCGTAAGCACACCTGCCACCAGCACTCCGAATGCTGTCTGGATGCCTATATGCAGCGCGTGTGTGCCCAAGGTGCGGTTGTCCATGCGCTTGTGGCCCACGAACAGCAGGATGGCTGCCAGCATATAGGTGAAAGCAAAGCCGAAGGTATTGAAGAACCCCTTGCCGACGAGCCAAGCCAGCGGCACGAACAGGAAATACGAAGCCACATACGCCCAGCGGTTCACCCTGCCCAGCCAGAAACTCAGAACTGCCAGCGGAACATACAGCCAGAGGACATCCCCGTTCATTCTGCCAATCGTCTCGTCCACCACATTCCACCATCCCGACTTGTCCGTCTGGTATGCTGCGACGAGGAAGAACGTCAGTCCCAGTGCCAATTCCACCGGAAACCTTCTCGGACTCTCTGCCAGCAGCCGCATCATATTTCTCAGTTTTGCATTCATGGATTAAAAGAGAGTTGATTCGTGTGCAAAAGTACGAAGAAAAATCCGATATCCTGTATCCGATATCCGAAAAATATGAAAAAAAACTGTTTCTGCCCACATTTTTTTCGTTTTCGCTGGCGGATGTTCTTATTTCCATAACGGTCTGACAGGAATATCAATCTGCCGCATGACGATTCTTTTTTCGTGCAGTCACAGGAAAAAAGTTTGTGTGACTGCGATACAAAGTTAAAACAACGCCGATGTTTTCAGAAACAAGCCCGATGTTTATAAAAACAACGCCGTTGTTTCTGAAAACAGCGGCGTTGTTTTAAGTTTAGAGCACACAGTCATTAAGTTTAGAATTCATGGTGGATCAATACCGATTGAACAGGAGTGAAGTTTTGAATATTCAACAGCTGTGTTTTGAATTGACAAGTGCCCAGTCTTGAACTTTGGATACGAAATAAATGTAAAATATGTGCTTGAGTGCAGCAGCAATAGAAAGGGAAGGTTAAGTATTTCTCACTTAATCACGACTTTCTTGCCGTTGTGGATGTAGATGCCGCAAGGCAAATGTCCGTTGACCATTTTTCTGCCGTAGAGGTCGTACCACGCATCATCTTGTTTCTCTCTCGTCGAAGAGGGGATGGGGGTGAGGCTGTTGGTGTTTTCGCCAAAAATCAGCTGGAACTCGCGTATCTTTGCGTTGCCCTGTTCGGAGTCGCCGGCGGCGATGCCCTTGAGCTGGAAGTAGGCGCGGTGGCACTTGATGTTTACGTCGGCGCTTGGGTAGTAGAGCTTGTTGTCGCTGGCAAGGTAGAGCACGCTGGTGTTGCCGCCTGTGAGGGTTGTGGGCGAGAAGGTGCCTATGAAGTCCACGTAGTCGGTCACGGTGTTGGTGGTGCCGCTCTTGATAGCCACATTTGTGAAGACGGGATCCACGAGGTCGGAAGAGGAGTGTACCTCGGGCGTTCCCCAGCGGATGAGATAGGGCTTGCCAGCTTCGATGGTTGTGATGTCGCTACATTCCATATTTACACCTAAACTAGTGATGTAAACTAACCTCCCTTCTGTGAAAGAGAGTGTAAGGGTGCCGGTGCTGCTGTCGAAGCTGGAGCCAGTAAGCTCGCGGACATCCACACCGTCGCTGGCGAGCGGGCTGTTGGCGAGAGTCACGTCAAACGGCAGGCAGATCGTGTTCCATGCGCCCGTCCTTGTAGAACGTGCGGCCGCTGAGAGTCACCGTGTACGAGATACCGTCGCCTGCAGCAGACTGGATGGCCGCCGTGTTGTCGGCGTTGTCGTAGAGGGTGAGGTGTGTGGTCTCAATCACCCGCACGTATTGTTTGTTGCTGGTGCTGCCCGAGGCCAGGTTGTACCAGGTAGTGTTGTCGCTGCTATCCTGGATAATGTGGTCAGCGGCTGTGCAGGTTACCGTACCATTGATGCCCCTTTCGATCGAGCCATCTCTCCCGTTGTATCCGCCGAATCCGCCGTCTCCGTAGTTCCGTCGCTGATGAAGTAGGTTTGTGAGATGCTGCCGTGGTAGGGGCTTATGCCCGTAACGACGAGGGTGGCCCTGCCAACGGCAACATTGTCGGCGTAAGAGACGGTGTAGTGTACGTTCTCGGTCAGCGTCGTGCCGCCCATGACCACTTCGGGTTCGGGGGATATTTGCGAGCCGGTATAGTCATATACATCATCCACGCCACTGATGGTGGTGGAGGATTCGTCGATGAGGTAGATGTCTTGCTCGGAGTAGGTGATGACTATCTTTCCCACGGCGATGCCATTGCTGCTGGCATCGATAGGTCCCCAGCTGAATACGCGGGTGTTCTCCGCATTGGTGTCGTCCCTGTTGGTCTCGTCGAAGAGCAAATTGCCGTTCTTGCCGTACACCGTGACGTGCCAGATGTAGTAGGTCGAGCCGCCGTTCAGGGTGAGCGTGACGTTCCCCTCCCCGCCGAGTACGTTGGATTGGGCAGAGATTTGGCTGGTGGAGCTGGCAAGGGTAAGACTGATGCCATCGGCCAGGGTAAAGTTGAGTCTGCTGGTGAAGTTGTAGGTCCACGTCGCAGGCGAACTGCTGTAGTGCGTGCCTGGCGTGGTTTCCTCGTAGAAGTAGCCTTCGCACGTGCTGCCTTCCATGTGGCCGCTGAAGAGGTAGGTTCTGGTGATGGTCTCGGCCTGTGCCGTCCCTGTGCCGTCCCTGCGAGGGCGCAGAGGAGGGTTCTGAGGTGTGTCATGTTTATGTGCCTTTTGGGTTCAAATTGTGAAAGTTGGGTAATGTTTCGGGCGCAAAGGTGGGAAAAAATAAAGAATGAAGAATAAAGAATTTTTTTTATGAAAATATTCTGAAACAGCAAAATGATTTTACAAAATTCCGCCTCTTGCTGTTTGTGGTTCAGCAAAAAACCTGTATCTTTGCAGCCAAAAAGTTTTGAGATATGGATAAGAAACTGAAGTTTGCCCTGTTTGGGAATGTGTATCAGGAGCGGAAAGCGGCTGCGGTGCAGAAGTTCCTGGCTATTTGTCAGCAGCGCGGAGCTGACATCGTCATGACGGATCAGTTCCATGCTTTTCTGCGCGATACGCTGCAGATTGCCGTGCCCCGTTGCGAGGTGGTGACCGACGGTGACTTTACGGCGGATTATGCCATCTGCATGGGTGGAGACGGCACTTTTCTGGACGTGGCAAGCCGTGTGGCAGACAAGCAGATACCCATCGTGGGCTTCAATACGGGGCGGCTGGGATTCCTGGCGAGTTTTTCTCCGAACAAGATGGAGGCTGTCATCGATGACATCTACAACGGCCACTATGGGGTGGAGGCTCACAACGTGATTGGGCTGTCGTGCGACGAACTGGCGTTGCAGGGCTATCCGTTTGCGCTGAACGAGATTGCCATCCTGAAGCATGACATTTCGTCGATGATTACGATTCATACTGATATCGACGGTGAGCACCTGACGACGTACCAGGCAGACGGCTTGATTGTGAGCACGCCGACGGGCAGCACGGCTTATTCGCTGAGTGTGGGCGGACCCATCATGGTGCCGCAGTCGGACACGATTTGTCTCACGCCCGTGGCTCCACATTCGCTGAACATGCGCCCCATCGTGTTGCAGGACAGCAGCGAGATTTCGTTGCGTGTAGAGAGCCGCAGCGGCAGTTTCCTGGTGGCGCTCGACGGTCGCAGCCAGAGCTATCCTGACAATATCCATCTGCACATCCGCAAGGCTCCGTATGTGGTGAATGTGCTGACGAAGCCTGGGCAGAGTTTCTATGCCACGCTTCGCAGAAAGATGATGTGGGGCGCAGATAGAAGAGGGTAGGAGAACAGACCCCCTCTAACTCCCCCTCTAGGGGGAGGACTCTATGGGGGAGAAAGGAAATGGTACATGGTACATGGTAAATGGTACATAGTAAATAGAAAGACAAAATATTCGACGGGAACCATTGTGAGGTGGCTATGGAGTCACCACGAGGGGTGTCGTGTTCAGGCTGTGCTGAATGCGCTGATAGGTTTGGTGATGGTGGGTATGGGTCTGTTGGGGGTGGATACCATCCGCAAACTGACCGACATCGCGACGGGTGCCCGCAGCGGCAGCATTGGCTGGATGGCTGTGCTGCTGGGAGGGGTGTTCCTGGCGGAGATGCTGCTGCACATCGCTTCGACATGGATTGAAGCGGTGCTGGGCGTCAAGGCGCAGAACACGATGCAGCAGGGGTTTTTCCGTCGGCTGCTGCAGGGGCAGTGGAGCGGCATCGAAAAGTACCACACGGGAGATGTGCTGAACAGATTGTTTAGCGACGTGAACGACATCGTGGGGCTGATGACTGAAGTGGTGCCTTCGACATTGATTGTCGTGGTGCAGTTCCTGGCTTCGTTTGTCTATCTCTATGTGATGGACAGCACGCTTGCCATTATCCTTGTGGTGGTTTCGCCGCTGTTTGTTGTGCTCTCGCGTATTTATTTTCGCAGGATGCGCCGCATCGTCAGGCATATCAAGGATAGCAACTCAGCGATTCAAGCTATCATTCAGGAGAGTGTGCAGCACAAGATGGTCATCAAGACGCTGGAGCGGACAGGATCGATGGTGAGCAGGCTGGAGCAGCGTCAAGGTGTGTTGCGCAGTCAGATAAAGAGCCGTGCCAAGTTCAGCATCCTGTCGAAGTCGCTGGTGAACATCGGCTTTGCAGGGGCTTATCTGGTAGCTCTGGTGTGGGGACTGTTTCAATTGCAGGGCGGACTGATTACGGTGGGTGTGCTGATAGCCTTCACGCAGCTGATTAACCGCATTCAGCGTCCCATGCTCGACATGGCTCGGCTGTTGCCCATGTTTGTCAATTCGATGACCAGTGCTGAGCGCCTGATGGAGCTGGAAGAGTTGCCGCTGGAGGCAGAGGAAGAGCCTGTGCCGATGCCAGGTCGTGTGGGGTTGCGCTTTGAGCATGTCAGTTTCAGGTATGGAGCTGAAGCGGGGCGCAGCGGCCGCATGGTGATGAAGGACTTCAGCTACGACTTCCGTCCTGGTACGTTTACGGCCATCTTCGGCGAGACGGGAGCTGGGAAGACGACGCTGATTCGCATGATTTTGGCTTTGATTGAACCGACGGAGGGTAGTGCCGAGATTTACGCTGATGAGGGCGGTGAAGCTCACAGACTGTCTGCTGCCACTCGCGTCAATTTTTCTTATATTCCTCAGGGCAACACGCTGTTTTCGGGTACTATCCGCGAAAATCTGTTGTTGGGCAATCCTGAGGCAACAGACGATCAGATTGCCGAGGCTCTGCGGCTGGCAATGGCCGATTTTGTGTTCCAGTTGCCACAGGGACTGGACACGGTGTGCAGCGAGCAGGGTGGCGGACTGAGCGAGGGACAGGCGCAACGCATTGCCATCGCCCGTGCCCTGCTGCGTCCTTGCAAGGTGCTGCTGCTCGACGAGGCTACGTCTGCGCTCGACATGGATACCGAGAATGAATTGCTGAAGAACCTGAAGGAGCATTTTGCAGACAGCACCATCCTTTTTGTCACTCACCGACTGGCCGTGAAGGATTTTACAACCCAAACCCTTGTTTTGTCAAGAAATGAGCAGTCATGACGCAGCGTAAGGTGAAAAATATTTTCTTCGTGATTGGCATTGTGGCTGTGGTCATGATGTGCTTCACGTTCAATGTGAGTTTTGTGGAGCTTTGGGGCTATATTCAGCAGGCAGGCTATTGGCTGGTGGCTATTTTGGCGTTGTGGGGTGTGCTTTATATGCTGAATGCCTGGGCTTGGATGGTGATTGTGAAGGGGAGTGGACCGTGCCCTGTGAGTTATGCTTATCTGCTGAAACTCACGGTGTCGGGCTTTGCTCTGAATTATACTACGCCGATTGGATTGCTGGGCGGTGAGCCGTATAAAATCATGGAGATGACGAAACATGTAGGGGTGCAGCGGGCTACTTCGTCGGTGGTGCTGTTTGCCATGATGCATGTGTTTGCACACTTTTGTTTCTGGACGACCAGTGTGGTGCTTTATGTGTTGCTGGCTTGTATGGGTTTGCTGCCGATGAATGTGGGTACAGGCATTGTGCTACTGCTGATGACGCTGTTTTGCAGTGGCGGTATTTATCTGTTTGTCAAGGGGTATAAGAACGGAATGGTGGTGAGGCTGATACATTTCGTCAGCAAACTTCCAGGTTTGAAACGTTGGGGCAGAAATTTTGAGGAAGCGCATCATGAGGATCTTGTGAAGATTGACCGTCAGATAGCTGAGCTGCACAGCCAGGAACGGTGGACGTTCTATAAGAGTCTGCTGATAGAGTATGTGGGGCGCATTTGCCAGAGTTTTGAAATTATGTTCATGCTGATACTCTTTGGTGTGAACGATGAGTCTTCACTTCTTGTTTTTTGCAAATCTTTCTTGATTCTTAGTTTTACATCTCTATTTGCCAATATCTTAGGTTTTCTGCCCCTACAGTTGGGCGGACGTGAAGGTGGTTTTGCCTTGTCTGTCAGTCAGCTTGGCATGACCAGCGGACTGGGCTTGTTCATCTCCATCATCTGCCGAGTGAGGGAAATCTTCTGGGCGGCCATTGGGCTGGGGCTGATGAAAGTGGATTTTTGTAAAAAAGAAAAATAACAATAAATATATGACAACCAACCTACAACTGCGAGACACCAGCTTTGTTGACCTGATGCAGCGGCGCATCTTCAACGTGCTGATTATAGCTAACCCATACGATGCCTTCATGCTGGAGGACGATGGACGTGTGGATGAAAAGATTTTTGATGAATATGCCAAGTTGGGCTTACGCTATCCGCCGCGCTTCTTTCGTGCCTCGCGACAGGAAGATGTAAAGAATCTGCTGGAGCAATATGCTTTCAACCTCATCATCTGTATGCCAGGAACGGACAACAACGATGTGTTTGACATTGCCCGAGATGTGAAGACACAATTGCCAAACATTCCCATTGTGGTGCTGACACCTTTCTCTCACGGCATTACTAAGCGAATGCAAAACGAGGATTTGAGTGCGTTTGAATATGTATTCTGTTGGCTGGGAAATACTGACTTACTGCTGAGTATCATCAAGTTGATAGAGGACAAGATGAATCTGGACCACGACTTGAAAGCAGGTGTGCAGATGATTTTGCTGGTGGAAGATGGCATCCGTCATTATTCATCCATACTGCCTTATCTGTATAAATTTGTGCTGCAACAGAGTTTGGAATTTGCCACAGAAGCATTGAACTCTCAGTTGGAAATGCTGCGAATGCGTGGTCGTCCAAAGATTGTGTTGGCTCGAAACTACGATGAGGCTTGGGAACTTTATAGCCGCTACAGCGACAATGTGCTGGGTGTCATCAGCGATTGCCGTTACCCCATCCATGATGGGGATACGGAGAAGGATGAATTGGCTGGCTACAAATTGTTGCAAGCCATCCGCAATGTGGATCAATACGTGCCGCTGGTGCTGAACAGCAACGAAACAGGGCGTAAGGAGTATGCTGACAAGTGTCGTGCTGCTTTTATTGACAAAAATTCGAAGAAGATAGACCACGACTTGAAAAAGGTGCTGACGAAGCATTTCGGTTTTGGCGACTTTGTCTTTCGTGACCCCAATTCTATGCGTGAACTGATTAGAGTGCACAATCTGAGGGAATTGCACGAAAACATCTTCAAGATTCCTGCGGAGTCTTTGCAATACCATCTGATGCGTAACAACGTAAGCCGTTGGCTCAGTAGCCGTGCACTTTTCCCCATTTCGGAGTTTCTGAAGAAGATAACATGGGACAAGTTGAGCGATGTGGACCGTCACCGTCAGTACATTTTTGACGCTATCGTCACTTATCGCCGCATGAAAAACCAAGGTGTGGTAGCCATCTTCCACCGTGACCGCTACGATGCTTACAGTCAGTTTGCCCGCATCGGAGAAGGTTCGTTGGGGGGCAAGGGACGTGGCTTGGCTTTTCTTGACAACATCATCAAGCGGCGTACAGATTTGAACGATTATCCCAATGTTCATGTGATGATTCCCAAGACGGTGGTGCTTTGTACGGATATTTTCGACCAGTTTATGGAAAACAATGGTCTGTATGAAGTGGCATTGAGTGATATGCCTGATGAGGAAATTTTGCAGTATTTCCTTCATGCTCGTTTGCCGGAGAATCTGGCTGACGACCTCATGTCCTTCAGCGATGTGGTTCATGCCCCGTTGGCCATCCGTTCTTCGTCGTTGCTTGAAGACAGTCACTATCAGCCTTTTGCCGGTATTTATTCCACGTACATGATTCCTTTTGTCGAGGATAAATATGTGCGGCTTGAAATGTTGTCGAATGCCATTAAGAGTGTTTACGCCTCTGTCTTCTACCGTGCTTCGAAGGACTATATGGTTGCGACTTCCAATGTGATTGACCAAGAGAAGATGGCGATTATCTTGCAGGAAGTGGTTGGTCAAGACTATCCCAGCGGCTTTTATCCTGCCATTTCGGGTGTGGCCCGCAGCATTAACTACTATCCCATTGGTGACGAAAAGGCAGAAGACGGCGTGGTTCAGCTGGCTCTTGGACTGGGCAAATACATTGTTGACGGCGGTCTTTCCCTCCGCGTTTGTCCTGCTCATCCCGACAAGATTCTGCAAATGAGTGAAATGGAGATTGCTCTGCGTGAAACTCAGACGAAGTTTTATGCATTGGAACCTTTGAACACTTCGAATGTCCAGTTCCAAGTCAACGATGCTTTTAATCTCAAGACGGTTACGGTGCGAGATGCTGAAAACGACGGTTCGTTGCAGTGGATTGTCTCCACTTTTGACCCCTATGATCAGTGCATCTACGACGGATTCTATGAGGGTAAAAACCGAAAAATCATCAGTTTTGCAGGAGTTTTGCAGCATGGTGTCATTCCCTTGTCAGAACTTTTGCAGAAAGTGTTGCGTTATGGACAAGAGGAAATGGCGCGTCCTGTCGAAATAGAACTGGCGGTGGATTTGCATCCCGACAAGCGTGGTGAACTTTATCTGTTGCAGATTCGTCCGATGGTGGACAATACGCTTCAGCTTGATGAAGACATCCGACTCATTCCTGATGAAGACTGCCTGATTCGCAGCCACAATGCCATCGGGCATGGTATCATTACTGATGTGCAGGACATTGTTTATATTAAGACAGAAAACTTCTCGGCGGCCAACAACCAACTGATTGCCGACGAAGTGGAGCATATCAACCGAGGTTTCCTGCAGCGTGGCGACCACTATGTGTTGGTCGGTCCAGGGCGTTGGGGCAGCAGCGACCCCTGGTTGGGCATTCCTGTGAAGTGGCCTCATATTTCTGCAGCCAAAGTCATTGTGGAAGCCGGATTGCAAAGTTTCCATGTCGAACCCAGCCAGGGTACGCACTTCTTCCAGAACCTCACCAGCTTTGGTGTGGGTTACTTCACCGTCAACGACTTCCTCGGCGACGGCATCTACAAGCAAGCCCTGTTGGGTGCCATGCCAGCCGTTGAAGAAAGCGAACATGTGCGCCATGTCCGCTTCTCTCAACCTCTCACCATCAAGATGGATGGTATAAAAAAGGAAGGTGTGATTTTGGGCCTATAGCCTCTTACCTGACAGAAATATCAATCTGAGATGCAGGCAGGATGCTCTTCACGCCGGCTTGCATCGGTATATGGATGGTTGTGCGTGTGAAGTCCACTCCAGGCACGACGGGCAGGACATTGACATGTAGCTTACCCTTTTTCTGTGAACTGCGCACAACAATCAGCGCACGCCCCTTCCAGGTTGTAACTCGCGACGAAGTAGAAGGTTCGCTATCCTTCAAGTCGGCACTGGCAGCAGCCATCAGTTGTCCCTGTCCGCTGACCTTCACTTCGAAGGGGATGGATGCTTCAGGACAGACTCGGCCTTAACTATCCACCACTTCAATCGTGATGAACGAAAGGTCTTGACCGTCGGCCCTCAGCAAAGATTTGTCCGCTGTCAGCCGCAAACGTGCAGGCTGGGCAGCCGTGCTCAGGGTTACGCTGTTTCCTTCGGCTTCGGCCCGTAGTGTTCCCGCTTCGTAAGGAACAGAGAACACAGCTTTGTACTTCGTCTCGCGGTTGACCTTCTGTCTGCCAACGAGTTTGTCGTTCAGGTAAAGGCTTACTTCAGGTGCTTTCGTGTAGATTTCCACTTCTACTGGCTTTCCTTCCCAGCCTTCCCAGTTCCAAGACTCCCACGTCGGCCATACGCTCCAGGCCGTTTCCCTGATTTCTCCATGATAACCATTGGGTTCCTTCACAGCCATATAGAGGTCGTGACCATCCTTCCACAACATTTCACGATAGTGGCTAATGGGTTTGCGCCAGCCTGTAATATCCACATCGCCGCAGTAAGCACCATGCCACTCAGGCTGACCGCCGCCCACATAATGTTCACCTTCGCGCTCTCCCCTGTAATAATAGCGACCAATGCCAGATTCACCCAAGTAGTCAAGCCCAGTCCACACTATGTCGCCGATAATGTAGGGATAGTCCGTCGTGTTAGCCCAGTTTTGGAACGCATCCCGAGGATAACTCTCTGTTTGCCACATTACTCGCTTCGGATCACGCTGATGGTCCGTCTTGTGCTTATGTATCATGTAGTTGTAGCCCACGATGTCAAGCACTTCGGCATGGGGGTCGTAGATTTCCCAATCGCTGTCCCATGCACAGAGGGCTTCTGTCACCGGACGGGTAGAATCACATTCCAGAATGGCTCGTTTCAACCGTCGTGCCGTTGTGACTACACCGATGTCCTTGCGCTCCATAACTTCGTTGCCAATGCTCCAGCTGACGACGCAGGGATGGTTGCGGTCACGCAGAACAAGGGCATGAATATCTTCACGATAACAGGAGTCGATAACGGTAGCATAGTCGTATGGATTCTTTGCTGTACGCCATCCGTCGAAAGCTTCGTCAATGACCAGCATACCGATGGAGTCACAAGCATCCATGAAAGCACGGGTTGCGGGATTGTGCGATGTGCGAATCAGATTGAAACCAGCCTGCTTCATCAGTCGTACCTTCCTGATTTCAGCAGCATCGAAAGCCATGGCACCCAGCACACCGTCGTCGTGGTGAACACAGGCACCGTTAATCAATATCGGTTTGCCGTTGAGTACAAACCCCTGTTCGGCATCGTAAGAAAAAGTGCGGATGCCATAATTCACGTTGTGTTGGTCAATGAGGCTTCCTGCTTCCCTCAGCTCCACCTTGGCATCATACAGACGAGGACTGTCGGGTGACCACAGTTGAGGATTCTTCACAAAGAAAGACATTGTGATGCTTTTTGTTTGTTTGGCAGGTACATGAACCATCATCTGTCCGCTGCCGATGACCACCATCGCATCCCTATCACGGTCCGACTCATTCACCACCGTTACGTCCACCATCATCGTTGCCCTGTCTGCAGAAACCTCACGAGTTGTGATGAATACGCCGTTTTCGGCAATGTGCAACAGCGGCATGGTTTGCAGCCACACATGACGATAAATGCCCGAACCACTATACCAGCGGCAGTTGGGTTGTGTGCTATTGTCCACCTTGACAAGCACTTCGTTCTCCTGCTTCTTCCCCTTATATAAATAAGAAGTAATATCCACGGTGAAAGGTGTGTAGCCATAAGCATGCTGTCCAGCCTTCTTTCCGTTGATGAAGACCTCCGCCTTCTGATAGACACCCTCGAAATGGAGTTTCACCACCTCGCTGTCGGGTGTCTTGAACGTCTTTCGGTACTCACCCTTTCCTCCTGGGAACCATCCACCACCCGTGCCCGTAGCCCCCGTCTCAGGGTCTGGAGCCGTGTAGATGTCCCAGTCGTGGGGCAAATCAACCAACACGCTGTTCGACGCCTTGCCGTCAGCCATGGGAGTGAATTGCCAGCCGAAGTCGAAGAGTTGCTGACTTTGTGCCTGAACCGCTGTGTGCAAGGCCAACAGCGTAATGCCGATTAGGAATTTCCGAGTTTTCATAATTTTATTTACTATTTTACCACAGATTACATGGATTTTTCATGTTTTTTATCAACAAGTTCCTGCGGAACGATTAAACAAATTAAACGGATTAAAGTTCGTCCAATTGACTTCGTCGAGCTAAAAATTCGCCAAATTCGTCAAATTCGTAGTCCCCCCAAATCCGTTCAATCCGTTGTTAAAAAAATGACTTCGTCGAGCCTCTTACATACTCCCCAAAATCTAAGCCTCCCCGCAGGGGCAACGTCGGCTTGATTTTTGTGTCGTCTATTTCGAGGGTTTCGAGCAATCTGCGTAATCTGTGGTTAAAAAAATTCGTTTAATTCGTCAAATTCGTAGTTGAAAAATCTGTGTAATCTGTGGTTAGCCCCCGTGAAGTCAGCCATGGTGATGTCTGCCAACGGTGCCACTTTTTCTTCTGGATTCGTGGTAGTCAGCCCCACAACGAAAGCCCCCGCCGCACGTCCAGCCTTCAGCCCATTGATGCTGTCTTCAAACACCACGCACGCCGAAGGGTCTGCGCCGAACAGTTCAGCCGCCCGCAGATAGCAGTCGGGAGCAGGTTTGCTGGCAGCATAATCCTTTGCCGTGAGGATGCGGTCAAAGAGCGACAGCAACTCAGGATGCGCCCGATACACGCTCTGCATCTTCTCGTCGTTGCTGGCTGTGACGATAGCCGTCTTGATGCCCGCCGCGCGCAGTTCCTGGATGAATGTGGGAAAACCTTCGATGTAATTATACTTCATGTTGGCTTCAAACACATTCAGCCGGCGCGTAATTTCAGCCTGCACGTCGGGCTGTCCATCAAACCACGCACCATAAATCTGCTCCAGCGTCATACCCTTGATGCGTTGGGCAAAATCGGGTGTTTCAGGGTGAAACTCCCTGCCTATCGCTCCGTAGAACTCCGAATACTGGCTTTCCGTGTCCAGTACCACGCCGTCCAGATCGAACAGCGCTACCTTAAAATCGAATCCTTCCATCACGTTATTTACTATTTACTATTTACCATTTACCATTTACTATCCTCCCCCTAGAGGGGGAGTTAGAGGGGGTCTTCTTTTCTGCCGCAAAGGTACAACCTTTTCTTTTAAAAAAACAAAAAAAAGTGGATTTTTTTGCCCTGCGACATCTTTTGTCGTTCAGAAGACTTATCTTTGCAGCAAAAACGCGTGGGCTGATGAAACCGATAGAAACATTGATTAGATACTTGTTGACAATAGACAAACTGAGAAATAAACCAGCGTTGGTATTTGTTGACAAAAGAAGATGGACAATTGAAAAGTTTTGGAATAGACCGCATTTAAAATTTGCAGATACACAAAGACAGGCCTTTTGTTCGTGATGAAAGTATAGATGTGAAAAGTCTTTTTCGTGATTGCTATGGCATTTGGAACAATCCGGAAGACCCTGCCAGAAGAAATTGAACTTTCTTACGATGCACTTGATGGGTATTTCTTAAAATCAGTCCCTTTGCATCATTCTCAAAAGATATTGGTCGATACGCCTGATGAATTTCGCATCTCTCTCCGCCCCCGCGAATAACTAACGATTTTGTGATGGCACTGCTTTCGCGTAGTCGTTCATTAACTGTGATAAAGCCGCAATCACTTCGGCAAAGAGTGAGAGAGGTGTACGAAGAAGCATTGAGGCGTAATCAATAAATAATTATCAACAAAAACAATTTAAATTTATGAAAAAAGAATTGTATGTGAAAATTTGGGAAGATAATCTTCCTTGGATTTTAGAAGCCATTAAAAAAGGAGGTGATGAAAAGGTGTTAAACAAAGAATCCTTTTATAGTGTGGGCAATAGAAATAAATCAGGGTATAATTTCCGCCTTGACATAAAAGGAGTAAATGTCCCAACAAAAAAAGGAACCGCTGTAGCAAGAGATTTAAAAGATGTCTTGGACAGAAGTGATACTTTTAAACAATTGGCAAGTGGCAAAAATTTGGTGATTCGAATGGGGAAAAATTTTGACTTGTATGTAATGGAGGGCTAATGTTATGTTTTGGAATATGTTTGGATGTGGAAGAAAATCAGAATTAAAAATGTGGAATCCTCAAGAGCCGACTTCACTTCCTTCTTGTGCTGGCAACTATATTTTTTTGTTGCGTCAAGGAGTAGATTTGCTTCAGCCTCAAATAGAAGAAAAACCTGTATATAAAACGATTGTTTATGAAGGTGTAGAATATAATGTTTTATATACAGGTATTAGCAAGAGCAATTTGAATAAGCGGATAATAGAAATTCATTTTGGTGATAATGCCGGCAAATCGACATTACGTAAATCATTGGGTAGTTTGCGAGGGTTTGATTTTATACCACGCGATAAGAAAGACAATGGTAAAACAAAGTTTAAGTCGGAAGATGAAACGAAAATAACAGATTGGATGGTTGAGAATTTAATTGTGCTGTATATGGAAAATCCAAACTATAAAGAAGAAGAAAAGGAGCTTATCAATGTATATAATCCACCTCTTAATATACAAAATAACAATAATGTGGAGAATATGAACTACAGGAATAAATTATGTTTGTTGCGTAAGGGTAAATGATGATGGCGGATTTTTATGCAAAAGAACACTAACTTTGGTTGTCTTTATTTGCTTGTGGCTTTTGGCTTTATGGGCATGTTGTTGTGGTGGGTGAATGAGCAGCATCGGAAAGATGAGAGAGTGCGTAACGAGCGTTGGGAAAAGTGGCGGCAGCGGATGGAAAGTGTGAAAGGAAATGCTGCTGTGCCTGACAGTCATTATGCCGTGGACTCTGCTACGGCCAAAGAGATAGAACGGCGGATATGGGCAGAGTCAGCACGGTCATCTACAGAGGAACATAACGACCCAGATTATTATCAGGATCATTATGAGGATTACAGGGATGACCCAGAGGATGAATTGCGCTTTCCGCCAGAAGTTTTCGATGCAAGTGACGACTGAGGCTTTTTCTTCTTGGGTGCAGGCAGTTCGGCGTATGTGGCGCGAACCAGTTGGGAAAGGTAGGCATGGTCGTCCACGTCAGTAATGTAGAAGTAATCTTTGGCACCCTCATAGGGTGGACGAAGCACAACCTCGCGGAGTAGTTTGCGCCCAGCTGTGGTAGGCTTGATGTAGAAACGGTCGTCACAGATGAGGCCGAAAATCTTTCCGTTGCAATAAATCGCATAGTCACCGAACATCTTTTTAGTCATGATTTCACCAGCTTCGGCGCATTGTTCAGCGATGTATTTCACAAAATCAGCATTGCTTGCCATAATTCTTTTTTCTATTTTTTGATAATCTGTTTTCTTGTCAATGTCTGTACTGCACCCCGCATGGCAAGGTAGCAAAGGAAAGCAATCCACAAGCCGTGGTTGGCGAGGGGAGGAATAAGTAGCTGGCATAAACCAAAGAAAAGGGCCATGCTTACAACCATGCTTAGTAACATATAATGTGTGGCGGTGGCTCCAATGTAGATGCCGTCCCAGATAAATGCTGCCATGCCGCAAAGGGGAAGTAATAAGGTCCAGGGTTGATAGGTGGCAGCTGTCTGGACAACAGATGCATCGTCAGTCAGCAAGCGGAGAAACCATGGTCCTGCTGCGAAGTAGAGAAAAGTGAAAATCCCAGCCATTGCTACCCCCCAGCCGAAAAGATGCTTCACGACGCTGTGATAGATTCGTAAATTCTGAGCACCGACAGCTTTCCCTGCAAGGGCTTCTCCCGCAAAGGCGAAACCGTCCATAAAATATGAATAGAGTGTGAAGAATTGCATCAGCAACGTGTTGACTGCCAGTTCTGTGTCACCCTGTTTGGCTCCAGCTGCAATGAAAAAGAAATGGACGAAGATGAGGCACAAAGTGCGCAGGAAAATATCCTTGTTCACATTGAAGAATTGCAGAATGGCCGCCACATTCCAGATGCTTTGGGGCCATCCGTGTTTCCATAGCCTTGCATAATATTTCAGCAGTAATACCACTGCTGCCCCGAATCCACCCCATTGTGCAATGGCTGTACCCAGGGCAATACCTTCAATTTTCATGCCCAGTCCGAAGACGAGAAACAAGCTGGCCACGATGTTCAGAATGTTCTGGCTGATGGCAATCGCCATCGGTGTCTTGGAATTCTGCATTCCTATGAACCAACCATTTAGGGCAAATAGCCCCAACGAGGCTGGTGCGCCCCAGATGCAGATGTTGAAATACAACGAAGCTAAATGTTCAACTTCTGCCCCTGGCGCAATAATGTTCAGGGCTACATCCTGAATGATAGGCGACAGAACGAGCAATACCAGCGAAATGCCCAATGCAAGCCCCACGCTTCTGACCAGTAACTTTACCACTTCGTCAAAATCGCGCCGCCCCCTGGCCTGTGCTGTCATGCCACTGGTGCCCATTCGCAGGAAGGCAAACATCCAGTAAATAATGTTGAATAACATGCCTCCCACGGCGATGGCTCCAATATATGCAGCATCCCCGATGTGTCCCGTGATGGCCACATCTATCAGTCCCAACAATGGCACCGTGATATTGCTCACGATGCTCGGCAGGGCGATATGCAGAATTTGTTGGTTACGCAGATTCATGCTGCAAATTTACGGGTTCTTTCCAGAATATCCAAACATCGGAAGCAGAAACTGTTGAGGGAAAGGAAGGTTTTTCCACGAAAAGTTTTGCAGAAAGAATTGTAATTACTACATTTGCACACCCCAAAAATGATATTCATGAAGAAAGTTTACGCTTCCCTGTTGTTGCTGGCAGCAACCGTGCTGACTACAAATGTAACGGTGACTTGAACCACAACAAACAACTGGATGTGGAGGACATCACCCTGCTCATCAATGGCTATCTGACTGGTGAGAAAGTTTATGGCAATGGTTCAAACATAGAATCTGGTCACCGTTTTGTTGATCTCGGTCTCTCCGTGATGTGAGCAGAAACCAACATCGGTGCAGACACCATGACGACTATGGCGACTTCTTTGAATGGGGAGAAACCGAACCAAAGACACAATATACTTGGAAAAGCTACAAATTGTGCGAAGGCAATTCGGGGACTTTGACATAATACAACAACAACGCCCATAACGGTACTGTTGACAACAAGACCATTCTCGACCCCGAAGACGATGCAGCCCATGTAAACTGGGGCGGCTCCTGGCGAATGCCCACATCCAAAGAAGTGGACGAACTGATAAAACAATGCACCTGGTTGGGTTTGAGTCCAGGCGGATTTATCGTGAAAGGTCCCAATGGTCGCTCCATCTTCCTGCCCGCAACACGTTCCTACTATAGTGAGACGCTCGGTCGTATAGGTTCGTATGATGGAGAAGGCTGGACCAATTCGCTCGGAGGCTTCGAATCGTCCATGGCGTGGTACATGACTTTCTCGTATAACTGGCGCATAAGCAACTGGGATATCTACATCGACTATCGCACCGGCAGCCGATGCAGAGGGCGATGTGTTCGTCCTGTCTGTCCGTAGTTTTTCGGATTTTTGTTTGCTTCGGTAAATAACCGATTAAACAGGAGTTAAGTTCTGAAACGATAAGTGCTGTGTTCCGATTTGACAACAGCAAGGTTTCGTCATCACTATAGATAAAGGGTAGGACATTACTGCAGCAAAATAAAAAGAGCAAGAATGAAAATAAATGCAAAAACCAAAGGACTGCACCCTTTAGACTTTCCCCTGTCTGCATAGCCAGGAGCATCCCTACAGTCACCGATGTAATACACGCGGTCACCATTCTCGGAAAGATGATTCTGCAGCCAGCTATAAACAAAAACAGCGATGGTGCACAAACTGAAAAACAAAATAAAATAGCCCATGATGATGCATTCATTCTGACCGCAAAGATACGGAATCATTCCAACACGACCAAACAAATCCTCGCAAAAAGAAAGATTACGGCCTCTTCACAATCTTCATCTTGCAAGATGCACCGAAATCTGTTCAGATGAAAAAAATAAGCAGTTCAGTGTCATCTCCGTGGCACTGCACTGCTGTTCTAACATGAAAACTTTCCCACAGAAAATGTGTTTTTTCAGAAAAACTTTCACTTTCTCTTTGCATTGTGAAGGTTTGTTTGTATCTTTGCGGCATCAAACCCTAATATTAACCCTTTAATACCTTGACATTTTCAAATGAAAAGATTTAATGCGATGCTGGCGTCACTGGTGGTGACGGCTGGCATGACGGCGCAAACTCACACGCTCGACATCAATACGCAGAAGCTGGGTGCGCCGATTCCCTCAACCATGTATGGCATCTTTTTTGAGGACATCAATTATGCTGCCGATGGCGGTCTTTACGCTGAACTGGTGATGAACCGCTCGTTTGAATTTCCGAATCATTTTGCCGGATGGGACATTTCTGGAAAGGTGACGCTGAAGGACGACGGTCCCTTCAAGCGGAATCCGCACTATGTGCGTCTGGCTCCGTCGGGACATACTGACAAGTACACCATGATTGAGAATCGTGGCTTCTTCGGCATGGGCGTGAAGGGCGGCGAGGATTACCGCTTCTCTGTCTGGGCTCGTGTGCCCGATGGCGGCAAGGCTAAGCTGTGGATTGACTTGGTGGATAATGCCACGATGGGCGATGACCAGAAATTGGGCAATGCCAGTGTGGAGGTAAGCGGCAAGGAGTGGAAGAAGTACACGGCCACAATCAGGCCTGCGAGGACTTTTGCCAGGGCGCATCTGCGCGTGTGGGGCGACTCGAAGGTGACCACCGATTTGGAGCACGTGAGCCTCTTCCCTGTAAATACTTACAAGGGACACGAAAATGGTATGCGCCGCGATTTGGCTGAAGCGCTGGAACAGCTGAAGCCTGGCGTGTTCCGCTTCCCTGGCGGCTGCATCGTGGAGGGCACTGACCTGGCTACGCGCTATCAGTGGAAAAATTCGGTGGGCCCTGTGGAAAATCGTCCGCTGAACGAGAACCGCTGGCATTACACGTTTACGCATCGGTATTTCCCAGATTATTATCAGAGCTACGGCCTGGGCTTCTTCGAGTTCTTCCAGTTGTCCGAAGAAATTGGTGCTGAACCGCTGCCTGTGCTGAGTGTGGGGCTGTCGTGCCAGTTCCAGAATGACATTACGCGCGGAAAGAAGGAGGACGAGGTGCATGTGCCCATTGACCAGTTGCAGCCTTACATTGACGATGTGATTGACCTCATCGAGTTTGCCAACGGCGACCCTGCCAAGAACCAGTGGGCTAAGTTGCGTGCCGACATGGGGCACCCTGCTCCGTTCAACCTGAAGTATGTGGGCATTGGCAACGAGCAGTGGGACTACAAGGATAATCCTGTGTTCACGAAGCGCCTAAAGATTTTCCTCGATGCTGTGCGCAAGGTTCACCCCGAAATCAAGTATATCGGTACGACGGGACCAGACTCTGAGGGCGACAAGTTTGACATGCTGCAGCCGAAGATGAGCGAACTGAAGGTGGACCTGTACGACGAGCATTTCTATCGCAACGAGGACTGGTTCCTGAAGAGTGGCAATCGCTACGACAACTACAAGCGTGGCAAGGGTGCTCCAAAGGTGTTTGCTGGTGAATATGCTTGCCACGGAAAGGGCAAGAAGTGGAACCACTTCAATGCTGCCCTGATGGAGGCTGCCTTCATGACGGGTCTGGAGCGCAATGCCGACGTGGTGGAGATGGCAACATACGCTCCGTTGTTTGCGCATGTGGAGGGCTGGCAGTGGAGACCCGATGCCATTTGGTATGACAATCTGCGCTCGTTCAATTCTTCTTCTTACTATGTGCAGCAGCTTTATTCGCTGAACAAGGGTACGAATGTGGTTCAGCTGACGATGAGGGGCAAGCCTGTGGCTGGCAATCCTGACCAGGACGGTTTGTTTGCCAGTGCGGTGTATGACAAGAATACGGACGAAATCATTGTAAAGGTTGTCAATACCAGTGATAACGACCAGCCTGTTTCGTTGAACCTGAAGGGCATGAAGGGTAAGCACGAAGGTAAATACACGGTGTTCCACAGTTATGACTTGGTGGCGGAAAACACGTTTGACGACCCCATTAAGGTGGTGCCGATGACGGGAAAGACTACTTTCAACACGCCTGTAGAAGATGTGGTTGTTCCTGCCCGCACATTCTGTATGTATAAGATTAAGAAGTAATACGATCAAAAACCCTATGCAATCAATAAACTTTTTTGCTGTTGACTTGGGTGCTACCAGTGGACGTACCATTTTGGGTAGCATCGTGGGCGGCAAATTGGAGCAGCGTGAGCTGACGCGTTTCTCCAATCCCATCATTCAGACGGGAGGACATTTCTTTTGGGATATCTATGCCCTGTATAACGAAATTATCCGTGGTTTGAAGGTGGTGGCCGAGGAGCAGATTGAAATTGCTTCCATCGGCATTGACACCTGGGGTGTGGATTTTGTCTGCATCGGCAAGGACGGCGGTGTGCTTCGCAATCCGTATTGCTATCGTGATCCGCACACAGACCATGCCATGGAGGAGTATTTCAAACTGATTTCGAAGGAGAAGGTTTATAAGAAGACGGGCATCCAGTTTATGCAGTTCAACTCCCTCTTCCAACTCAGTACGCTGCGCAAGAATAAGGATTCTGCACTGGAGGTTGCCGACAAGATTCTGTTTGTGCCTGATGCTCTGATGTATATGCTGACGGGTGAGGCGGTGTGTGAATACACCATCCTTTCGACCAGTCAGATGCTTGACCCCCGCACCAAGAAGATTGACCCCGAACTCATTGAGGTCATCGGCTTGAAGGAAAGTCAGTTTGGCAGGTATGTCAATCCGTCGGACAGGGTAGGGGTGCTTACGCCCGAAGTGCAGCAGATGACGGGGCTGGGTGCTGTCCCTGTAGTGGCTGTGGCTGGTCACGACACGGGTGCGGCTGTGGCTGCCGTTCCCGCTCAGAACGAAAGGTTTGCCTATCTCAGTTGTGGCACGTGGTCGCTGCTGGGCATCGAGACGAAGGATGCCATCATTTCGAAGAAGAGTTTTGAGTATAACTTCACGAATGAAGGTGGTGTCGAAGGCACAACCCGCTTCCTAAAAAACATCTGCGGTATGTGGCTTTTAGAACGTAGCCGCAAGGAATTTAAGGATGCACCAGCCAATGTGAATGAACTTAATGCCAGTGCCATGGAGGCACCTCCCTTCCGCTCGTTCATTTTCCCCGATGCTCCCGACTTTGCCAACCCCGCCAGCATGATTGAGGCTATTCAAAATTATTGCCGAAAGACGGGTCAGCCTGTGCCCGAAACGCATCAGGAGATAGCCCGTTGCATCTTTGAAAGTCTTGCCATGCGCTACCGCCAGGTCATTGGCTATCTGAAGGATTTGGCTCCGTTCCCCATCGAGCGTTTGCACGTCATCGGCGGTGGTGTGTGGAACCAGTTCCTTATGCAGTTTGCTGCTAATAGCACAGGATTGGAGGTGGTGACAGGTCCTATCGAAGGTACTGCCATTGGAAACATCATGCTGCAAGCCAAGGCTGCAGGAGTGGTGGGCGATCTGTTCGAAATGCGTCGCATCATTGCCAACAGCATCGAGATGAAGACCTATCAGCCACAAGACAGTGACGCATGGGATGCTGCTTATCAGCGTTATCTTGAAATAACAAAAACTAACTAACCAATAACAAGCAAAATTATGGCAAAACCATTAGTTGAGACAAAGGCACGTGTGGGTGTCTTTTCCATTGCACTCGGTGCATACCTTCCACAGTTTCCATCCCTCGTGCTTGAGTTTCAGGCGCAGTATGAGGCTTTTAAGAAAACCCTTCCCTGCACCGTTGAACTCATTGACGGCGGCATGGTGACAACCAAAGAGCAGTCGCAGACTGTCGGAGATAAATTCCGTGCTGCAGATGTTGACCTTGTCATCCTGCAGATGTTGACCTACTGCACATCTTATAATATGTTGCCTGCTGTTCGCGACATAGATGTTCCTGTTGTAATTGTGAATGTACAGAAGAAACTGGCTCCCGATTACGCTAAGACCGATATCCCCACTTGGCTGGGCGAATTGTATGCTTGTGGTGCCATCGGTGAAATGGTGGCCGACCTTAACCGTGCAGGCAAGCGCTCGGCTGTGATTACAGGTGTTGTCGAGGGCGGCGACCCAGGTGTACAGGCCGAAATAGAGGACTGGTGCCGTGCTGCCCAGGTGCGTCGCCGTTTCCGCGACACCAATATTGCTCAGATAGGCCGTCCGTATCCTGGCATGATGGATCTCTATATCGATGAGACCAACCTCTACCATCGTATGTTTGTTTACACCAAGCAGTTTGATTGGGAACAGATGTGGGCTATTGCTGACAATATTACCGATGAAGAGGCTATTCGTTCCAAGGCACAAGACATCCTTGACACTTTCGAGATTGAAGGTGGCGGAACCATTGAGAAGGTTTGGGACATGGCTAAATATGTCGTAGCCTTCGAACAGTGGGTGAAGGATGAGAAATTGGGTATGATTGCATCTCATTATGCAGGCTTTGCCCAGGGTGTAGCCGGCAAGCTCGACTCTATGCTGATTCCTGCCTTCTCCATGCTTATCAAGCAACACACAGCTTGCGCCGTTGAGGGCGACATGAAAGTGGCAATGGCCATGTCCATACTGAAGACTATCAGCGGTACAGGTACACTCGCCGAAATGTACAGCATCGATTTTCCCAAGGATATCTGCATCATCGGCCATTCGGGGTCGGGTGATTTTGACATTTCGCAAGCTCACAAGCCTACGATGAAGATTGTGCCCGTGTTCCATGGCAAGACCGGTGGTGGCTACCTCACTCAGTTCTATCCACCTACAGGCCCAGTCACTTACTTGGCTATCACGCAAGATGCGAATGGCGTGTTCAAGTTTGTGGTTGCGGAAGGTGTCAATGAAGAAGGACCTATCTTCATGTTTGGAGATACCAATATGCGGACCAAATTCTCGCTTCCATGCCGCGAATTTGTCAACAAGTGGAGCGAAGCAGGACCTACCCACCACATGGCTGCAGCCGTGGGTCGTCATATCGACACCATCCTGAAGGTGGCGAAGATTTTCAATATTGAATGCGACGTAGTTTGCAGATGACGTAACTCAATGACGAATATGGCAAAGTCAAGTTCTTTGAAGAGCACCCTTGCGGTTTCGCTCAATAATTATTTGGATGCAGGAGCTATCGTGGCTGGTGCCAGTGGTGTGACGCTGTGGCAGAACTACCTGGGACTTACTGAAATGCATCTTGGATGGCTCAATGCTCTAAGTGCGAATGCGCTGGGTGCAGCCATCGGTGCCATCATCGGCGGCTTCCTGGCCGACAAATTTGGACGTAAGTTCATCTTTACTTACAACCTGCTGGTCTATATGCTGGGTGTGCTGATTATCATGTGCACGGTCAACTTCCCGATGCTGCTCTGCGGTTTCCTTGTGACAGGCATTTCTGTCGGCATCGGTGTGCCAGCCTCCTGGACTTATATTTCGGAAAGTTCGGAGGTGAACAATCGTGGACGCAATATCTGCATTTCGCAGATGTCATGGGGCATCGGTCCGATGTGCATTCTGCTGTTCGGCATGTTGTTTGCTCCTGGTGGTTACCTCTATGCACCCGTTGAATCGTTGGCGCACAGCTTTGTTGGTGAAAATGCTGCACAGGCTGCCGTTGAGGTGTTTAGCTCGCGGGTTGTGTTTCTGACCCTCTTCGTTGTAGCCTTTATTGCTTGGAACCTTCAGCGACAGTTGCAGGAGAGTGCAGAATTTACAGCCAACAAGGCAAAAGATAAGAGTGGTATTGTTGATAATATCAAGCTGCTGTTTACCAATAAGATTGCTGTCAAGACGGTGGCTTATCTGGCTGCTATCTATCTGACGTGGAATCTTGTGGCTTCGGTCATGGGTTTCTTTATGCCTCACATTTACGAAACGGCTGGCGGTTTGAGCAATGAAACGGCTAACATGCTGAGTTGTGTAAGCTGGGTCTTTGTGGTTGTCACTACCTTGATAATCTCCTTTTTTGTAGATAAGGTGGCTCACCGCTTCTTCTATGTGTTTGGTTTGGCAGCTGCGCTCACTGCATGGATTCTCATCATTGGTGGCGGCGTATCGACCATTGCGGGCATTTGGCTGTTCACCATCTTGTGGGGTGTGAACAATGGTAGTTCTGTGCAGGTGTTCTATGCGCTGTGGGGCAGTGAACTGTTCCCTGCCAAGTTCCGTGCAGGTGCTCAGGGACTGATGTTCTTCATTGTTCGTGGTCTGTCTGCTGTCTGGGGGCTCGTCTTTACCTATATTTATGGTGACAATGGCGAAGGTTTCACACTGGCCGCCTACTGCATGGTAGCTCTGTTGCTCATCTCTTTGGTCGTTGGTCTGCTGGGTATGCCAAACACCCGTGGCAAGTCATTGGAGCAAATTACCCAAGAGCGTTATGGAGATAATATTTAATAATTAGTTTGATATAACTCAAAAACGAAAAAACATGAAAAGTATATTAGATGGTCGCCCAGGCTTAAGGGCCGTGGTTGACCAGATTGCAGAGGTCACAGGATACCTTTGGCAGAAAGGATGGGCAGAGCGCAACGGTGGCAACATCACCGTGAACGTCACCGAGTTTATGGATGACGAATGTAAGGCTATGTCTGCCATTACGCCTGTGAAGCCAATCGGCATGACCTTGCCACAACTCAAAGGCAAATATTTCTACTGTAAAGGCACAGGCAAACGTATGCGTGACCTGGCAAAATTTCCTATGCAGAACGGAAGCATTGTCCGCATCTGTGATGACTGCGCCAATTACGAAATCATAGCAGACGAACCTGTTGTGCCCACAAGCGAATTGCCTACGCACCTTGCCTTGCAGAACTATCTTTTGGAAACAGGTTCTTGCTACAAAGCTACACTCCACACCCATCCTATCGAACTCGTGGCCATGTCACACATCCAGCGATTCCTCCGTGGCGATGAAATGACTCGTGTACTTTGGTCCATGATTCCCGAAACACTTGCTTTTGCTCCGCTTGGCATCGGCATTGTACCCTACGCATTGCCATCCAGTGTTGAATTGGCAGAAGCTACCCTCGAACAAATCAAAACACACGACGTAGTGCTTTGGGAGAAGCATGGCACCGTTGCCGTCGGCACTGACATCATGGATGCTTTCGACCAAACCGACGTGCTCTGCAAAGCAGCCAACATCTATATGTGTGCCCGTAACATGGGCAGCGAACCCGACGGCATGACCGCTGCTGCCATGAAAGAAGTGCAGGATGTGTTCCATTTGCCGAAGCAGCGCCCCTGTTAACAAAGCTTCATCCCTTTCATTTCAAAGACGAACCATTCGTTATGCTTGACGAAAAGGTTCGTCTTTTTTCTCCAAAAAACTTTCAAATACTGCGCATAGATGCAAAAAAAAGTTGAAAAATTGCGGTGGTTTGGAAAAAAAGTTATACCTTTGCCCTTGCAAAAGAAGATAGAACTTTTTTCATAGCTACATTGATTTAACAAGCATTGACTTTTGATTAGAGCTCGTCAAGCCTTGTCGGTTGTGGTTTAGTGATAAAGTATGATTGGCGTCATGGCCACGAGCATCTTTTCAATTGTTATTATGCAATTGGACAGTTTCAAGGAGTTGTCCCCAAATTTTTCTCCTTGAAACACCCCCAACGAACCGTGAGGTTCGAGTCCATTCCCTAAATAACATTAAACATTCATCTGATTATTCCTTCGCTGCGACAGCGAGGGAATAATTATTTTTGCGCAGCACCATTCTGCTGTCTGAATTTCTTGGGCGTTTCACCATATTCTTCCTTGAAGCACTTGATGAAATACTGCGGCGAGGTGAAACCTACAGCGTATGCCACTTCGCTTACCGACTGCTCAGTGCTTTGCAGCAATTCCGCTCCGTGCTTCAGACGGATGCTTCGAATAAATTCGGATGGTGTTTGCTGAGTGACTGCTTGAAACTTGCGATACAAATTCATGCGACTTACCGCCATGTCAGTACACAGACACGCTATGTCATAAGCAGGATTATCCAGATTCTTCTGAATAAGACCTATCACTTGAACAAGGAAAGGAGAAACATCTGCTCCATCTCCCTCAGCAAGGGGGCGAGGGTCAGCAGCAACCGCCCCGTCTCCATCATCCCCGCTGGGCGGGTCGGGCAAAGTCTCAGCAGGGCGAGCCCCCCTCTTTCTCATCCACCACCACCCTAAACCCAAGAGCGGTACAAGGAGTAGCCAAAGCCCATGGTAGCTATTGCCGTCGTGGGGGTGTGTAAATGGGAGCACTTGCGGTTGGCTCCACCGTCCGAAGGGGTCGGTAGCCATCACTTCGATGGTCTGCGTGTTGTGGTGCAGGGTGCTGGGGTCTATGGTGTTGTTGCCTGGCTCCAGATAAATCCACTTGTCGGAAGAAGAACCGCGATAAGCAAAGCGCGTGGTGTGTGCATAGAGCGGATTGAGGGTGCTCAAGTGAATGTTGTCCGTCAGCACGATGGAGTCGGTACGCCCCTGCGGCTTGTCCAGTGCAGGGCTGTGACCAACGATGCAGATAGCCCCGATGCCGCCCAGACAAATGCTGTCATCCGCCAGGCAGAAATCGGTGAAATGCTCCATCTGCACATCGGAATCCGTAGGCCGTATTGTGCGTGAAGCACCTGTTCGTGGATTGGTTTCCGTGAGGCTGGTTTCCGTGAGTTGCCAAACGTGTCCGAAGGAGTCGGTAATGGGCAGATGCTGACCTGCACGCAGGGTGTATTGCAGCTTGCCTTTGTCATCGTAGCCTACACTCTGCACAATGCCGATGGAGTCCGTCAAAGCTTTCAGGGTCTGATGCCGGTAATCATAGCAGTACACCTGTTTCTCTGTGCCGATTAGCAATTGTCCATTGCCCACGTCGTTGAGGGCAGAGATATAGTTGGGCAACTGCACGTTGGTCAACTCCTTCCACTGTATTGTTCCGCCTTCGTTCCATGCCTGCAGCAGTTTGTGCCCGCTGCACGTCCATACCCCCTTGGCGTCCCATCGCCGACAGAGTGCCTTGTTCGTGCTCTGTGCTTTGGGCTGCGCTTCGTTTGCCATGAAAGAAAGCTTGCCTGTGCGGCTGTTGTAGAGGGAAAGCCGTATGCGGTCTTGGTAAATCCAGTAAAGTTCCCCTTCGCGAATGATGCGGCTGACCATCACCTTGTAACCAATCTGCTGTTCCATTGCCTGAACAGGGTCGCGGCGAATATCACCCCATCCACCGATGGGTGAAACGATGAATGTGTGCGGCATACTTCCAGGCACCCACACATTATTAAATCTATCCAGAAACAGGTTGCCAATGACCTTCTTTTCCTGCGACATGAAATTCGCAGTCTCCATCGGCAGTAGCGTATTAATGCGGTGGTTGTCAATGCCGAATACCGACATTATACAATAGGCAAACAGGTTGCTTGCCGTAGAAGTCCAGAGCAGTTGGTTCGCGTAGTCAATGACCATGTTGTTCACTTTGCTGTCAAACAGGCTGGTGTCCTCTGTGTGCAATGTGGCGGGGTGCAAGTGCATATCAGGGTAGCTCACTACGCCCTTGCCCCATGTGCCAACCCAGTAACACTGGTGCAGGGTGTCCTCCACCATGTAATGGGCTGCGGCGTCCAGCGTCCACGGCTTCACCTCCAGTTTTTTGCAATCCTTGCCGACAGCCCGCAGTCCGCCGCGCAGGATGCACACCCAGAGCGTGCCCTCGTGGTCTATCATCATGCTCTTGGGTTCTTCGCGTGGATTGTCTCCGATGGAGAAGCTCTTTAGCACCTTAAGTTCGGGTGACAGTAACACCACTTTGCGTTCCACGCCGAACCACAGGCTACCGTCCTTTCTCACCGCCATGCAATGAATCTTCTTGTGCCGTGTCTCTTCCAGGGTGATGTTGTGAACGCTGCCGTCCTGCTGGTCGATGTAATACAGGCCGCTGCGCGTTCCCACCCAGATGCGCCCTTTTAGGGGGTCTTCTGCCAGTGCCGTCACCTCGTCATTTTCGATGTCCTTGCAACCTTGTTGGTTGCTGTTGAACGTGCGCACCTGATAGCCGTCATCACGGCACACGCCGCCGCCCTGTGTTCCGTACCACATGTAGCCCGCTTGGTCTTGCAATACAAAACCTACCTGCGGCACGGGCAACTGTGCCTGATTAGGCAACCCCGTGCAGCGAAACCCCTGAATAGCTGCGTGACAGATGGTCATCAGCGACAGCATCCATAGCATCAAAGCCCACTTCCTGTATCTCATGCCTGTCTCAGATTCCGGTTAAAATCTGCGCAAATATACCAAAAAACTTTCATTCAGCCCATTCTGTTTTCCTAAAATCGCATCTTTTCCCTCTTTTTATACTTCCTTTTGATGGTTTTTTGCAAAAAAACGCCTTGTGCTCATTGAAATGAGCATACCCCTTCAGTCGCTTATTCGCAGGAGACACGGCTGTGCTTTTTCGTGTCTGTGTGTTAGCACTCTCCTTTCTGCTGCCACCGAAAAAGAAGTTGTGATGATGTAAAAATGATGAAATAAAAAGTGAACGTTTCATGATTAAAAAGACGAAACTTTGCTGTTGTCAATTCAAAACACGGCACTTGTCAATTCAAAACTTAACTCTTGTTCATTCGATGATGTACCTCTGTACATAAAACTGAACGGTCACAGTTGATTTTTTTTGAAGGGCATTCACTTCGTTTTTTATGTATCAAAATTGAAAGTTTTGCGTTTTTGGTACGATTTTACACTTTTTTGTTAAGTTTTTTACCCTTTTCGCTGTGCAAAACATCTACCTTTGCACAGCGAAAAACAAAAATAAACCAATTATTAAATACTTTGTCAATGAAATCTAACCTATTACCTATTCTTGGTTTGCTGGCGTTGGCACTGACTCCCGCAAGGGGCTTGGCGCAACGTCAGCAAATGTCTTTGGGTCGCGGTGTAATCGCAGCCCAGCGTGACAGTAAAGTGACCGTAACATGGCGTCGTCTGGCGCAAGAGCCAGAGGATGCAAAGTACAATCTCTATGTAGATCGCACGGGCGCAGGCAGCTATGTGAAGCTGGCGGGTCCTATCCTGCGGAACAACTACCAGGCTCAGCTCAGTGCCATTCCTTATGGCAGTCAGTTGGCTGTTTCATTGGTCGATGCCGATGGAAAGGAAGGTGCGTTGTCCGTCCCTTTCCATTTCGTCGATAACTCATGGGCGAATGCAGCAATACGTGTGAATTATAAGCGAGCAGGTTCGCCTGTGGTCAACCGTGAAGACACGCTGTTCACGTCGAAGTTCTGTTGGCCAGTGGATTTGAACGGAGACGGTGAAATGGAGTATGTGGTCAATCGTGTTTATAACCATAAAGACATGAATGGTTATGAGGGTCACGGTGCAGACAAGCTGGGCGGTGACTATTTGGAGGCTTATACCCGTGACGGCAGGCACCTGTGGACCGTTAATCTTGGAATCCATTTCTTTGCCTTTGGCGGTCAGAACGACGGTGTCACCGTAGGCGATTTCGACGGTGACGGACGCGGCGAAGTCTGTGTGCAGGTGTGCGAGGGTGCACGTCTGTGGGATGTAGAGAACAGGTGCATGGGCAAATACCTTTATTATAATGGCCAGCAAGCCAGCAGCACGGGGTCGGGCATGCAGACTGTGAGCAGCGACGGATCGAATCCCGACATTGACGGCGACGGCGTAGTGAACTATACTTATTATAATAGAGGGAAGAATCCGCAGCACTATATGCTCATTATCGACGGCATGACGGGCGAACAGAAGGATGTATGCCCCATGACGATGCCTAAGGACAGGGATATGGAATATACACGCACCAACAAGTCTGCCTTTATGAATGATGAATATCCCTATATGTCGGCTGCGATGGGTTCGGCGTTTCTGGACGGCGTGCACCAGAGCATTGTGGCCCAGTTTCAGGTGCGTACCAATAAGGGCGTTCATCACTACTTTACTTACGCTTACGGCTATGAAGGCGGCGAGTTCAGGGAGCTGTTCCGCTTCCCCTTCTGGGACAACGGCAATCCGTCGGAGTTCCACCATATCCGCATTGGCGACGTGGACGGCGATGGCTGTGACGAAGTGATGAATGGTGCATACGCGCTCGACAACACGGGAAAGATGCTTTGGAACTCGGGTATCGGTCACGGTGACCGTTTCCGCTTGAGCGACATTGACCCCGACCGTCCAGGGCAGGAGATTTTTGCGATTCAGCAGAACGCACCCGATATGCTCGGTACGATTCTTTACAGTGCATTTGACGGCACGAGCATTAAGCGTTGGTACATGAGCAGTGTGGGCGACGTGGGGCGCGGCGAGTGTATGGACGTGGACCCCAAATACAAGGGTTACGAAATGTGGTCAACCTTGCCCAATATGTACAATGCCAAGGGCGAGGTCATCAGCAGTGATCACCCCTATCCCTACGAAGGTATATGGTGGGACGATGACTTACTGCGTGAGTGTGCATGGACACCTGGTTCGGGCGATGATGCTGCGCTGGTCATCGGAAAATATGATGGCGGCACAGGATATACACGCCAGATTCAGCCCTCGCGGGAATCTGGTTGGGCAGTAGCCTTGGAATCGGGTGTGCGTCCTTTGTTCTGGGGCGATATTCTGGGCGACTGGCGCGAAGAGGTTATTCTGACGGAACATGATGCCACGGGCGATGTGGGCTTTGTGCTTTATGCCACGAACTATACGACTTCTGTCAACAACATCTATTGCTTGCTGGAAGACCCCAATTACTTTGGACAAATTACGAATCGTGGTTATTATCAGTCGCCCAACACCAGTTTCTATTTGGGTTACGACATGCCGCGTCCGCCCCTGCCACCGACGATGAAGGCGGACGAAGCCACGGCTGTCTATGACCTGACGCTGGGCAATGTTGTCGTTGCTGCCCCTTCACAAAGTGTTCAGAACGCATATTTCATGCCCGTGAGGGAGCAGACGCTGACCCTGAACAGTCCTGTTGAAGGCGGTGTGGCTCTGTGGAAGGGTATGCAGGGCACACTTGTCGTCAATGCCGACATCACCACGACGGGCAAGGTGGTGGTTTCTGAGGGTACGCTTGAAGTAAACGGCACCGTAGAGAGCCCCATTGAGCTGCGGGCACGTGGTGTGCTTTCGGGCAAGGGTACTGTGGGTGAACTGTCGTTTGAAGGTTCACTCAATTATGCAGAAGGTGTGATTCGTCCCACTGAAACCCTGACGGTGCAGGGCGACCTCACGTTTGACAAGAAAACGTTTGTGGATATAGACCTCGACAAGGGTACAGGCTTGAAGGTGAACGGAAACCTTGCCATTACCCAGCCGTTGGTGTTCAACATTGCTTCTACGCAGTTGCAGGAAGGTACTTACCGAATGGTGGAATACACAGGTGAGTTCAATGGCGATGTGGCACTTTGTGAGGTGCAGGGCATCGTTGGACTTTCTTACGAAGTGATAAATGCCGAAGGTGCCATTAGTCTGGTGATTCACGGACAGCGTAAAGCTTTGGCAAACGTACATTGGACAGGCAACGAAACCAACATTTGGGATTATCAGACGGAAAACTGGCTGGTGGATGGTGTGCCCACTACCTTCGTGGCACAGGATAGCATCGTTTTCGACGACGGCACAGTGAATACGACCGTCAACATCCCCGAACTGATGCCTGCTGCTGGCATGGAAGTCAATACTGAAAAGACTTACACCTTGCTGGGCAATGGTGGTTTGACAGGCGAAGGCGGATTGGTGAAGAATGGTTCGGGCAAGCTGATTCTTGCCACCAAGAACGCTGACTATACAGGAGCTACCGTCATCAATGCCGGTACGGTTGTGCTGAAAGAACTCTCCATGCAGGGTTCGCCTTCAAGCATCGGCGTAGGCAGCAAGAGCAGCAGCAAGTGGAAAGTAGGTAAGGCAACCCTTGTGTTCGACGGCTCCAGCCTTGCCACCGACCGAGGCATTCAGTTGACAGATACGGCCACATTCCAGATTCCTGCCAACAGTTCTACGACGCTGAAGGGACTGCTGACGGGCTCCGCTGCGGGTGTGCTGAAAAAGACGGGTGCGGGTCAGTTGTCGGTGTCATATTCTTCAGCCAATTCCTACAAATCGACCATCTTTGCTGAAGGAACTATTGCCCAGGGCACAACAGGTGCCACGTTGGGTTCGGCTAACAGCGAAGTACATGTCACAGGCAATGTGCGTTTCGTTCAGTTTTATACGACCAATTCAAGCGACGCACCGACATTCCAGAACAAGCTGAACATTGACGAAGGTAATACCCTTACTTTCGTTGGTTCTGGGCGTGGTACCTTCCGCAGTACGCTGTTGGGTAAGGGTACGATTAAACTGTCTTCGGGCTATGTGCGCTTTGACAACTTTATGAATGCAAAGGACTTCGAAGGTATCGTTGAACTGGGTTCGGGTGCCAACCGCTTCTGTCAGGATATTGACATGCAGAAGGCTACGCTTGTGGTGAACGAAGATGTGGCTGTAACAGGCTACAAGGCTGGTGGCAGCAATGTTCAGAACTTCACCTATACGTTAGGTGGTGTGCAGGGTGCTGGCACACTGGGCGGCGGCACTTGGTCCATTGGCTATGCTGGCAATGACGACGCATTTTCTGGAACGTTTACGAGCACTGTCAACAAATACGGCGATGGCTGCTGGACGTTGACCGGAAGTTCGACGGGTGCGCTCAACGTCTATGAAGGAACGGTGTGGGCAAACTGCACATCGGCAGCAGTCACTTCAGGTAAAATTACAGTGCATAGCGGAGCAACGTTGAAAGGCAACGGTCAGGTGAACAACTTGACCCTGAAGCAGGGGGCTACACTGGGTGCGCTCTATAAGAGTCCTACACTGAAAACCATGGTCGGCACGCTGACGGTGAATGGTAGTCTGACTGCTGAGGAAGGTGCTATTATCCAGATTCGCACACGTTCAACAGCCACGAAGACCAGCACCGACGTGATTGCCGTTCAGGGCAATGCGAAATTCACTTCGCCTGTCATTGAAATGTCCGAATTGAACGACAAATACAGTTATATACCTGATCAGGACATCCAGATTATCAAGTGTTCGGGTACATTAACCATTGACGGCGAACCCGTCATGCTGCCTGCAAAACCCCAAATTGGCTACCGCTGGGACACATCTGCCCTGGCTGAGGAAGGCATCATCCGTGTGGTGGAAGCCGACATCACCGTCGAAGACATCACCGACTTGATAGACCTTTATCTGGAGGGTGCTGAAGGCATCACGGTAGAAGACATCACAAACCTGATTGACCGCTACTTGGAAGTTGGCAGTCAGCGTGACACAACCTTCTGAACAGATTGAAAACCTTTGTCAGAAAAGAATAGAACATGAAGAAGTTCCTTGTAATCATACCCCTTCTCTGCACTTCGTCTGTCATGGCGCAGCGACAGCGGCTAAACTTCAATGGAGATTGGCAGATTCATTACCCTCAAGAGGCGATTCTGCATCCAGGAGAGACGCGAACAGTCACATTGCCTCATGCTTGGAATGAGGACTATGCTTATCGTGTGGGCATTGCTTCATTGCCCGACGACACCTGTCGCTATACAAAAGTGTTCACCGCCCCGCAGGAATGGGCAGGCAAACACATATTCATTGAGTTTGAAGGTGCCCGCCAAAGTGCCGAAGTGTGGCTGAACGGTCACAGGCTGGGCTTGCATCAGAACGGCGTGATGGCTTTCGGTTTCGAGTTGACACCTTATTTATATATAGGGAAGCAGAACCGGCTGGAGGTGCTCACAGACAACGATTGGGCTTACAAAGAGAAGAACCCCGACGGCACAGAACTGCTGGTGCCTAAAACTGCAGCAGAAACGAAGGACGGGAACAATCTGCCGAACAACAAGCTAGCACCGACCTCCTTTCAGTGGAACAACAAGAACTTCAACATGAACATGGGCGGTCTGCCCAAGAATGTCTATCTGCATGTGACGGGTGCCGTCTATCAGACCTTGCCGCTGTTCTCCAACTTAGGCACAACGGGTACCTACATTTATGGCACAGACTACGACATCAAGGGACGGAAAGTGACGGCACACGTAGAAACACAAGTCATCAACAGTTCCACATCGGCTCAAAAAGTCGCCTTGCAGGCTGTTGTTCTTGATAACGAAGGCAAGCAAGTGGCTTGCTTTACAGGCAAACCGCAGTTGATAGCCGCTGGCGACACTGCCACACTTGCTGCCCAGCGGCGGCTTGCGGATGTTCACTTCTGGTCGTGGGGTTATGGCTACCTCTACACCGTCAAGTCAAGATTGGTGGCTGGCGGTTCTGCCACCGATGAAGTCTCCATCCGTACAGGCTTTCGCAAAACACAATTCGGCGAAGGAAAGATATGGCTGAACGACCGTTGCATCATGATGCATGGCTATGCACAGCGCACCAGCAACGAATGGCCCTCTGTGGGAATCGACATCCCTGCTTGGTTGTCAGACTACAGCAACGACCTCATCGTCAAGTCGGGTGGAAACCTGGTGCGTTGGATGCACGTCACGCCCACCCGTCAGGATGTGGAGTCGTGCGACCGTGTGGGCTTGATTCAAGCCATGCCTGCCGGCGATGCGGAAAAAGATGTGGAAGGGCGGCATTGGACGCAACGTACCGAACTGATGCGCGACGCCATCATCTACAATCGCAACAACCCCAGCATCCTTTTCTATGAAGGCGGCAACGAAAGCATCAGCCGCGACCACATGAAGCAGCTCATTGCCATTCGCAATCAGTACGACCCCTATGGTGGACGTGCCACAGGTTCACGCGAAATGCTTGACATCAACGAAGCGGAATATGGTGGTGAAATGCTCTACATCAACAAGTCGGGAAAGCATCCCATGTGGGCCATGGAGTATTGCCGCGACGAGGGCTACCGCATGTATTGGGACGACTATTCCTATCCTTATCACAAGCAGGGAGCAGGACCCTACTACCGCAAAGCGCCTGCCGACATCTACAACCAGAACCAGGACCAGCTCACCATCGAACAGATTCGTCGTTGGCACGATTATTATATTGTACGCCCAGGAATGGGACGGCGTGTCAGCAGCGGAGGTGTGAAGATTGTGTTTTCCGATACCAACACCCACGGACGCAGCGAAATGAACTACCGCACCAGCGGAGTGGTGGATGCCATGCGCATTCCGAAGGACGCCTTTTTTGCACATCAAGTGATGTGGAATTCCTGGGTAGATGTACAGCACAAAGCCAGTTACATCATCGGGCACTGGGACTACCCCGACGGCGTGGTGAAAGACGTCTATGTCGTTTCCACTTCGCCCATCGTGGAGTTGTTTGTGGACGGAAAATCCGTCGGCAAGAGCTTACAACCTGCCTACACCTTCCTCCACACATTCAAGGATGTGGCATACGTGCCAGGCACCATCAAGGCTGTAAGCTATGCTGCCGACGGCGTTACCGTAGAGTCGGAAGCCAGTCACCAGACGGCTGGACGTGCCGACCACATCCGTCTCACCTTGATGCAGAACCCCGATGGCGGCATGAAGGCAGACGGTGCCGACCTTGCCCTTGTGCAGGTGGAGATTGTAGATGAAGACGGACAGCGTTGCCCGTTGGACAACCGCTTTATCCATTGGACACTGGAGGGCGAAGGCGAGTGGCGTGGTGGCATCGGTAAAAGTCCCGATGGCGACAACTACATCCTTGCGAAAGACCTTCCTGTTGAGGCTGGTGTCAGCCGCGTACTGGTGCGCTCCACCACCAAAGCAGGAAAAATCCGTTTGACGGCTCGTGCCAAAGACATGAAAGACGCTGTGCTGGAATGGAACACCACGGCAGACTCCCAGCAAATCAATGCGGGATTATCGCGCTACATCGCTTCAGATCATTTGCAGGGTGTGCTCGACCGTGGCGAAACACCTGCTACCCCTTCCTATACAGAGAAGAAACATACCGTCAGCATCCTCTCGGCTACGGCTGGATCCAATACGGCAGATGTGCAGCGTAGTTGGGACGACAACGAACTGTCCGAATGGAAAAACGATGGCAAACTCTCGACGGCATGGATTACTTACGAACTGAGCGAACCTGCAGCCATTGATGAAATCAGTCTGAAACTGACGGGTTGGCGGCAACGTTCCTATCCCCTTGAAGTGTATGCCGATGGTCAGCTCATTTGGAAAGGTAATACCGATAAATCGTTAGGTTACATTTCTCTTTTCCCCGACAAACCAGTCAAGGCAAAGAAATACACCCTCCGCCAGTCTGGTTCAGCCACCGACAACGATGCTTTCGGACAAGTGACAGAATTGGCAGGCGGTCCTGCCACAGAACTCGATCTTTACAAGACGCCAGGCAGCGAGAAGGTGAAGGGAGAACTCCGCATCGTGGAGATTGATTTTCTGCAACGGCTAAACGGCAGATAATAGCCGTACTCAACCTTTGGAAGTATAAGGACCACAGATTTTACACAGTTTTTCCCAAAGCCCCCGCTGGGCTTTGGGAAAAACTGTTTATAAAAGAGATTCGTGTAATCTGTGTAAAGAGTAATCTGTGTAATCTGTGGTTGCAAAACTGCCCGCTATAATCGCACGCTTTTGCAAACCTCTGCCAGTCCGCATTGACCGCATTTCGGCGTGCGTGCCTGACAGACATATCGACCATGCAGCAGAAGCCAATGATGGGCACGTGGGATGACATCAGGTGGAAAGTGCTTGGTCAACTCCTTTTCTACTGCGTAGGGTGTCGTGCAGGAGTCGGGTACCAGTCCGAGGCGATGGCTCACACGGAAGATGTGCGTATCCACAGCCATGGCAGATTTGCCGAACACAACGGCTTGGATGACGTTGGCTGTTTTCCTGCCAACACCAGGCAGTTTGACCAAGTCGTCCAGATTGTCGGGTACTACACCTCCGAAGTCGCGTAGCAGCATTTGTGCCATGCTCACCAGGTGCTTGGCCTTGTTGTTGGGATAACTCACACTCTTGATATACTCGTAGATGACTTCGGGCGTTGCTTCAGCCATCTCTGCAGCCGTGGCATAGTCGCGAAACAGCGGGGGCGTAACCATGTTTACCCGTTTGTCGGTGCACTGTGCACTCAATATCACAGCCACCAACAGTTGAAACGGTGAAGCATACTCCAGTTCCGTATCCACATCGGGCATTTGTTCGCTGAAATACGCCACAATTCGATTGTATAGCTCTTGCTTTTTCATGCATTTTTTATTTTGCCCGCAAAGGTAAGCGTTTTTTTGTTATGCTCCAACAGTTTTGAGAAAATGTTGTGGAAAACGCTGTTGGGGTAGTTGAGGCTGAATTTACCAAGAGTTCAGTTATGAATCGACAAGAGCCGTGTTTTGATGTTTCAACAGTCAAGTATTGTATTTGAGTTCATGTGATAGTAGTAAAACCTCATTGGCACAGTTCTCTGACCGCGGTGGGAAAGTTCTGCCGCCAAAGTGGGAGAACTGTGCGGCTGGGGTAGCACTGCATTGCGACTGCCGTCAGAGAACTGTGCCACTGGAGTGGGAAAACTGTGCGCCGGCAGTAGGAGAACTTTCCCGCTGCGTGTATTATGTATCTATCTTCCTTCGTGCATCGGATTTCGTCCTTCAGAGTGACGCTACATCCGCCTAAGCTGTTTTATGGGACAAAAAGGGGGTTATTGTGTGAAAAAATATAAATTGAAACATAATGAAAAGAATTAGAAACAAAAATTGCTACAGATTTGAGAAAAAAGCACGTAATTTGCAGCAAAATTGTGTTGAACCAAATTCTTTGTAGATATGTATTTACTCGGTTATGACATTGGAACGTCGTCGGTAAAGGCGGCGCTGGTTGATGCGGAGACAGGACAGACTGTGGCAAGTGCACAGTATCCTGACTGTGAAGCTCCCATTATTTCAAAACAGTCTGGTTGGGCAGAACAAGACCCCCAGATGTGGTGGGACGAACTGAAGATGGCTACGAAGCGTGTTGCTGAAAAGGCTGGTGGACTGAGCAAGGTGAAAGCTATTGGCATCAGTTACCAAATGCATGGCTTGGTGTGTGTGGATAAACAGGCAAAGGCTTTGCGCCCCTCTATCATTTGGTGTGATGGCAGGGCTGTGCCTTACGGACAGGCTGCTTTTGAGGCTATTGGCGGAGAGCGTTGTCTGAGTCACCTGCTTAATTCTCCAGGAAACTTCACCGCTGCTAAGTTGGCTTGGGTAAAGGAGAACGAGCCAGAGGTGTTCGGAAAGATTTACAAGATTATGTTGCCAGGCGACTACATCGCTATGCGGTTGTCGGGCGGTGAAATGCAAACCACGGTTTCAGGACTGTCGGAAGGCATGTTCTGGGATTATATATCTAATAATGTGTCGGACGACGTGATGAACTATTTTGGTTTCCCCAAAGATATCATCGCAGACATCGTTCCTACGTTCTCTGTACAGTCGAAAGTTTGCAAGGCTGTCGCCGATGAACTCGGTATTCCTGAAGGTGCACCCATTAGTTATCGTGGCGGTGACCAGCCCAACAACGCCTTGTCGCTGAATGTTATGAAACCAGGTGAGATTGCTGCTACGGGTGGCACCAGCGGTGTGGTTTATGGTGTGCTTGGCGAAGTGAACTACGACAAGTTGTCGCGTGTGAACACCTTTGCACATGTGAACCACTTGCAGCCCGACACGCGCCTGGGTGTGTTGCTGTGTATCAATGGTACGGGCATTCTGAATGCCTGGATGAAGCGCACCGTGGCTCCCGAAGGAATAAGCTATTCGGAGATGAATGTGCTGGCGGATGAGGTGCCTGTGGGTAGTGAAGGGCTGACGATTATTCCGTTTGGCAATGGTGCAGAACGTCTGTTGCAGAACAAAGAAGTGGGTTGCTCCATCCACGGCATTAACTTTAACATTCACAAGAAGGCCCATCTGCTGCGTGCTGCTCAGGAAGGCATTGCGTTCTCGTTTGCTTACGGCATGGAAATCATGAAGGGCATGGGCATCGAAATCAAGACCATCAAGGCAGGTCATGCCAATATGTTCTTGAATCCGATGTTCCGCAGAACATTGGCAGCTGTGACTGGTGCAAGCATCGAGTTGTACGAAACGGATGGTTCTGTGGGTGCAGCATACGGTGCTGGTATTGGTGCAGGCATCTATAAGGATAGCGATGATGCATTTAAGACGCTGAAGCACATTGTGACAGAAGAGCCTGTAGCAGACAACTGTGCTTATATAGAAGCATATAAGCGTTGGGTAAATGTGCTGGAAGGAAAGTAGAGAAAGACCAGACAGACCCCCTATAAGACCCTCTCTAGCTCCCCCTCTAGGGGGTGGACAAGTTGAAGGAGATTTTACGAAACTTTAATTATAAACCTTTTAAAATTAAAAATTTATGGCAAAAGAGTATTTTCCAGAGATTGGTAAAATTAAGTTTGAAGGCAAGGAAAGCAAGAATCCTATGGCTTTCCACTATTATGATGCAGAAAAGGTAATCATGGGTAAGCCCATGAAGGACTGGCTGCGCTTTGCAATGGCTTGGTGGCACACACTTTGTGCAGAAGGCGGCGACCAGTTTGGTGGCGGTACAAAGAAGTTCCCATGGAACGAAGGTGCTGACGCTGTGACTATTGCTAAGCAGAAGGCTGATGCTGGTTTTGAAATCATGCAGAAGCTGGGCATTCCTTACTATTGCTTCCACGATGTTGACTTGGTTAGCGAAGGTAGCTCTATTGCAGAGTATGAAAGCAACCTGAAGGCCATCACAGACTATCTGCAGCAGAAGCAGCAGGAGACAGGCATCAAGCTGTTGTGGTCAACTGCCAACGTATTTGGCAATGCTCGTTATATGAACGGTGCTTCTACGAATCCAGACTTCGACGTTGTAGCTCGCGCTATCGTTCAGATTAAGAACGCTATCGACGCTGGTATCAAGCTGGGTGCTGAGAATTATGTATTTTGGGGTGGTCGTGAAGGCTACATGAGCTTGCTCAACACAGACCAGAAGCGCGAAAAGGAACACATGGCTACTATGCTGGGCATGGCACGTGACTATGCTCGCAGCAAGGGCTTCAAGGGCACATTCCTCATCGAGCCCAAGCCAATGGAACCCAGCAAGCATCAGTATGATGTTGACACAGAAACTGTTGTCGGCTTTCTGAAGGCTCATGGTCTGGACAAGGATTTCAAGGTGAACATCGAAGTAAACCACGCAACATTGGCTGGTCATACCTTCGAGCACGAACTTGCTGTTGCTGTTGATAATGGCATGTTGGGTTCTATCGATGCTAACCGTGGTGACTACCAGAACGGTTGGGATACAGACCAATTCCCCATTGACAACTACGAACTGACACAGGCTTGGATGGAAATCCTCCGTGGCGGTGGTCTGGGTCATGGCGGTACGAACTTCGACGCTAAGACTCGTCGTAACTCTACAGACCTGGAGGACATCTTCATTGCTCACATCGCTGGTATGGACGCAATGGCTCGTGCTCTGGAATGTGCAGCTAAGTTGCTGGAAGAAAGCCCATACAAGCAGATGAAGGCTCAGCGTTATGCAAGCTTCGACAGCGGCATGGGTAAGGACTTCGAAGACGGCAAGCTCACCCTGGAACAGGTTTACGAGTATGGCAAGAAGAACGGTGAGCCTAAGCAGACTTCTGGCAAGCAGGAACTGTACGAGGCAATCGTTGCCATGTATGCTTAATGCTGACGTGCACAGAAGGCACAGAGAAGACAGAGGGCATGGAGAAAAAATCTCTGTGCCCTCTGTCTTCTTTGTGCTCTCAGTGCACCCGAAGGGTGTGGCGGGTCAGCAGTTCGATGCTGTCGAGTGAGAGCAGGATGCCGTTGGGCGCTTTTTCTATCTCAGCCCGTTGTGGGGCTTGGAAATAGATGGGGTAATCCTTGGCAAGCGGAAGGATGCACAGCTCAACTTTTTTCCCGATTAGGTCTGCGAGACGGACAAGCATGGGTTTCCCATTCCAAAAATTGTCTTCAACGAGTTTACCGTTGGCATAGACACGGGCAACATCGCCTTTGTAGTTGATTTTGAGGAACTGATCAGCGTTGTCGTTGGACGTAAACGAGGTGAGGTCAAGGGCGTAGATGGCTGCTTTTTCAAAGTCTGCGTTGGTCGGCATGGCAGCAACTTTCTGACTGCCAAGCTGTACTTTGCGTGGAGCGGCAGCGGATTGCGTTTGGGTAGCCTTGATGTCACAAGGAGTAGTTTGCCAATATTCCTCCACGATGGTGTTGCCATCTTTGTAGAGGATGCCATGATGCTGGGCGTAGTGCAGCTGGCCATCTATTTTGAAAGCTGTGTAGGCTTTGTCTTTCGACAAGACGCAAAGGGTAAGCCCTGCGGCGCTGAAGGGTTTGTTCAGTTTTGCCTTATATACCTTTTTGTTAATAGAGATTTGTGGCTTCTTTCCAGGAATTTCTATGAAGTAGAGTGTGCCGTCTGCTTGGCAGAATGGTTCTACGGTTGTCCAGTCTATTGTGGCGTTTCCTGCCTTCATGCCTCGGAAGGTGCAGTAGGACTGACCTTGCTCATGGAGGATGCGAACATAGTCGTTATAAAACTCAAACGCTCCGCGACGGCTGTAGTGGTCGCTGAGTGTGTCCACGTCCATCTGGGAAAGCTGGTCACCCCAATCTGCCAACATTTGGTGGAGCAGACGGCCTGAATGGTATGACTCGTCGAGCGGTTGTCCCATTTCGCCCAGCGGACACTGGAAGTCGTAACTCATATAGGGCATGTCGTTGTAGTTGGTGACCGACGTGGCCTGTGTTTCGGCCATCGTGTGCTGAGGATTATAGGGATTGGTGCCGCCATGATACATATAGTAGCCAGGCAAGTTGCTGCCAGAACCCAGTTTGCAGATGGCCAGCGGCTTCATTTCTCTGCCCGAGATGTTGATGCGGCGATGGTAAGCTGGCATCATGCCGCCTCCCAGTTCGCATGTAAAGTAAGGGTATGACAAATCGCTCTGTTCCATCTCTGTGCTTTGGTTGGTGCCGAGACTTTCTGTAGCTATCACAGCCGAAAGACGAGTGTCCTTCATGATGAAGGCTTTGGGATAATCGCCAGGCATGTCTGCCATGGAACGGTCCCAGAATCCGTCGGCATAGTCACCGTAGAGCGGCAGGATTTCTCCAAACACTTCCTTCCCGTTGAGCTTGGGCCAACCCGTGCGTGTGTAGAATGGCAGGTCGAAACCTATCTTGAGAGCCATTTCCTTCAGCGCAGCATAGTATGTCCAGGGACCACGGCACTCGTTTTCAAGCTGCATGCCGATGATGGGCCCGCCATCTTTCCATAGCAATCCGTTCACCTGTGCGAAGATGTTGTTGTAGAGTCGGTTGGTGGCAGCCAGAAAGCCAGGAGCAGTGGAACGCAGTTTGTATTGCTGCGGATGGTCTATGGATTTTTGCACCATCCATGTGGGGAAACCGCCCTGATAGACTTCGCCATGACAAAAGGGGCCCACACGCAGCACAACGGGCATCCCTTCCTCGCCACAGATTTCAACAAAACGATGCAGGTTGCGGTTGCCACTCCAGTCCCAATGCCCTTCTTCGTATTCATGATGAATCCAGAAGACGTATGTGGCAATGACGGTGATGCCGCCCGCCTTCATTTTGCGAATTTCTCTCCGCCAGTCTTGTTCGGGAACACGCGCATAATGGATTTCACCCATGACAGGGATGATCGGTTTGTTGTCAAAGACGAATCCTCGGCTATCTACTTGCAAAATTCTGCCGTCAGGGTTGGTGTATGTACCAAATTTAAAAGTCGTTTGCGCACAAAGGATTTGTGGTAAGAGTGCAAACAAAAGAAGGATTTTCTTCATAAGACTAAGATTATATAGAAATTATGGGGCAAAGATAGGAGAATTTTTGTTAAAACGAAAACTTTTTGCTAACTTTGCACTCTGTTTTATCGTGTACAAGGTGAAATTGTCCATTGATGACAGCGGTTTGTACATGGAAAGAGAGTTGGTTTTTTTATGAACGAAATAGAAAGAAGACGTACATTTGCCATTATTTCGCACCCTGACGCAGGTAAGACGACGCTTACCGAGAAGTTGCTGCTTTTTGGCGGGCAGATTCAGGTAGCAGGGGCGGTGAAGTCGAACAAAATTAAGAAGACAGCCACATCGGACTGGATGGAGATTGAGAAACAGCGTGGTATTTCGGTCAGCACTTCCGTGATGGAGTTTGACTATTTGCCCCAAAGTGCCGACCCCAATCAGCCACCCTACAAAGTGAATATTCTCGATACGCCAGGTCACCAGGACTTTGCAGAAGACACCTTCCGTACCTTGACGGCTGTCGATTCGGCCATCATTGTCATTGACGGCGCAAAGGGTGTAGAGGCACAGACCCGCAAACTGATGACGGTGTGCCGCATGAGAAAAACGCCCGTCATTGTGTTTATCAATAAGATGGACCGTGAGGGTAGGGACCCATTCGATTTGCTGGATGAAGTGGAAAGTGAGTTGCAAATTCATGTACGCCCGTTGAGCTGGCCCATCAATCAGGGTGCACGCTTCAAGGGCGTTTATAATATCTACGAAAACAATCTGAACTTGTTTACGCCTAACAAGCAAGTGGTGACAGAGAAGGTGAATGTGGATATTCACTCCACTCAGCTCGACGAAATGGTGGGTGACATGGATGCGGGCAAGTTGCGTGAAGACTTGGAGATGATAGACGGAGTGTACGATCCTTTTGATGTCCAGACTTATCTGGATGCAGAAGTGGCACCTGTGTTCTTTGGTTCAGCTCTGAACAATTTTGGTGTGCAGGAATTGCTCGACTGTTTTGTGGAGATTGCTCCCCAGCCACGTCCGACCACGGCGGAAGAACGATTGGTGCAGCCTGAAGAACCTAAGTTTACGGGCTTTGTCTTTAAAATCACAGCAAACATCGACCCTAATCACAGAAGTTGTACGGCTTTCTGCAAGGTTTGTTCTGGTAAATTTGTGCGTAATGCTCCCTATCTGCATGTGCGGGCTGGGAAAACCGTGCGTTTCAGCAGTCCGACACAGTTCATGGCACAGCGCAAGTCAACGATTGACGAAGCTTGGCCAGGCGACATCGTAGGTCTGCCCGACAATGGCATCTTTAAAATCGGCGACACACTGACCGAAGGCGAACAGCTGCATTTCAAAGGTTTGCCATCCTTCTCTCCTGAAATGTTCAAATACATAGAAAATGCCGACCCCATGAAGACGAAGCAATTGGAAAAAGGCATCAATCAGCTGATGGACGAAGGTGTTGCTCAGTTGTTCATCAATCAGTTCAATGGGCGAAAGATTATCGGTACGGTCGGTCAGCTGCAATTTGAAGTGATTCAGTACAGACTTGAAAACGAATATAACGCCAAGTGCAAGTGGGAACCTATCTCGCTCTACAAGGCTTGCTGGGTAGAGAGCGACGACGACGCAGAGTTGGATGCTTTCAAGAAGCGTAAGTATCAATACATGGCGAAAGACCGCGAGGGACGCGACGTGTTCCTTGCCGACTCCAACTATGTTCTGCAAATGGCACAGCAAGATTTCAAACATATCAAATTCCATTTCACATCGGAGTTTTAAAAGACCCCCTCCAACTCCCCCTCTAGGGGGAGAAAGAAATGGTAAATAGTAATAAATAGTAAATGGACCGATGTTACAAGACGAAATAAAAAAAGCCATAGAAGTGCTGAAAGCAGGTGGGGTTATCCTCTATCCCACAGATACCGTATGGGGTATTGGTTGCGATGCCACCAATCCCGAAGCTGTCAAGAAGGTGTATGAAATCAAACGCAGAGAAGACTCCAAAGCGCTGATTTGTTTGGTTGACAGCGAGGCACGTCTTTCTCGCTATGTACGGAAGGTTGCCAATGTCACATGGGACATGATTGAAATGAGTGAACGTCCCTTGACGGTTATCTTTGACCATGTGTCGGGGCTGGCTCCCAATCTGTTGGCAGAGGATGGGTCGGCAGGCATTCGTATTACCCGCGAACAGTTCTCAAAGGAACTGTGCTACCGATTCCAGAAGCCCATTGTTTCCACCAGCGCCAATATCAGCGGCGAACCCACAGCACGGACGTTTGATGAAATATCGGATGAAATCAAACAGGCGGTGGATTATGTGGTGCATTACAGTCAGCAATGCAAGGAGAAACACAAGCCCTCCAGCATCATCAAAATGAGTGAAGATGGCCAGTTTACCATCATCAGAGAATAATGTTTTTTAGAATAAGACGAAAAGAAATAACCTTTTTGAATGCCATAACGACATGGATAAAAGGTGACCACACGCAGAATCAGATTGTGCTGATTATCAGTGTGGCTGTAGGTGTGTGCACGGGTGTTACCGCATTTGTGCTGAAATGGATTATTCAGGCTATCCAGCAGTTGCTGACTTCCAGCTTCTCAATGGACGAGACGAATGAGTTGTATCTCCTCTATCCTGCTGTGGGCATCCTGCTGTGTATGCTCTTTGTGAAATACATTGTTCGGGGTGACATCAGCCATGGCGTAACCAAGATATTGTATGCCATGTCAAGAGGTCGCAGCCGAATCAAATCACACAATCGCTGGTCCAGTATCATTGCCAGTGCCATCACCATAGGTTTTGGCGGTTCGGTAGGAGCCGAGGCTCCGATTGTGTTGACAGGAGCTGCATGGGGTTCAGATTTCGGCAAACGCTTCCACATGCCGCCCAACATCATGATGCTGCTGGTGGGTTGCGGTGCTGCAGGTGCCGTGTCGGGAGTGTTCAAGGCACCCATAGCGGGTGTCATGTTTGTGACCGAAGTGCTGATGCTGGAACTCAACATGTCCTCCCTCTTGCCCCTCTTGGTGACGAGCATTACATCGGTCTGTGTATCATACGGATTCTATGGAACAGCACCGCAGTTTAACTTTGTGCTCTCAAAAGCCTTTACAATTGATGTCATACCAGGATGCCTCTTTTTGGGTGTCTTTTGCGGACTGATGTCTCTCTATTTTACCCGAGCCATGAATTGGTTTGAAGAGATTTTCGGTAAAATAAAGAAACCGCTCTATAAGTTCCTGTTGGGAGCTTCTATCCTGGGCATTCTGATTTATTTCTTTCCTGCGATGTATGGCGAAGGATATGGTGTCATTGACCAGCTCATCAACCATGCTTCGGCAGAAGAAATCACCCAACACTCTTTGTTCTATGGCGGACAGACCAACCTGCTGATTTATCTCTCGCTGGTTCTGGTGTTTAAGGTCTTTGCGACCACGGCGACCAATGGCGGTGGCGGTTGTGGCGGAATCTTTGCACCCAGTCTGTTTGTCGGCTGTATTGCCGGATTTGTCTTTGCCAGCCTTTGGGACTTGCTCTTTGGACTTTCGTTGGGAAAGGCAACATTCCTTTCGGCAGAAAACTGTGGTCTCTATGGCATGGCAGGTTTGATGTCGGGTGTGATGCACGCCCCGCTGACGGGTATCTTCCTGATTGCCGAATTGACGGGCGGGTACGACCTGTTTGTTCCCCTGATGATTGTTTCCGTAGTGAGCTATCTGATCATCAACCTTTTTGAGCAACACAGCATTTATGCCATGCGTCTTGCTCGTAAGGGCGAACTGTTGACACACGACAAAGACAAAGCCATCCTGACTGTGCTGAATTTGGAATCTCTCATAGAACGCGATTACCGCACCGTGACACCCGACATGGAACTGAGCCAACTTACCCATACGATTTCAAAGTCGCACCGTAACATCTTCCCCGTTGTGGATCATAGCGGACGTTTTCTGGGAGTTGTCTCATTGGATACAGTCCGCAACTATATGTTCCGCACAGAATTGTATCATCAATACAAGGTTTCTTCTTTCATGAAAGAACCTCCTGCTACGCTCAGTATCAACGACACACTTCAGATTGTCACCAAGAAATTTGATGAAACAGGGGCATGGAATTTGCCTATCCTCGATAATGATTTCAGATATGTCGGCTTCATCAGCCGCTCAGGATTGTTTAATTCCTATCGAAAGACATTGATAAAGTTTAGTCCAGAATGACAAAAGAAAGTTTGAGAATCGTATATATGGGCACGCCCGATTTTGCAGTTGAAAGCCTGCGTGCCCTGGTCGAAGGCGGCTACAATGTGGTGGCAGTGGTGACGATGCCCGACAAACCCATGGGACGTCATGGCAGTGTGCTTCAGCCCAGTCCGGTAAAACAATACGCCGTTGAACACGGGTTAAAGGTGCTTCAGCCAGAGAAGTTGAAAGATTCAGCCTTTGTGGAAGAACTGCGTGCTCTGCGTGCCGACCTGCAAGTGGTTGTGGCATTCCGTATGTTGCCCGAAGTGGTGTGGAGCATGCCCCCATTGGGAACCTTCAATGCCCATGCCAGCCTATTGCCAAAATACCGTGGAGCAGCCCCAATCAACTGGGCCATTATCAACGGCGAAACAGAGACGGGCATGACCACATTTATGTTGAAGCACGAAATAGATACAGGCGACATCATCGACCAAGTGCGCATTCCCATCGCCGACACAGACAATGTGGGCGTGGTACACGACAAACTGATGCAGCTTAGCGGACAACTGGTCACCAAGACCGTCGATAGCATCATCGATGGAACTTTCAAAACGGTTCCCCAAGCCGACATTCAGGGTGTAGAGCCTACGCCAGCCCCTAAGATTTTCCGTGAAACCTGTCGCATCAATTGGAATCAGCCCATGCAGAAAGTCTATGATTTCATCCGTGGACTCTCGCCCTATCCAGCAGCGTGGACTACGCTTGAGGGGAAATCGGTCAAGATTTACGAAGCCACAAAGGAAACGGTTTCTGCTTCCGCTTACCAGCCAGGACAAATCCTCACAGACGGTAAGACATACCTGAAAGTTGCTACCGCCGACGGACTGCTCAATATACACGTTTTGCAGCTTGAAGGCAAGAAGCGAATGCCCACTCTTGATTTGCTCAGAGGATATAAATTAGCCGAAAGCGCATTTTTTTGTTAAAATATTTGGCTCTTTCAGAAAAAAGATGTTTCTTTGCAGCCGAAAACCATTAGAATAGTATCATAATGGTAGAAAAACTGAAATATTAATCCTAAAACGTTATTGCCTATAGAAGAAACATTACTCTAATTTTAATAATAGAGAATAATGAAAAATATGAATGCCATGACCGATGAAACATTGGTCGAAATGTATATTAAAGGCAATGACAATGCTTTTGACGTTCTGATGAAACGTTATGAAAGCAAAGTTTTTTCTTACATCTTTTACGCCGTAAAGAATCAGGAACTTGCAGAAGACCTCTTCCAGGATGTTTTCGTGAAAGTCGTTGTGCGACTTCGCAACGGGAAATATCAGGAGACAGGTAAATTCCAAGCATGGCTCATGCGTGTAGCCCACAACTTGGTGATTGACCATTTCCGCAAAGAACCAGAAGAAACCGTCATTTCAAACGATGATTCTGAGACAGACCTTTTCAACGACCCCTCGTTGGCTGTCAATGAAAACCGTGAACAGGAAATGATTAACCGGCAGCTCATAGCAGATGTCAAGCACCTCATCAGTCGCCTGCCCGAAAATCAGCGACAAGTCTTGACCATGCGCTACTACGAAGAACTTTCATTCAAGGAAATTGCCGAACTCACCAATTGCAGCATCAACACCGCTTTGGGTCGTATGCGCTACGCCCTCATCAACCTGAAGAAGATGGCAAAGAATATTGCGTGAGTTTATGGCATTAAAAGAATTGTCAAAACTACAGTATGTTTAATTCATGCTGTAGTTTTTTTGTGCTCTCTTTCTTCCTGAAGCAGATGGCAAAGAACATCGCTCAACCACAAGCCACTCTTACCATGTCGTGTATATCATTTACGTAGTTTCGCACGGCTATGAAGTTCTTGCCAAACGTGTCAATCCATTCGTATTGAGCAAAGGGCTCTTCTTCCAGCAGCGTGTTAGGCGTAATGTCACCATTATCACAAACGTATGTGATGATGCTCTTGATATACTCCTCTTGCAAAGAATTAAGCTTCGTGTCTGACAGGAACTGCGAGAAACGTTCCATGGCCACATGGCGGTCAACACCAATTTGTGCCCGAATAAATGCACCCACACTGTCGCCACATATCATGTTGCTCTTGGCAATGAAACTTTCGTAGTCCTCCTTTGTGCCTAATTCCTTCCAGCAAATCTTCTCCAGTTCACGGATGTCGGCAAGCGTCAGCTTCTCCATGTTAACAATCTTCTGAATCACTGGCAGCTTTCTGTTTTCTGCCAGGAAGTCAATGACCCGCTGCTTGTAAGAAGTCTGCAATGGCACATCGCAGGGTGCCTCCTTGACTTCTACCGTATCTTTTATGTTGATGGTGAACGTCTGATTAGAAAGGCTCGTCAGGAACTGCACCAAATCTCTTATCTCCTTGCGCACATTTTCCAATTTGTCCAATGAAGCACCGTCCCAGAAGTCATGCCTGGAAAGTGCTTTTATCAGCGGCATCTTGTCGTTCACCTGCTTGATGCTTGCTTTCTCCTGCAGCCTCTTTGCTATATTTTCAACCACTTGCTTGGACTTTTCACCATTGACATCATCCACGACGGTTGACAATTCTATGTTGATCATAAGAATGTCAAACTTCGTGGCTCCAATATTGGTGGAATTGTTTACAAGCAATGGAGCTATACTGTCCTTCAGTTCAATGCCATCCGTGTTCGACAGATACACCCAACTGTCCTTCTTCCTGTATTTATCCACCAAATCCCGACGCTCTCTTACGGAGATATGCTTATCGTTCAGTCCTTCCACTTGGCCCGTCAGGATGGATTTCGTCTCATCATGCAGAGCTTTTGCCCCATCGTCATTCTGGAATCGTTCATGCTGTAGGGCTATGGCCAAATCCACCCGCAAATCGAACAATCGTTCTGTGAGCGAAATAGACTTCAACGGCTTAAAGCCTTCGGGATTCTCGCCAAAGAACTCAAAGTTTCCGCACCAGTCAAAAACATAGAAACACTTCTTCGCCCTTTCTTCTGGCGTGTTCCCTTCGTCGAAGATTTCCTCAGAGGTTCGTGTGCCTCGTCCCAACATTTGCAAGAACTTAATCTTTGAATGCACTTGCTTGAAGAACACCAGATTCAAGATGTCCGGCACATCGATGCCTGTGTCGAGCATATCCACAGAGACTGCTATCTGGGGCATCTTTCCTCTCACTTCGAAGGTGTCAATGATGCTCTGCGCATAGTTTACTTGGTTGTCAATCAGCTGGCAGAAATCATCGCCCAACGATGGATAGAGTTTCTTGAATCGCTCAACAATCATTTCCGCATGTTTGTGCCTATGGGCAAAGATGATGGTCTTGCCGATGGTGTCACCACCGTTTATCTTCAAGCCGTTCTCCATCAAATCTACCAGCACCTTATCGATGGTGTCTATGTTGTAAATGAAACTGAACAGCTCGTTGCTCTCAATGTTGCGGCTATATTCCTCATCGTCGGGAATGTTGTATCGGGCCTTTTCATACTGCCAAATGCTTTCCAGCTGATCTTTCTCCTGCTTGGAAAGCTTGTCGTACTTGATGCCGTTCTTCAATATATCTGTAGTGCGCGAGAATATAACCTTGTCAACAAGTTTCTTGTCAAGTACCGCTTCTTGTAGCGTATATTCAAAGGTGGGATTTCCGCTCTCACATTCAAACTTGTCATAGGTGTCCTTGTCATCATCCTCTCTGGGCGTAGCCGTCAGACCCACCATCAACGCGTCAAAGTAACTGAGGATGCTGGTATATTTCCCAAAGATGCTTCTGTGTACTTCGTCAATGATAATCACGTCGAAACGGCCAATGCTGAATTCTTTCTCCTCCGTGTCAATGTAGTTAATCATCGTCTGATAGGTGCTGAACAGGATGCGGGCTTGCATCACAGTCTCCTTGTCTGTTGTCTTGAAGTCATCCAGGCGGGCAGTCGTGGCGCCGGGCAACAGCTTGGTAAAGTTCTTGTGCGCCTGCTTCACCAATGCTGTACGGTCTGCAAGGAACAGGATGTTCTTTGCCCAGGCATTACGCATCAGCACATCGCAGAGCGAAATAGCCACACGCGTCTTGCCCGTTCCTGTTGCCATCACAATCAAGCCCCTTCTGTGCATCGCGTTGAAGTGTTCGCACATTTTTCGGATGGCCCGCTTCTGATATTCGCGGTCGGTGATATCCTCATTGATGCTAAGGTCTGTAATGTTGTTTCTTCCGCGCCTTTGCAGCAATACCGTCAAGTCTGCTTCTGTGTGGAACCCCTGAACACGTCTTGCGGGATAGCCCAATCCGTCGATGATACAGGTCTTGAAGCCGTTGGTGTAATAGATGACAGGTCTCACGCCATAGCGTTTCTCCAGACAATCCGCATAGAGAATGGCTTGTTGCCTGCCTCTCTCTTGGCTCACGGTGGTGCGCTTGGCTTCCACCACAGCCAGCGGTTTTCCGTCTGCGCCAAACAGCACATAGTCCACATAGCCTAAGCCTGTGTTGTTCGGCATACCGTTGACTTCTATCTCAATGCACGCCTTGCTGGGCACGATGGCTCCTTCTTTGTCCAGTACCTCCCAGCCCGCTTCCTCCAGCAGCATGTCGATGAACAGCTTGCGTGTTTCTGCTTCGTTGTGGTCTATCTTGCCCTCAATGCTCTGCGGGGTTTCCAAGTATGCCTTTTCTACACTTTCCACAAACTGCGCCGTTGCTGTAGGCACGGTGTCTGTAGGCACCACCGTTAGCGTAGGCTTCTTTGGTATCAGTTCTTTGCGGAAGGGTGCCAGGCTTGGGATATACCTTAGTTTAAGCAGGATGCCACCTACCACATTATATATATTAAGGAGCGAGAAGAACGCTTCGCCGCCTTTCACCCCACCGGCATGAGCAGCTTTATTGCCTATCTTGCGCACATAGTGAGCCTCCATCAGCAACTTGTCGTCGTCGCCAATGAACTGCGTAAACGGTTCGCTCGACATCAGTTCAAGCAGATTTGTGCGCGGATCTGTCTGGATGCCTTTTAGGGTGTAGATAGACTTTACTATCCATTCCAAGGCTCGCCTGCCATTCAGCGCACACACATCATAGTTGGTCTGCTGCGTGTCCTCGGCAGCACTACAAAAACCGTATAGGTCGCGTAGTGCTTCTATGTCCTGTAGATAGTCAAAGTTCCTCATGCGTTTTTAGTTGAAATAATCATCCATGCGGCTATTGAATAGTGTCTCAACCTCCTTGATGGACTGCTTGATTAGTTCCTTTTGGTGTTCAATGGATTCAATACTTTCTGCAAATTTGTATTGCAAATCCAATGGGGGAAGAGGCATTGGGATTGATTCTATTTCCTTTGCTGAAATATGAGTCACTTTGAAGCCGTTTGCATATTTAGCTTTTTCGATATAAAATGCTTTCGTTTTTGTATAATAGGAAATGAAAACACCATTTATTGAATGATGGAATATCGCAGCATCTGAACCAACTACTATATCATAATTACCCAACCATGCTGTACTTTTGCAAGAACCTTCAACATCTTCACTTGTAATTGCCATTATTACATCCCCAGGGTGTGCAAATTTGTATTTGGGCAGAAGGTCGGATGGTATAAATGTTTTATTCTTATAGGTAGTTGGACCAAAGATGGTATGTATTTGTCCATAATGAATGCAAGGCAGGCCATTATCAACAAAATCTTTTTTAGATATGCCAATACCACGTTCAACTGATCCTATTTCTCCCATCTTCTTCACTTCCCATCCCTTTTCATTAGTGATAGGGTCGCCAAACATTTCATAGAAGAGAGACTGCGCCAGATTATCCAGTTCGTTTAATTGGGCTTTCTTTTTTTCGATGATGGAACTCAGTAAGTCCAACTCTTCAACAATATGTTGCTGCTCGGAGAGTGGGGGAAAAGGTATTTTTGTGTTATCAAAATCCGTCTTAACTATATGTCTCATAGTTGCCCCATGAGCATCTTTGTCCATCTCGGTAAGTTTGCTTGTCACTGCATATTTTAGGAAATGCTTATCTATATCAGTCTTATCAAAAACAACTTTGAATATGTGTTGATTTAAGTAGGCTTTATCACCTTTCCATTCATATGCTCCTAAACTTGCAGACCATGAGATTAAAACGTCCCCTTTCTTTACAACATATTTGCTTGGTACTTCACCATTAAAATAATTATAAGGGGCTGTTGGATTGTTAAGATTCTGAATACGAATAATAGGTGTTCCACTTTCAACCCATTGCGAAGGCTTGAATGCAAAACCATTTATAAATGTTGCAACTTCTCCTAACTTCTTATATTCCCATCCTTCTTTCATACCCTACATGAATTTACTACGGAACTCGTTAATGGCTGCTGTAATCTCACTCTCTAAGGCTTCGATGCGGCCTTGAATCACCTCGGTGCTTTCGTACTCAATCGCTTCACGCTCCACCTCTTTATATTTGTTGATGGAAAGCACGTATTCATTGCTGCGTATCTCGTCAACAGGAACCAGGAAAGACTGGTCTTTACGGCTGCGTTGGGCTTCAGCTTCAAGGTGATGGAAACGGGCTATCACATCGGGGATGTCGTTCTCTGTTACCTCCGTGCGCTTTTGGTCGAGCGAATAGCCATCTGCCTGCATGTCGTAGAACCAAACCTTATCAGTTCCGCCTGCGTTGGTCTTGGTGAAAATCAGTATGGCTGTGCTCACACCCGAATAAGGTTGGAACACACCGCTCGGCATAGAGATAACTGCACGCAGGGTGTGATTCTCTACCAGTTCTTTACGCAAAGCCACGTGCGCATTGGAGTTGCCAAACAATACGCCGTCTGGCACGATGCTGGCACAACGGCCGCCTGTCTGCAACATTCTGATAAACAGCGAGACAAACAGCAGTTCTGTCTTCTTGGTGTTGGTGACGGCAAGAAGCGATTTGTTGATGTCTTCACTATCCACACTACCCGAAAACGGCGGATTGGCCAAGCAAAGCGTATAGCGTTCTGTGTCGTTGTTGCTCGACGAAAGACTGTCACGATAAGCCACATCGGGCTCTTCCACACCATGCAGCATCAGGTTCATCGCACCAATGCGCAACATGGTGCTATCTGTGTCGAAGCCATGAAACATGCTGCCTCTGAAGCGTTCCGCGTTCTCCTTCTTTAGCAGATCTTGCTTGTAGTGGGTTGCTATGTACTTGGCACTCTCCACGATGAAGCCCGCGCTGCCCATCGCAGGGTCGCAGATTTCGTCCTTCAGCGTGGGCTGCATCAGTTCCACCATCATGCGGATGATATGCCTGGGTGTACGGAACTGACCATTATTGCCACTCGCCGCCATCTTTCCAAGTATGTACTCGTACACATCGCCCATGGCATCGCGGTTGGTCATATCCAAAGCATCCACACCATCGACAATCTTGGTCAATGTGCGTGGACTCTGAATGAGGAACACGGCATCGCGCATGAAACGGCTGTAGGCAGACGATTTGCCCTCGCTGAGGTTCTTGATGAACGCAAAGGCATCGTTGCGAATGGTGTTGAACATCTGCGTGGCCTCCATGTTCTTGAACACATGCCAGCGCAAGGATTCGTAAGCTACGTCGCTGTCCGTTTCAGGGTTATGCCACAGACCTTCCTTAAATGTGGGGTTGGCAATCGTCACACCTAAGATGTTGGCTTCAGCCTCCTTCTTCAGCTGTGCATCGTCCAACATCTTCATAAAGAAGAGATAGGTCATTTGTTCCAGTACAGACATGGGATTCGTGATACCACCTACCCAGTAGGTGTCCCATATCGCATCAATCTTGTTTTTGATTTCTCCTGTAATCATGTACGATAGTGTTGAGAGCACTCAGACTATATCTTCAGGTTGGCTTACAGGTGGATTCCAAAAGACCTCAGGACACAAAAGAAGCGCGAAACATGGCTCTTCTCTTGAATCATGAGGTCGTAGGAATACCCGTAATATGTAGATACAAGTCATGTCCGCGCTATCGCACGGACATCCGCTGACTTGTTCGCCATATTACAATCATTGAAATTTCCTACGTTTCATGATTCTCTGAACAAATAGCTGATGCTATGTTGTTATTATGTTTTTTGCACAAATCCTCCGCTGAGGTTTATGCCGCCGGCTGTTGAGGCCGACAAGTTTTTTTATATTTGCTCGCAAAGGTAAGGAAAATATTTGTAATAATCTCCTTGTTTTGCGAAAAAAATTTCTGTTGTTAGCTGTATGATGCGGTGTGTTCTATGGAATGATGCTGCTCAAATCCTGTTACCGTGGAACAGGAAAGCAGTTAATATTCATAGAGTTTGATGTGGAGCAGCTTCCAGTCCCCAACACCGATGCGAGCGTGACGACCTTGATGGGTCTGGTCTCCGTTGTGGCGGCGCAAGTATTGCATGGTGCCATCCGTTCCGATGGAGACTTCATCCACGGAAAGGAGACCCAGGCGTTTGCCTTTGAAACCTTTGACGGCTGCGTGGCTGGTGTTTCCTCCTGCTTCGGCAAAACCATCCTCACCCAACGCCTTTTGCTGCTCTTGCTGCTTCTCTGTGGGGGTCTTGAAATCGACGACCACTCCGCTGCCCGCTAACAGATAGTCGAACTTGCCGAGGCAGATGAGCATGGCACCGCCTTCGGGCCAAGTCGTGCCGTCTGTGGCACGAGGGTCCCAGGGGAGTGTGAAGTAGTGGCGGCAGGTCATCACTACGCCGTCCGCCTCGATGATGCGCTCGCGGTCTTCCTGGTCAAACAATAGTCCCCAGGTGTTCAACGGGCGTTTTGTGTTAAAAATTTGTCGCAGCAGGGCATAGGCTTGTGTCACGGATTTCGTCTCCTTGGAACTGGCCTGGTCGATGGCAAAAGGACTGAAGCCCAATGCCTGATGCTCTCCGAAGGCATAAAGGGCACGCACGCCGCTGTTCTCGCAGCAACGGCTTTCTGGAATAAAAAGGCGGTTCTTCACCGTTCCACCATCTTGGGGTCGCAAAGGCATGGCATATTGCCCGCACCACGATTTATAGCCTGTGTCGTAGATGTCGGGAGCGAGCAAGTCTATGCTGGGCGATCCCTCGTGCCAAAAGTCGATAAGATGTGCCAACGGCCCTGCCGAGGGATATTCTCCAGGACGGCGTCCTCGGCTATTCATCGCGGCGTTCACATAGAGCGGCATGTCGTGAAGCTGACGTGCTGCTTGGGCCAGGTGTTCCACGTAACGGGCATAACTCAGAGCCATAAACTTCTCGTCGGCATATTCATCGGTGCCGTAACGCTCTGCCCATCGCTCCTGCTTGTAGGCTTTTTCGGCTAAAGGTGAGTGGTCGCGTGCCGACTCCAGCATACCAATCTCGTTCTCTATCTGCATCATGATGACTACCTCGCGTTGCGGGTCGCACTCCTTGATGTGCCGCATCAGGGCTGAGAAAGCTTTCAGATCGGCTTGCAGCACATTGTCGCTGAAGCACGAGGCTATCTCCATCTGCTTCCCCTGGGCTGTCATTGCCCGTGGGAATCGCTTCGTGTCCTGCTTGAACCATCCAGGTGCATAGCACGACATGGAGTTCTTCCACGCGCCAAACCAGAGGAACACCACGTGCAGCTGCTCTCGTCGCGCCACTTCGATGGTACGGTCGATGAGCGTGAAGTCGAACTGTCCCTCCACAGGCTCCATCAATTCCCAGTAGGCTGGCACAAGTACCGTGTTCAGCCCTAATGCCCGCATTCGCGGCATCACCTCGTTGATGTCCTCCACCGATGTGGCTGCGGAGTTGCTCAGCTCTCCGCCAAGGATGGGTTGCGGCAGCATCGAGAGTCTGTCGCCTGCCCAAACAATCTGTAAGGAGAACAATGTAAAGAGGAATACTGTTAGCCTTTTCATGTCACAAATGTTTAATCTGGTTGTTGTCCGTCTATGATTCTTTTTATTTGTTCGCAAAGGTATAACGAAAAATTCAGACTGCCAAATAAATGGGTGCTATTCTGATAAATCGTGGAATAATTGGGACGTGACGATATTCTCACTTCGTTGGTAAGGTTTTACCACTTCGTTGGTAAGGTTTTACCACTACATTGGTAAAGTTTTACCACTGCAATGGTAAAGTTTTACCACTACAGTGGTAATGTGGTGGTAAAATGTTGCAACATTGGCAACATGGGTGCGCCGTGGCTGTGGCACACGGGAAAGGGCACAAAAAAACCTGCTCGACGTTGTCTTGCAGGTCCAAATCTCTCTTCGAGGCTGTGCCTCGGAAAGTTGTTTTGTCGCTAATGAATTACTGAGCAACAGCAGTAGTGTCAGCAGCAGCAGTAGTGTCAACAGCAGTAGTGTCAGGAGCAACTTCTACATACTCTGTGTCTGCAGTGAGTGTGTCAGCAGTACCTGCAGGCTTAGTGTTACCACCACAAGATGCGAAAGACATAGCTACTACAGTAGCGAAAGCGAATACCAACTTTTTCATGATTTCTTTTACTTTTAAAATGTTAAACAATATTTGCTTTAAAAAACCGATGCAAAGGTATGAACTTTTTGCAATACGTTGTACTCCAAAAGGAGTTTTTTTTTCGATTTTAACTAAAAAAACTTCATTTTTGGGAAAAATGAGACATTTTTAGTGAAATGGAGTTCATTGTTTCCGTACACAATTAGATTTTTTAGTTTGTCCACATCAAATCGGAAAGGATGTCGTTGGAGATAAAAAGTCCCCCTCGTGCGAGGTGCAGCTGACCGTTTTCGAGGACGAGCGTTTTGTGGCAGATGTGTTGTTGCGCATTTTTCAGGCAGTAGTCGTGAAACGTCTTGCCAAAACGTCTTGCCAGTTCGGTGGTGTTCATTCCTTCACGGGTACGCAGGGCGGTAAAGACAAACTCATTGTATTTTTCGGCTTCGTTCAGCGACTCTTTTTCAAAGGGAATGTTGCCTTGCTGCACTCCGTTGATGTAATCGGACAGGGAGTTGGGGTTGAATTGCCGCGTTTCTCCGTCGAAAGAATGGGCGCCGGCTCCGATGCCAAGGTAGGGGATGCCGTGCCAATAGCTGGAATTGTGGAGGCTTCGTTTGCCAGGAAGGGCAAAGTTGGAGATTTCGTAGTGTTCGAAGCCTGCTTCTGCTGTGGCGTCGAGCAGGTATTCGTACATGGCAAGTGAATGTTCGTCGTCTGTTTCGGTGATGTCGCCACGGCTGAGCATTTGTTCCAGCGGGGTTCCTTCTTCGTACATGAGTGAGTAGGCGGACAGGTGCTGGATGCCTAAGGAGGTAGCTTTGTTCACGTCTTGTTTCCATTCGTCCAGTGTTTGGGATGGAAAACCAAACATGAGGTCGATGCTAATGTTGTCGAAGCCAGCAGTTTGGGCTTGCTGGACGGCTTCTGCGGCTTGGGCGGCGGTGTGGCGTCGATGCAGGAACTGCAGTCGCTCGTCGTTGAAGGTCTGTATGCCCATGCTCAGTCGGTTTATGCCCAGTGTGTGCAGTCCTTTTACGAATTTTTCCACGTCGTCGGGATTGCACTCCACGGTAATTTCCCTCGCGCGTACATTATACATATTATATATAGTGTTCAGCATTCTTTCGATGTGTTGAAGGGGAAGTTGCGAGGGGGTGCCTCCGCCAAAGTAGATGGTCTCGATGGGCTGCCCCTGCAGATAGTCTTTGCGCAGCTCCAGTTCGCGACACACCGCGCGTGTGTAGTCATCGCGAAGGGACAGCTGGGTGGTAGAGAAAAAACCGCAGTAGATGCAACGACTTTTGCAAAAGGGAACGTGAATGTATATGCCAGCCATGATGTTTCGTTTTTGTTGTAAAAAAGTGTTCTGAAGGGTGCAATTGGGCTCTTTGGGTGCGCCGGAAGCCTCCAAAATGAGTGCAAATATACGGTTTTTTTAGGCAAGAACGGCAAAAATGTTTTACAACATAAAAAATAGGCTCTCCAGTCCGTTATTTTTACGTAATTTTAGCCCGAAATTGGAGGCATAGGACACAAATCCTATTGCAGACAGTAAATAATGTTTAACTCAAAATAAATATGAAGGTTTACAACACCCATGAAATCAAGAACATTGCCTTGCTTGGCAATGATGGTGCCGGTAAGACCACTCTTACGGAGGCGCTGCTTTATGAGGCTGGCATAATTAGCCGCCGCGGACGAATCACAGCAAAGAACACAGTGAGTGACTATTTCCCCGTGGAACAGGAGTACGGTTACAGCGTATTCTCCACCGTTTTCCATGTGGAGTGGAATGGCAAAAAACTCAACATCATTGATTGTCCTGGTGCAGACGATTTCGTTGGCGCGGCGATGACAGCACTCAATGTGACCGATACGGCTGTTTTGCTTATCAACGGCCAGTATGGTCCGGAAGTCGGCACACAGAATCATTTCCGTTACACGGAGAAGCTGGGCAAGCCCGTTATCTTCCTTGTGAATCAGCTGGATTCTGAAAAATGCGACTTCCATCAAGTTGTAGAACAGCTCACCGAGATTTATGGTCCGAAGGTGGTTCCTGTTCAGTACCCGCTCAACGAAGGCCCAGACTTCAATGCGCTCATCGACGTGTTGATGATGAAGAAGTATTCGTGGAAGCCCGAAGGTGGTGCTCCTACGATTGAACCTATCCCTGCCGACCAGATGGATAAGGCAATGGAGATGCACAAGGCTTTGGTGGAAGCTGCTGCTGAAAATGACGAAACGCTCATGGAGAAATTCTTTGAGACAGAAGAACTCACTGAAGATGAAATGCGTGAGGGCATCCGCAAGGGATTGGCCGCACGTTCCATCTATCCTGTATTCTGCGTATGTGCAGTGAAGGATATGGGTGTTCGCCGTTTGATGGAATTCTTGGGCAACGTGGTTCCGTTTGTTGACCAGATGCCACAGGTTCACAACACACGTGGCGAGGAAGTGGTGCCCGATCCAAATGCTCCAACTTCTCTCTATTTCTTCAAGACTGCCAACGAACCACATATCGGCGGCGTGCAGTATTTCAAGGTGATGTCGGGTAAGGTTCACGAAGGTGACGACCTGACAAACAGCGACCGTGGTAGCAAGGAACGCATGGCACAGCTCTTTGCCTGTGCCGGTGCCAACCGCATTAAGGTTGACGAACTTGTTGCCGGTGATATCGGCTGCACCGTGAAGCTGAAGGATGTACGCACAGGCAACACTTTGGTTGGCAAGGATTGCGACCATCGTTTCAATTTCGTTAAATATCCGAACCCCAAATATATACGTGCCGTCAAAGCAGAGAACGAAGCTGACACGGAAAAGATGGTGGCTGCCATCCAGCGCATGAGCCAGGAAGACCCAACATGGATTCTGGAACAGAGCAAGGAACTGAAGCAGACACTCGTCAAGGGTCAGGGTGAGTTCCACCTCCGCACATTGAAGTGGCGAATGGAGAATAACGAAAAGATTAAGATTGTATTTGAAGAACCCAAGATTCCATATCGCGAAACCATCACAAAGGCTGCCCGCGCCGACTATCGCCACAAGAAGCAGTCGGGTGGTGCCGGTCAGTTCGGTGAAGTTCACCTGATTGTTGAGCCTTACTTTGAAGGAATGCCCGACCCAACGGTTTACAAGTTTGGTAACCAGGAGTTCAAGATTACTCCGAAGGGTAAAGAAGAGATTGACCTGGAATGGGGCGGCAAGGTTGTCTTCATCAACTCCGTTGTGGGTGGTGCTATTGACGCACGCTTCATGCCTGCTATCCTGAAGGGTGTGATGAGCCGTATGGAACAAGGTCCACTGACAGGTTCTTATGCTCGCGATGTTCGTGTCATCGTATATGATGGCAAGATGCACCCCGTTGATTCAAACGAACTCTCATTTATGCTCGCTGGTCGCCACGCATTCTCGGATGCCTTCAAGCAGGCTGGTCCAAAGCTGCTGGAGCCAATCTATGACGTGGAAGTGTTTGTGCCAAGCGACAAGATGGGTGACGTGATGAGCGACTTGCAGGGCCGTCGTGGCATGATTGTCGGTTCTGAATCGGAGAACGGTTATGAGAAACTTGTGGCAAAGGTTCCATTGAAGAGCTTGAGCAGTTATTCTACAGCGCTTTCAAGCATTACAGGTGGACGTGCCAGCTTCACCATGAAGTTTGCAAGTTACGAACTTGTTCCAACAGATATTCAGCAGAAACTCATGGCTGAGTTTGAGGCTGAGAATAAGGACGAGGATTGATTCCGTACTCCTGTTTAAAATGGGTGCTTACAAGGCGGGTCCCCGCTATCCCATTTTAAGTTTTCTTTTTTCAGTGGAGGTTTGCAAGTCTGCAAACCTCCTTTTATTTATGTGTGATTAATAAAAAACAAAGTAAAACGAGGTTGTTTGTTAAATAAATATTTTGTTTTCACATTTTCAAAAGATTTTAAGTTAATTATTTTGTGGTCGTTTAATAAAACTGTTACTTTGCATTGCTTTTAGTAACAAAAAGCATATTGTGGAATCATGAAGAAATCGACAATCACTATATTAGCTGTCGTCATGGGCATTTCCTTTGCCTGTCTTTTAGGCTTGCAGGTACGCTACATTGATGAAATCTTAGGAATGCGTAAGGCTCACTTTGAGGAATATGTGAGCCGAAGCATCAATCAGGTGGCTCATAAGCTGGAGGTGGATGAGGCTTCTCGCTATTTGGAACAAGGTTCTGATGCGATGATAGGCATAGCCACGGCTATCGACTCCATCATGGTGAGTACAGACTCAGCCGTCATACAGCGCACCCACCAGGTCAGGGCGAAAGACGGAAGTGTGTTCACCTCGCTGGAAACAACAGCCAGCACTTCTATGTCGGACAAATATTTCACCAAACGCAATTCGGGTGCACATAAAGACAAGTTCCGTTCACTGCAGGAAATCATGGCTAAGCGTTACAGCTATGAGAAAAGTTTGCTCGACGAAGTTATCTACAGCATTCTTTACACGGCGCACGACCGTCCGCTTGCCGACCGTGTTGATTTTAAGAAACTGGACCAATACCTGAAGACTGAACTCAACAACAACGGCATTGAACTGAAGTATCACTTTACGGTAGAGACAAATGAGGGAAACCTTATTTATAAATGTCCCGACTATGAAGAAGAGGGTAGTGACAAGGCCTTTCAAGTGGAACTTTTCCAGAACGACCCTGTGCAGAAGGCGGGTGTGTTGAAGGTGCATTTCCCCAAGCAAAGCCAATTTATTTACCATTCCATTTGGTTCATCACACCTTCGCTCATCTTCACACTGGTGCTTCTTGTTACTTTCGTTGTTACCTTGGTGCTGATTTTCCGCCAGAAAAAGTTGACCGAAGTAAAGAACGACTTCATCAACAATATGACGCATGAGTTCAAGACACCTATCAGTTCCATCTCGTTGGCTGCTCAGATGTTGGGCGACGACAGTGTGAACAAGACGCCGCAAACGATGAAGCGTCTCACTACGACTATCATGGATGAGACAAAGCGCTTGCGTTTCCAGGTGGAGAAAGTGTTGCAACTTTCTATGTATGAGCATCAAAACACCAACCTTCGTATGCGAGATGTGGATTTGAACGAACTGGTGGCAGGTGTTGTGCACACTTTTGCCCTCAAGGTGGAGAAGAATGGTGGAAAGATTATCACTCAGACCGATGCTACAGACCCGTTCATCTACGTGGACGACATGCACTTTACCAATGTTGTTTTCAATCTGATGGACAATGCCGTGAAGTATAAGCGCAGTGACATTGAGCTGGAACTGAAGGTGATGACTTGGAACGAGTCCGGAAAAGTGTGCCTTTCTATCCAGGACAACGGCATCGGCATAGCCAAGGACGATTTGAAGCGAATATTTGAAAAATTCTACCGTGTGCACACTGGTAATTTGCACGATGTGAAGGGCTTTGGTTTGGGATTGGCATACGTGAAGAAAATTGTGGAAGACCATCACGGAACCATTCACGCCGAAAGTGAATTGGGCATCGGCACAAAGTTCATTATCAAGCTGCCTGTTGTCAAGAACGATAAATAAATGCAGATTCTTCTGAGAAAAATAACTGAATACATATTATTAACCATTTAAAACAAAGACAATTATGATTGAAGACAAAAATGAAGACGTTAGCATCCTGTTATGCGAAGACGATGAAAACCTGGGTATGCTTCTGCGCGAATACCTCGAAGCAAAAGGTTATAAGGCCGATCTCTGTGTAGATGGTGAACAAGGTTACGATGCGTTCCTCACCAGACAGCACGACATCTGCATCCTCGACGTAATGATGCCCAAGATGGACGGCTTCACACTGGCTGGTCGCATCCATGAAATCAACCCCGAAACCCCTTTCATGTTCCTGACAGCCAAGAATCTGAAGGACGACATTCGCGAAGGTTTCGAATTGGGTGCAGATGATTACATCACCAAGCCCTTCTCCATGGAAGAAGTGGTGTTCCGTATCGAAGCCATCTTGCGTCGTGTACGCGGAAAGAAGAATAAAGATCAGCTGATTCATCAGATTGGCCGCTTCACGTTTGACACACAGAAGCAGGTGCTCTCCATTGGCGACAAGCAGACAAAGCTCACGACCAAGGAGGCTGAACTGCTCACCTTGCTCAGCAACAAGGCAAACGAACTTTTGCAGCGTGACTATGCGTTGAAGACCATCTGGATTGACGATAACTATTTCAATGCCCGCTCGATGGATGTTTACATCACCAAATTGCGTAAGCACCTCAGCGAAGACCCGCACGTGGAAATCCTCAATGTGCACGGAAAGGGCTACAAGCTCGTTATCTCTGAAGAGAATTAAAAGCAGAACCTAAAAGAAGCGGGGCGCTCCCAACAGTGTGGAGTGCCCCGCTTCTTTTTTCTGTGCAAAACCTTGCGTCTGTCAAGCTGACCGCGTTAATAAATTTTCTTGTTGATACGAATGTGTGTGATGAGACCAGCAATAGTCAGAGCATCGCTGCCCCCAGTGTACCAGTTCTGGTCAGCAAGGTCAGCCATAAATGGAACTACGGCACAGAGCACAAGCGCAAATGCACCAATCATGATAAGGATAATACCGAGATTCTTCATTGTATAGTTATTTTTAGTTTATGTTCATGACTGCAAAGTAAGTGATTTTTCGGCAAACAGCGAAATAAATCGCTAAGAATTTTAATTTCCAGGCCTTTTTTTCTCGCATTCCAGTCCCAAAGGAAGCTTTTTTCGTCAAAGAAATACATATTTTTCATGTTTCCTTTTTCCCAATTCACTTTTTTTGCCTACCTTTGCACCGCTTTTTGCGAAACTTCGCGAAAATGCAGAATAAAAACAATTTATTAACAACAACTTATTTATTGACTCAGATGAATCAATACGAAACCGTTTTCATTTTAACTCCCGTTTTATCTGAAGCACAGATAAAGGAAGCGGCAGACAAGTTCAAAGATTATCTCGTTCAGCACGGAGCAGAGATCATCAACGAAGAGAGCTGGGGTCTGAAGAAGTTGGCCTACAACATTGACCGCAAGTCTTCTGGTTTCTACCAGTTGATTGAGTTCAAGGCAGAGCCAGCAGTGATTGCTAAGTATGAGTTGCAGATGCGTCGCGATGAGCGCGTACTCCGCTACCTCACAGTTAAAAACGAAAAGTACGCAGCAGCTTACGCTGAAAAGCGTCGTAACAAGAAACAAGAGGAGGCTTAAATCATGGCAGTTACAAACAATCCTTCAGAAATTCGTTACCTTAACGCCCCCACAATTGACGTTAAGAAAAAGAAGTATTGCCGTTTCAAGAAGAGCGGCATCAAGTACATCGACTACAAGGATCCTGAGTTCCTCAAGAAGTTCCTCAACGAGCAGGGCAAGATTTTGCCACGTCGCATCACAGGCACTTCACTTAAGTATCAGCGTCGTGTTGCTCAGGCAGTCAAGCGTGCCCGTCACCTTGCACTCCTTCCATTCGTTACAGACTTGTTGAAATAATTTATAGGAGGAAAGAACAGTATGAAAATCATTCTTAAGAAAGACGTTCCTGGCTTAGGCTACAAGGACGAAGTCCTTACCGTGAAGGACGGATATGGTCGCAACTACCTTCTTCCTCAGTGCTTGGCAGTACTCGCTACCGAGAAAGCCATCAAGCAGCTCAACGAGGAATTGAAGCAGCGCGCTCACAAAATTGCAAAAATCAAGGCTGATGCAGAAACACGTGCTGCTGCATATCAGGGCATTGCCCTTGAAATCAAAGCTAAAGTTTCTGAAGGCAAGAATATCTATGGTTCTGTAGGTCCAAAGGAAATTGCAGCAGCCCTCACAGAAAAGGGACTCGAAACCGATGCAAAGATTGTCACCATGAAGGCTGCAAAGGCTATCGGTTCATACGAAGCTGTTGTACACTTCCATCGTGAAGTCAGCGTGGTTATCTCTGTAGAAGTGGTTCCCTCAGAGCCTATCGCAAAGGCTCCCAAGGCAGCTCCCGCTCCAGTAGTAGAAGAAGCTCCTGCCGCTGAGGAAGCACCTGCAGAAGAAGCAGAAGAAGCTCCAGCAGCAGAATAATTCAGATAAATGCTGATAAAGAAAAAGACTGACATCCAGTGAGGTGCCAGTCTTTTTTTGTGTCCTGTCGCTACGATTTCTCATTTTATTTCAAGTTGGTGGCGCCCAGTTTTTTCATTTTTTCAAACATCTTTTTGCCCAATTCTTCTGCTGAACTGGCGGTAAAGTGGAGCTTGTCTCTCTGGAGGGCAGCGTTATGCATATCAATGACATAAAAGTTCTTCAGGTCGTTCTGAAGCTGGTACATGCCGTCCTCCAATTCTTTGCTGTAGCAGCGATTTAGACTGGACACCGTTCCGCAAATGAAGGGAAAGTCAGCCATGCGCGGGTTGCCCGTCTTTTCTACTAAATGCTGCCTGATGTAGAGTACCACGGTTCGCAGTTGTTCATAGTACTCATTGCCGTGCCGGTAATCACTCTCGCCCTGGTGCCAGACCATTGCTTTGATGTCGTAGCCCTGTTGCAGCTGTTTTAGGGGACCATCTATACAGAGGTCCAATTCTTCAATGAACGATTTCAGCAGAGATTTTCCTCCATTGAGTGTGCTTTGATTCTCAGCCAGATATTCAGGCATGGCGCACCAATGTTTCGCGTTTGTTGAGCTGGCTTTGGGGTGGATGGCCGTTCCGCCAAGGCTCCATTTCACCACGTAGAAAGGTTGCTGCCATTCCTGTTCCAACAGGTAGTACAGGTAGGCATCATAGCCATGCCGCTCGTGGTTGTCCTCTTTGGCAACGAAAGGCCTGTAGGGGGCAAACAGCGAACCTGTGAGGCTGTCGCGAGTCTGGATGTGGTCCATTGAACCATAGCACCATTGCGCATATTTGTAATGTCCGCCGTTGGCTTCGCTGTAAGCTTTCAGGTAGTCGGGCAAGTCTTGGTTCGGAACACGCCCGTCGGTATTCGACTGTCCTGCTACCAGAAGTACAGGTACACGGTTGGTTTCTTGTTGGTTGGACTGTGCGAAGAGGGTGGTGGCAGTTGTCAGCATCGCCAGGACGGCAGTCCATTTGAATTTTGGTAATAGTGTCATGTCGGTCGGTTAGGTTTGAATTTTTATGCACGGTAAAGTTTTGTCTCGATTTTACAAAAGTTCAGTTTTGAAACGACAAGTGCCGTGTTTTGAATTGACAGGAGCAAAGTTTCATCGAGAAAAGAGTTAGATGATCTTTATCCGAAGCTGTGTATCCTCGTAACTGAGTTTACGGTTACGAGGTTTTATGGTTATGATTCTTGTTCGGGCATAGGGGTGCTGTCTCGATACCAGTCGGCATACATGGCATAGTGTTGGGCAATGCCGATGTTGAGTTCTTTGGCTTGTTCGGGATCTACTTTTTTGATGAATTTGGCGGGAACGCCGCCCCAGAGTTCGCCATCTCCTATCTGGGTGTTTTTCAAGACAAGAGCACCGGCGGCCACGATGGCTCCTTCGCCAATGATGGCATCGTCAAGGACTGTGGCGCCCATGCCGATGAGTGCTCCTGATTTGATACGGCATCCATGGAGGGTGACGTTATGCCCAATAGTGACATCATCGCCAATTTCGATGGGGGCTTTCTGGTAGAGGGTATGTAGGCAGGAACCGTCTTGTATATTGACGCGGTCGCCTATTTTGATATAGTGTACATCGCCTCGGATGACGGCATTAAACCATACGGTACAGCCGTTGCCGAGGGTTACGTCGCCTACGAGAGTTGCGTTTTCACTGAAATAGCAGTCTTTGCCCCATTTGGGAGTGAGACCGCAAACGGTTTTTATAAGAGCCATAGGATATTGTCTTTTGGGAATTTAGGTGTAATGTTGAAATGTATCGAGACTGGCGAAACAGCATTTTAGATTGGACGAGTGACTTCGTGGAGCCATTTACTATGGTCGTCGTCAAGGTAGGGGCAGAGGCGGTCATAGACGGTTTGCTGATAGTTGTTGAACCAGTTGCGCTCGTCTGTGGTCAGCATGTCCACGAGAATGGGAGATGTGAGGATGGGGCAGAGGGTTAGGTGCTCGAAGGTGTAGTAGGGACCGAAAGTGATGCCTTCTGTGGCAGGCACGACGAGCATGGTGTTTTCGTGACGGACTCCGTGGCTTCCTTCGATGTAAATGCCTGGTTCATCAGTAATAGTCATACCAGGAAGCAGTGGCTGTGGTCGCCATTGCATACGGAATTGGTGTAGGTCGATAGCTTCGTGTACAGACATGAACTGTCCCACACCGTGTCCTGTGCCGTGCAGATAATTGATGCCGTAACGCCACATTTCTATGCGTGCCAAGGTGTCGAGTTGTGTGCCGCAGGTGCCCTTGGGAAAAACGGCTCGGCCTAAGTTGATGAATCCTCTGAGTACCAGTGTGTAGTCGCGCCGCATTTCCCAAGTGAGTGGCCCCAAAGGGATGGTGCGTGTAATGTCTGTTGTTCCGTCAAGATATTGTCCGCCAGAGTCAATAAGCAGAAGGCCTTCAGGCTTAACAGGAATGTCGGTTTCAGGTGTAGGGTCGTAGTGCACGATGGCTCCGTGGTGGGCATAACCCATAATGCTTTCAAAGCTGATGCCCATGCAAAGTGGCTGTTCGCGACGGAATTGCTCTAATTTTGCAGCCAACGAAAGTTCGGTCTGGTTGCCTTTGGGCACGTTTTCCAATGTCCATTTCATCCATTTTACCATCGCAACACCATCTTTTTCCATGGCCCGTCGGAAGCATTTTATTTCTGTTTCGTTTTTGAAAATGAGCAGTTGACTGATGGGAGATTCTTTTTGGATAGGTGTTTTGACAACAGAATAGACGGCATAGTTGGTTTTGTCGGGCTGTGTAATTGCTGGGATTTCGAGTTCCTGTGCTGCTTGCAGGATTTCTGTGTAGCAGCGGGTTTGAACACCTTCACCCTTGAGGTAGCTTATGATTTCAGGTGTCAGCTTTTCTTTGTATATAAACAATGTGGCGTCGGATGGTGTAATGATGAGATAACTCAGTACAAAGGGGGTGTAGGCTACGTCGTCTGCACGCAAATTGAGCGTCCATGCAATTTCTTCAAGAGAACTGACTATGAGCGCGTTGCTTCCTATTTCTTTGCGAATTCGTGTCAATTTCGAGGCGGCACTTTCACCGCTGTATTCTAAAGGCTGGATGAAAGCCTTGCTTCGGGGAGCTTCTGGACGGTCTGTCCAGATTTCTTCGTAGGGGTCAATGTCTGTGCGCACATGGATGTCGTAGGCTTTGAGCTTGACTTTCAAGTCTTCCACTTCGCTGACTGTATTTACCCAACCGTCAACAGCCACAGTGCTGCCTTGGGGTAGGATTTTGCCGAGCCATTCAGAAATAGTGGGTGTGCCTTCAATCTTTTCTTTCATTAGTTGAAAGTCGGAGTTTTGCAGCTGTTCTGTGGCTTGAATGAAATAGCGTGAGTCTGTCCAAAGTGCAGCTTGTTTTGTGGTCACGACTGCAATGCCTGCTGAGCCTGTGAATCCAGAAATCCAACGGCGTGATTTCCATCGTTCAGGAACGTATTCACCAGCGTGCGGGTCTGTACTTGGGGTAATAAATGCTTGGATACCTTCACGTTGCATGAGGGTGCGTAGAAGGTTTTCTTTTTGAGTTGTTGTCATGGGACGTATTTTTAGGAGTTTTTTCTGTGATATGGCAAAATGCCGAATCTTTATGTTTGCTTAAAACGAGCAATTACTTCATTTAAAATTGGTGACGAAGCTGAGGCAGATAGCGAGTTTGTCTTGACGGGTTTTATATCCCCTGTAAAACTCGTGATTGGTGTCACCGATGGAATAGGTGAAATCCAGTTGGAAATATTTGTAACGCAGATGGCAGCCAAATTCCCATTGCATATTCAATCGGCGTGGCCAGTCACCTTGTCCATATTTCTGATATTCACCGATGCGTGAACCCTCCACATAGCGTCCACCAACAGGAAAGCCGATGGCAGCCCATAAGTTGTAGCCGTCATAAATGTATTCACGATAGCGTTCATTGTAGGTGCCAGAAATGGCCCAGTTGAGTCCAATGCCACCAAAAAGGCTGATGGAGGCTTGCTGGGTGATGGGCAGCCGCCATTGCAGATGAATAGGCAAATAGAGATTGTGTTCTGTGAAGTCGTCGTAACCTGCGTCTCTTACCGATTGGCTGACAGAGAAATAACATTCGTAGAACAATCCTGTGTGGATGCCTGCTCCGATGGGCAGGCACGGCTGATAAGTGAAACCCATTTGCATTCCGTGCATTCGTTTGTCATGTTCTCCCCAGAGGTTTTCGTGTACGACTCTTCCGTCCATGTCAGTTCGCCAATCTTTGCTGACGTAGCCGATGGTGAATCCATAGGGTGCATCACTGTGACCGCCATTGAAGAGGCTTTGTGCACAGAGCGAGCAAGTGAATGTGGCCATCCATGCAAGGCTTGCAAGTGTTTTTCTCATTGGGTGTATTTTTGATTGTTTCTGCAAAGTTATGTTTTTTGCAAAACAAAAGTGGCATAAAACGACGAAAAAAAGCTAAAAAAGCATTTTGTGGGTGTTTTTAAGGTAAAAAAACAGTCAGAATATTGTGTATAAAAAAAATAAAGAATAATTTTGCGCTTTGAGTGAGCAAGACATTCGGTGAACTTGCAAGAATAAATAAAGTAGTAACAAAAATATATTTTACCAACACTTTATAATAAAAAATAATTTATGGCACTTACAAACGAAAAACTCGTTATCGTTGGAGCTGCTGGTATGATTGGCTCTAACATGGTTCAGTCTGCATTGATGCTGAACCTTACAACAAACATTTGTCTTTATGATGTGTTCTCACCAGAAGGTGTAGCAGAAGAAATGCGTCAGTCTGGTTTCTGTGATGCTAACATCACGGCCACAACCGATGTGGCTGAGGCTTTCAAGGATGCCAAGTATATTATTTCTTCAGGTGGTGCACCTCGTAAGGCTGGCATGACTCGTGAAGACTTGTTGGCTGGCAACTGCAAAATTGCTCAGGAATTGGGCGAAAACATCAAGAAGTATTGCCCTGATGTAAAGCATGTTGTTATCATCTTCAATCCGGCAGACTTGACAGGTCTTGTTACTTTGCTTTATTCAGGCTTGAAGCCAGGTCAAGTTACCACATTGGCAGGTCTTGATTCTACTCGTCTTCAGTCAGCTTTGGCCAAGAAGTTTGGTGTCATGCAGAATCAGGTGACAGGCGCTCATACATTTGGCGGTCACGGTGAACAGATGGCTGTATTTGGCAGCGCTGTGAAGATTGCCGGCAAGCCTCTTACTGAACTTATCGGAACACCTGCATTCCCCGCCGAGGAGTGGGAGCAAATGAAGGTGGATGTAACCAAGGGTGGTGCAAAGATTATCGAACTGCGTGGACGTAGTTCTTTCCAGAGTCCATCACTCCTTTCTGTACAGATGATTGCCAGTGTAATGGGTGGTGAACCATTCCGCTATCCTGCTGGAACATACGTTTCTAACGGAAAGTATGACCACATTATGATGGCAATGGACACTACTTTGGACAAGAATGGTTGTTCTTACAAGGTTCCACAGGGCACAGCAGAAGAGAATGCTAAGCTGGACGCAAGCTACGAGCACCTTTGCAAGATGCGTGACGAACTGGTGACACTCAACATTGTACCAGCTATCAGCGAGTGGAGCAAAATCAATCCAAACTTGTAATTTATGACATTCAAGCAAATATCATGCACAATAGTGCTTGCCTTGTTGGCAAGCACTATTGTGTTTTCCCAAAACAAATACACGCTGGGTTGTGACCTTTCTATGTTGCCGCAATATGAAAGCGTGAATACTCCTTATAAAAACAGTAAAGGGCGGAATATAAAAGATGTATTGACCTTTCTGCGAGACGATGCAAAGATGAATGCGGTGAGGGTTCGTCTCTTTGTCTCTCCCGACCCTAATTTGGCACAAGACGGGGTGGTGCAGGATTTGGAGTATGTGAAGAATTTTGGGAAACGTATTAAAGATGCAGGTCTTGAACTGCTGATAGATGTCTGCTATAGCGATTCATGGACTGACCCTAATGCGCAGTCTGTTCCCAGTACATGGTACACAGGAACGTTGAGCCGCAGCAATCCAACGAATGCGGCGTTGGTGGATTCCATGTATTCTTATACGAAGCGTTGCTTGGAATATCTGAAAGAAAGTGGCGTTACTCCTGATTACGTGCAGATTGGCAACGAAATCAGTTACGGCATGTTGTGGCGTACCTCCACAGACCGCTGTTATTCCAATTCCACTAATTCGACTTGGCTTCGCTTTACTAATTTGTTGAGTTCTGCGTCAAAAGCCATTCGTGAAGTATCTCCCCAAACAAAAATCATCTTGCATATTGAACGTAGTGGTGATGCCAACGCAGCCAAACTCTTTTACCAAAAGATGGAAGCCAACGGCGTTGATTACGACATGATAGGGCTGAGCTACTATCCTTTCTGGCATGGTTATTTGCCAACGTTTTCCAATACGTTGAATATGTTGGAAAAAGAATTTCCTTCAAAGCACGTTCATGTAGTGGAAACGGCTTATTATTATCAGTATTTTCCAGGTGTTGGCAATAATGGTGTGGTATATGATACAACTGATATTTGGCCAGCCACAGCCTTGGGTCAACAGACTTTTATTGAAGACCTTTGCGTGGAATTGGGCAAACACAAGAATGTGACAGGACTTTATTATTGGTTCCCTGAAGAGAACGGCAATGGTGGTGATGCAGTTGTACTTCGTGTCTGGCAGAATCGCGGTCTCTGGAACAACACAATTCACAAGATGAATGCTGGCTTGATGAAATTGCAGAATTTTCTGACAGAGAAAGAAGCCAACGAAGAACAAGAAGATCCTCAAAAAGAAATACTTGGCGACATGGATGGAGACGGAGTTGTCACAGTAGAAGACATCTCCTTGTTGATAGATGAGTACTTGGAACAGGCAAATTAAATGAATCGATGAAAATAGTTGGAAAATATACTTGGTTTGGTTGGACGTGGCGCATCTTGCTTTGGGTTGTGCTATGTCCAATTGTTTTGTTAGCTATATTTTCCATACTTTTATATATACCGCCTGTGCAGAAATGGGCGGTTGACAAAGCCTCAGACTGGTTGAGCGAGGAAATGAATATGCAAGTCGGTGTGGAGCGTGTGCTGCTGAAATGTCCGCTTGATCTCAGCATGAACGGAATGTATGCCATACAAGAAGGTGACACCGTGCTCCATGCTGAAGAACTGGCACTTAGTGTGCGTTTTTTGCCATTGTTTCAAGGAAATGTGGAAATTGACGATGTACATCTGAAAAACACACAGATTGACACTCGTTCCTTGGTTGAATCTTGTCGGGTAAAGGGACGTGTGGGATTATTGTCTTTGGTTTCGCATAGCACAAGTTTGACCGACGAATTGGCTGTGCTCAATCACGCTGTCTTTCGGAATGCAGACCTGACAGTCATTCTGGCAGATTCTGTACCAGAAGACACAACTCCTTCAGAGCCTGTAAATTGGAAAATAGACTTGCAAGAAGTGTTGGTGGAAGATGTGCGTTTCTCGCTGATACTTCCTCTGCCATACGTTCCTACAGGTGTTGGAGCCGACACCATCCACAGCATTCAGCATGTGCCCATGTCTGCCTATATAGGAAAAGGGCATTTGAAAGGCTTCCTTGATTTGGGAAAAGAAATATACAATGTTGACCAACTGATGCTTTCACGCTCTACGGCAACTTACGATAACTTGGTGGAAGTGAACGATGTGGATGCAAGGATAGACTCTTTGCAATATGCTGGTACGGGTGACATGACCCTCCTGATAAACCAGTTTGTAGCCAAGATACATCCCACAATGGAGGGAGTCAACAAAGATTTTTTTATACCCATTACAGAGACGAAGGCTCAAGTTGAGATGGATTCGACCACTTTGCGTATTCCTCGTTTGAGCATCAAGACCGAAGATTCCCGATTGCAAATGGCCATGAAGATGGACTTCAATGCTTTCGATTCCATCAATCCTGGTCAATTGAAACTGGACGCAGAGGCTCAAGTCGGTCATGACGATGTGCGATCAGCCATTTTCGGGTTTATGCCTGAAGCCGATGCCCGAACTTTGAACACAACCCTGAATCAATACCTGCCCAAGAAACCCATCTTGGCAAAGCTGAAGGCTGAAGGCAATATGCAGCGACTGGAAGTGAGCCAGTTGGATGCATTGATAGAAGGGTTTGCCAATCTGAAATCTACGGCACGACTTGATCACAACAAAGTGTCAACCCAGGCACAACTATCCGCTATGGGTAGCCAAGTGAAACTCGCTGCTCATTATAATATGAACAACGATGCCTACAAAGCACAAGCCGACATACGGAATCTTGTTGTCAATAAATTTGTACCCCTCGATGAACGTTGTACCATCAATGGCCAATTGTCGGCAGAAGGGCAAGGTTTCGACCCCCTTTCCAAACAAACCTATCTGCAAGCCCAAGCAGCACTCTCCGATTCACATTATGGTAAATTGAATCTCAGTTCCATTCTCGCTGATGCCACCCTCCGGAGGGGAGAATTGATGGCACAAATGAGTTGCGACAATGCCCAGTTGCAAACCTCGCTGGGCTTGACCGCCAATCTTGGCAATGTCATTGCCACCAGCATGGGGAAAGCCATGAAAGAGAGCGTGGCAGGCAAACTGCAGCTTGAAATGCCATACGCCAATATCCAGGCAATGGGCTTTGTCGATACCACGATGGTTGTCAGCACAGACGGATCTATGGATTTCTCATTTGCCAACTGGAGCAGTCTCCGTCCAGTTTTTCTGGTCGATGCAAACATCCATGCAGTAGAGGTGCAAACCTATTCCGACACCCTTCACACCACCGACTTCCTACTCCATGCACTGACCACCACCGACAGCACCTCTGTCCGTTTCAATACAGGTGACATGAAGCTGCATTTCAATTCACCTCAAAATATGTTTGCACTTTCACGCCAAGCCGACAAACTGAACCGTGAACTGCAACGTCAGCTCAAGTCAAGGCAACTGAATCTGAACACCTTGAAAGCATATATGCCCATTCTGAATATTGATGCCTATGCAGGAACACAGAATCCTCTCATGAGCATCCTTGATATTTATGGCATCAAATTTTCCGACTTTGAACTGAATGCCAAGACCACTCCCGAATGCGGTTTGGTAGGGCAGGGGCACATCTATGCTTTAAGGTACGACACCCTTACAATCGACACCTCCTTTTTCAACATTCAGCAAGACTCCACGCTGCTGACTTATCGCACAGGAGTCGTTTGCAACGACCAGCCCGTCTTCCCAGGTTTCAAAGCCTATGCCGATGGCTACATTCAGCCCGAACAGGCCGATCTGCATCTACAATTCTTCAACAAGAAACAGGAACAAGGCATTGACCTCGGACTTCATGCCCTGTTGGCAGACTCTCTCATCGACATGAAAGTCTATCCCGAACACCCCATATTGGGCTACCGAAAATTCAGTGTGAATCCCGACAACTATGTCCGTCTGCAGATGCTTCCGCCAAAGACAAGCGGTGCTCCACCCGAAATGGGACTCGTCCTTGCCGATGTCCGTCTTGCTTCATTGACAGACAGCTGTCGCATAGCCCTATCTGCCAAGCCAACCCATTTAGGCGAGCAGCAAGCCAATGCCGAGGTGCAGAGCCTGAACCTGAAAGAACTCTTGACAGTCATTCCCTTTATGCCCAACATGGCAGGAATGTTCAACATGAATGCCACTTACGAAGTAAACCAAGAGCAATTCATGGTTTTGGGCGATATGTCAATCAGCCAATTTGTCTATGAAGGCATGGCTGTGGGAGATTTACATTCCAACCTGATTTATACGCCAGAAGGAGCCAACCTCCACAATATTGATGCCATACTGGATTTCAACCAAACTCCAGTGGCAACCCTGAAGGGTAGCTACGACACAACCACTCCGGCAGGTTTCATGAACGCCAACCTCAATCTCACCGACATTCCCCTTTCGCTGATTTCCCCCTTCGTACCCGACCAGTTGATGGGCTTCAGCGGCTACATGGCGGGAAACCTCTCGGTGAAGGGGTCCATGGACAAACTTTCGTTGAACGGCAATGTGCTGACCAAAGACGCACACATCCTCTCCGAACCCTATTCCTTAGACCTCCGACTGGACAACGACACCGCCCGCATCGTCAACAGCCGCATTTCTTTCGACCACTTCAAGATTTATGGTGCAGGCAGCAACCCCTTAGACTTCAACGGCTACTACGACTTCTCCGACTTCGACAACATGTACATGTCGCTCTCCCTCTATGGCTACAATTTCAAATTGATAGAAGCCAAACGCACTCGCAAGTCCATCCTTTTTGGCAACGTCTTTGGCGACATCATGTTCCGTGTGCATGGTTCCATGGAAGACCTGACCATACGTGGAGTCATCAACGTACTGAGCAAGACCGACATGACCTATATCATGGAAGAATCCACCCTCTCGCAGGGCGACCGTCTTGACGACATCGTGACATTTGTCGATTTCAGTTTACCCCCCGACACCACCTATGTAAAGCCCAAAGCCATGGGCATCGACATGAACGTATCCCTGAAGATAGAAGAAGGAGCCAAATTCAACTGCGAATTTTCCGCCGACCGTCAAAGCTACATCACCCTGCGTGGTGGAGGTGGCATCACCATGGGCTACACACCGCAGGGCGTGCTGAATGTTTTGGGGCGTGTCACGGTGAACGAAGGAGAAATGAAATACACCCTGCCCGTCATTCCGCTGAAAACCTTCACCATTGCCAGCGGCAGCTATGTGGAATTTACAGGCGACGTGACCAACCCTACCCTCAACATTGCAGCCTCAGAACGCACCAAGGCAGCTGTTGCCTCCGCAGGTTCCACTTCGCGCAGCGTCCTCTTCGATGTAGGTCTGAAAATAACAAACACCCTGAGCGACATGGGATTGCAGTTTACCATAGATGCACCCGAAGACGGAACCATCAAGGACGAACTCTCTGGCTATACCGCTGAAGAAAAAAACAAACTTGCCGTAGCCATGCTCGCTACAGGCATGTACATCTCCGACACCAACAGCTCGTCTGGCTTCGATGCCAACAGCGCACTCAACAGCTTCCTGCAGTCCGAAATCAACAACATCACAGGCAAAGCCCTCAACTCCATCGTTGACGTCAGCTTCGGCATGGACAAAACCACCTATTCCAACGGAGAGACAGGCACCGACTACTCCTTCAAATTCTCCAAACGATTCTTCAGCGACCGCCTCAGCGTATCCATTGGCGGACGAGTGTCGAACAACAAAAACGTCAACCAGAACACCGATGTAGGCTCCTTCATCGACGACGTCTCCCTGGAGTGGCGACTCGACAACAGTGCCACACGCTACATCCGCATCTTCCATGCCAAAGACTACAACAACGTCGTCGAAGGTGTGCTCGACAAGAACGGAGCAGGACTCCTGCTGCGCAAGAAAGTAGATAAACTGACCGACCTGTTCATCTTCAACCACAAAAAGAAAGAAGAAAAAGAAGAGAATGACCGCAAAACCACACGTCCGCAATAACGCCGCGCTCCATGCCCCCATGCCCCTCATCCTCACTATCCTGCTGATAGCGACGAGCTGCCCTGTGCTCCTTACCAACTGCTCCACAACCAGCGCATTGGGTGAAGACGAAACCCTCTACACAGGCATCAAGTCCATCACCATCGACGACAAAAAAGGCACATCCGCCGAAGCCGTAGCCCTCGAAGAAGCCGAGGCAGCCTTAGCCTACCCACCCAACAACTCCCTCTTTGGCAGCTCCTCGCTCCGTTCCCCCCTTCCCGTCGGACTCTGGATCTACAACTCCATGGCAGGGAAAGAGCACCGAGGCTTCAACAAATGGATACTCCACACCTTCGGCTCCGTGCCCAAAACCATTGCCTCCGTTTCGCCCGACACCCGAGTGAAGGTTGCCCAGAACGTGCTGCAAAACTACGGCTACTTCCAGGCAAAAGTGGGCTACAACCTGGTTACAGGCAAAAACCCCAAGAAACAAAAAATATCCTACGACATTCACTTAGGCAACGCCTACACCTTCGACTCCATTCACTACCTCTTTCCCCCAGCCCAGGACAGCGTCATCCATGCCACGGCAGCCCAAAGCCACCTCCATCGCGACAAACAATTCTCCGTGGTTGACTTGCAGAACGAAAGGACACGGCTCAACACCGAATTCCACAACAACGGCTTCTACTTCTACCGTCCCGACTACATCAACTACCTGGCCGACTCCATCAATATTCCTGGCAAAGTGAAACTGCTCGTTGCCCCCGACAGAGAACTCCCCGTCCGTGTGCGCCACCCCTGGCAATTCGGCCACCTCAGTGCCTACATCCGTAAAAACACCCGTACAGGCAGTGGCCGTCAGTTAGCCTTCGACGACACCCTCACCTTCCGTCGGCTCACCCTTGCCTATCAGGGCAACCGCATCCCCATCTCCCCCCGAGTCATGTTTCGCGGCTTCAAATTCCATCCAGGGCAGACCTACAGCGACGAAAAAGTCTCGCAGACCATCAACGCCCTCGCCAGCATGAACATCTTCTCCAACGTGCAGTTCAGCTTCACCCCGCGCGACACCACCGACACTTGCTCCATCCTCGACGTGCGGCTCGACGCCACCATGGACAAACTCATCGACGCCGAACTCGCCTTCAACTTCACCCAGAAAAGCAACATGCAGATAGGTCCCGACATCGCCATCACCATTGCCAAGCGCAACGCCTTCCACCGAGGCGAAACCCTCTCCCTTACGCTAAAGGGACTCTACTACTGGCAGACCGTCGGCAGAAAGCAAGGCGAATCCAACCGGACCGACACCTACGAATGGGGCATCGAGGCAGGCTACACCGTGCCCTGGATAGCCTTCCCCGGGCTGGCTGGCCGTCGTCGTCGCTATCCCGTCTCAACCCGATTCACCGCCGCCTTCACCCGTTCCAACCTCGCCAACCTCTACCGCTACAACCGCATGCTTCTCGGAGTCGATTACCACTTCCAGACATCCCGATACATCACCCACACCTTCTCGCCCCTCAACATCGACCTGCTCGACATCCGAGAAATCTCCGACGACTACATCAACGCCATAGAGAAATACAACTCCGCCTGGGCACCCATCCTCTCCGAAGCCTACATCCCCTCCATGAGCTACACCTTCAACTACAACAACTCCGCCCCCGCCCGCCGTGTCACCACCAACCTCACCGCCACCCTGAAGGAGTCGGGCAACCTCATCAGCGGACTGCTTTGCCTCTCTGGGAAAAAATGGAACGAAAAAGGCAAAGACTTCATCTTCACCAACTACGACCAATACATCAAACTCCTCCTCGAACTCCGCAACCACATCCGCCTCACCCCCCGCAGCAGCATCGCCACCCGTGCCCTCATCGGGGCAGCCTACGCCTACGGCAACTCCCTCTCCGTGCCCTCCACCGACTGGTTCTATGCAGGCGGAGCCAACAGCATCCGAGCCTTCGGAGCCCGTTCCATCGGTCCAGGTAGCTTCCATCTCGACGGAAACGACTACTACATCTACCACAGCGGAGACTTCCGCCTCGAACTCAACGCCGAATACCGCTTCCCCCTCTTCGGCAACCTCTACGGCGCACTCTTCCTCGATGCCGGCAACGTGTGGGACTGGAACGACCCCGCCGACGACGGAACCCCCAAGGCAGAACTCCAGCTGCGCCCCTCCACCTTCCTCCGCCAGATAGCCCTCGGCACGGGCTTCGGCTTCCGTTTCGACATGGAGTTTCTCGTGCTCCGTCTCGACGTGGGCTTAGCCATCCATGCCCCCTACGACACAGGCAAGTCGGGATACTACAACATCCCCAACCTCTGGCGGGACGGCACCTCCATCCACTTCGCCGTGGGCTACCCATTCTAAAAAAAAGAAGACCCCCTCTAACTCCCCCTCTATGGGGAGGACTTTTAGGGGGAGAATAAAAAAGTTGCTCAAAAATATGAATACAGAAAACCGCACCTCACCCTCCGCCCCACACCTCTATCCCCTCACCTTCCAGCCCAACCTCCACCCCGTGGTGTGGGGCGGACACACCCTGCGCCCCTACAAAGGGCTAAGCCCCACCGACGAACCCATCGGCGAAAGCTGGGAAGTCAGCGCCCTGCCCACCAGCGTCAGCATCATCCAGAACGGTCCCCTGGCAGGTCAAGACCTCAATACCGTCATCCGCCAATACGGAGCAGACATCCTCGGACAAACCGTCTTTCGTCAATACGGTGGCGAACTGCCCCTCCTTGTCAAATTCATCGACGCAGCCGACGACCTCAGCATCCAGGTACATCCCGACGATACATTGGCACGCCGTCGCCATGGCAAGAACGGAAAATCCGAGTGCTGGTACATCATCGACGCCCAGCCAGGTGCCTACCTCTATGCAGGGCTGAAACAACACATCACCCCCTACGAATACCGGCAGCGCGTAGCCGATGGCAGCATCACGCAGGTGCTTGCCAAGCACGCCGTCAAACCAGGCGACGTCTTCTACCTGCCCGCGGGTCGCATCCACGCCATCTGTGGCGGCATCCTGCTGGCCGAAGTGCAGCAGAGCAGCGACATCACCTACCGCATCTACGACTACAACCGCCCTGGACTTGACGGCAAACCCCGTCAGCTCCACACCCAGCAAGCCCTCGACGCCATCGACTTCCATGTCGAAGACCAGTACCTCACCCTCTACAACGAAACCACCAACCGTGCCAACCCCTGCATCCACTCCCCTCACTTCACCGTGCGCATCGTCAACACCACAGGCCCCTTCCACCGCAACCTCATCAAGTACGACTCCTTCATCATCACTATGTGCATCCAGGGCGACTGCACCATCCGCATCCGTCCCACGGGCGACCAAATCCGTCTGCGACAGGGGCACACCGCCCTCATACCCGCCAGCATAGCCGACTACGACATTATCCCAGCCGACCCCACGGGGGAAACCCGCCTGCTCGATGCCTACATCGACAACAAAGACCGCAGCCTCGCCAGTCGCGTCACCCGCCTGCTGCATATCACCAAGAAATAAGGGGAGGGATGCAAGGATGACACACTTCTACGATGTACAAATCACCACCGACCTCGACGAAACAGTCTGCCTTCAGATTCCAGCCATGTCGCCAGCCGAAGCCGAAGAAGCTGCCATCTACATGGTAGAACATGGCGAGGCGGGCACACTCAGCACCGTGGTGATAGATTGTTTCGCCTCGCTATGAAATTCTTTATCCCCCCCCCCAAGTCCTCCCCCTAAGGGGGAGTTAGAGGAGTCTTAATTATTTCACAAAAAAAATGGTAAATGGTAAATGGTAAATGGTAAATATTTCTTACCTTTGCACATTCATTACATTTACTACTAACATTTAACATGATCATCTTTATGAAAAAACTTAGTTTAACGGGTCCTTTGACGACCCTTTTGGCATGCCTGTTCATCCTCTGTGCATGCGGCAGCGACGACGAAAAAGGTACCAGTGGCGGCGGTGGCGCTGGCAACCAGTCTGGGCAGATAGCCGACGGGCTCGACCAGCGACTCATCGGCACCTGGACGTGCATTGTCAGCGAAGGATGGGAGTATAATGCCAGCGGTACGATACTGGTACACTGGAAAGACCTCTCTGCCATCAGCACCGAGCGTTGGGAGTTTGACGACCAAGGAACCCAGCTCAGCCACAACGTGTATAACGAACCCGACAAGCCCGAATGGGAAATGGCCACATTCAATGCCGACGGATCCTTCTACGACATCAACGAAGACGGCAGCAAGCCCAAGGGAACTTGGCAAACCACCAATGGCACACTGACACTTACCGTCAGCGGCAAGCCTCATCTCAAGAGTTACAGTTTCAAAGGCAATACGCTTGTGGTGGTTTCCGAGGAATACGAAGAGGAAAATGGCAAACGCTATCTTGCATCAAAGACGGTTGACAACTTTGAGCGTGGAACATTCAATAGCTCTGACAACACCATCAACCCTAATGGCGGTGGTTACCATCCCGAAGACAATGATGACGAACCTGCCGTTAACCCCTCGCCCGATGTATCGTTCAATGTGCTGGGAGTATGGAAATCCTATAAAATGACCATCACAGAAACCCTTGAAACCGATTATGTGCAAGACAAGAACGACGAAAACTATATGGAGTTTGTGTTTTCCGATGGTGGCAAAGCGACTTACAGCTTCTGGGACGAAACGTTTGTGAGCATTTCCCTGAATTACACCGTCAGCGGCAACAAGGTCAGGGTATATTCCGGTCAGGCAGACCTCACCCTCAGCTACGATGCAACGGAAGGGGAAGGAGAAGGAGCCCTGGTGCTTAGCCGTCCCCTGCCACAGAACGAGGCCTACACCCTCAATATCTATTTCCGCAAATAACAAGAAAAACCTTGTACGAAAAGTGAGAACCAGAAGGGAGGGAAAAGGAAACAACCTCCCTTCTGGTCTTATTCAACGGTGACTTTACGCTATGAACTTTAAGGGGAATATATATGAATGACAATATGGAAAAATTGTTGAGGCGTCTTCGTTTGAAGCGTATTGCTGTTTGGATGTATGAGGACAGGAGTGTGTTCTCGTATATCATGGATACCTATGGAGATTATATTGGGCAGGAAAGAGTTCACGGCTGGAAACCATTGTTTCGGGACGAGATTGATTCAATCGTGGGCGGAGATATTAGATGTGCGCATAGTGCTGCTGCCCAACAGGAACCAGCCGAAGCGACCGATGAAGAATGTCCCCGAAAACATGCATCCCATATCCACCTCAGTAAGGCGCAAAACTTTTACAAAGAAGAAAGGGAACCCACTCCAGACGAGATTGCAGAATGCGTGCAGATGCTTCACCGGCGCAATCGGGGTGATGCCGAAGCTGTGGTGTACGATGCCTTGCTCAGTTTGCCAAAAGGGGATGTGGTGACGGCATTCATTGAATTGTTAAAGCGGGTGAACCCCCGTGTGCAGCAGGAGATAATCAATGGAATGTTCGGCCAAGTCGGTTTGCCTCAGAAGGGGGAAGTGGATATAGAGGTGGTAAAGCGCGAAAAAAATCAAACGAATCGTAACCTGTACGATTATTATATTTGTTTCAAGCAAAAGAAGACGGGAAACAGTCGTGAAGTCTTTTTTTCGAACCATGCCTCTGCCACCATTTACATGATGTATCTAATTGACCGTGTGATGCGGAAGGAGGATTGTGGACGGATTGATGTAACAAAAAACGGGAATCTGCTGGGGCGTGTGCATAGCACATTGTTTCCTTATGACGTGAAAGTGATGGGCATGGAAGTGAAGAGACTTCTGGCGGGGGAAAGATGGTCATCGTCCGTAAAGAACCGGTTGAGCCAATTCTATACTGATATCAAGAACAATGTGGACAGTCAGATTAAGGGGTGGGATTATAGTTTTTTCTATTACCCTGACGAAATGTTTGGCTTACGACTTAGTCCCGAAAATATCAAACTTCCTGAAGAATTTTGTTTTGATGAGTGGACAATTTTAGGGTAAATGAAAAATTTTTTTCATATTTAGTGATAGAACTGTAAGTTTTGTGGTATTCATTAGGGAAAAGGTGCGCATACTATGTACACCTGCATGTTAAGTTTTTAAAAAATGGATTCAATTAAAAAAGAGAAACTAAATCTTTTAATGGAAATGTATTTAGACCAGAAGACAATGAGGGAGGAAGATACCTTGCTGTTGCTTCAAGTATTATCAGAGTCGGCGGCGTTGAGGGCGCAATTAAATCTTGCGGCGGCGGGACTCAAAAATATGAGGCAAAAGCGAAGACGGGGATGCCAAATGGATAAGAGAGATTGTAAGTTAACTATCGTTAACAATAAAAGGGTTAACTAATCTCTTGACATTCAGAAAGAATTAAGTCAATATTTTTTCTTTGAATGAAATTTCCAATTTAATCGAGTTGTTGAAAAATTCCCTATAACTTTGCAGCAAATAAGCAAGAAGTTGTAGGGATTCTTTTTACCCGTATTCGAACCTTCTCCGACCTGTCTGTTTAATATTTACTCACAAACTTACTAACTGAAAAAACTGTTGCTGTTATGAAAAAGATGAAGCCAGAAGCATGGGGGCAGGACATTAAGCGCGCGATGGACCTGCTGAGGCGTACAAAAGAAAACAAACTGCGCCGTGAGTTTACGATGGAAGAAAATCTTCTCATTTGTCATTGCATTGTCAAGTACGAATGGTTTGCCTATGAATTTTTCTTCAAGACATTGACGCCCATGATGAAGGGGTTTGTCAACAAAATCAAGAATGGGTATGGTGCGGAAGTGTCGTGTCATGATGTGACGACCATAGCCTACACCGAAATATACAACGGGGGACGTTGGACTCGAATGAACAGCTACAAGGGACGCTGTTCCATTTTTAGTTGGGTGGCACTTGCTGCTTCTCAGGTGATTACTCCGCGACTGATTGACGAGGGCATCATTTCGCTGTGCAGTAAGCGGACGACCAAAAACACTTCATTGACGCTGAAGTCAATGAAGAACAAGGATGAACGACAGCTGCTTATTGACTTGGTAGCGCCATCCCAGTGGCACAACGCGCTTACTTGCGTTTATGTGAAGGACATGAGCATGGGTGAAGCGATGCGTGAACTGGGTATGACGGAGAATGTGTTTAGGAATACGTTGTCTGTGGCAAAGAAATTGCTTAAAGAGCAGTTGATAGCAAAAGAATCTATCTTGTTAAGACGTGAGAATGGCAAGGTGGTCAACCTTGTGAGCTTAGCCTTGCACGACACTTCGATTGTAACGGAATCTCTTGACGATGAAGGATGTGATTTGGACCGAATTCATAATGTGCTGGATGATGACGAAAGGGATTTCCGCAAGGATGTGCTAAACATTATTTACCCAGGTGAGCCCACGAAAATGCAGTGGCATAAGTTTGTGTTTGACCATGCTATGCAGATGAAATGGAGCACGGAGAAGGAAACGGTGTGGGTAGCTCGCTATTTTGATAACGTTTCTTCCAAAGAACTTGCTAAACAGTTGGGTCGCAGACCTTCTTGGGTGGATAATGTTTATAGCCGTTGCAACAAGGAGCTTGCCAACTCTATCAGAACTTGGTGGAAACTTTGAAATTTAGGTTTTTATGGTGCTTCATTTTTGTTGAAGTTTGACTATATCGAGTGCTAAGTTTGCAAGTTCTCTTCGTCACAGATTACACAGATTTTTCTTTTATTTCCCAAATCAGAAAGCTCCGCAGGGTCAAAGAAAAAATCTGTGTAATCTGTGGTTTTTATTACTTCCGCTATACATTGAATCCGATGCGTTTGCGTTGTGGTGTAAGGTTTTCTATCTTTTCGCGCATTTGTTCGTAGGAGCGGAGTTGGTCTTCGGAGACTGAGGGACGTGTCTGCCTGATGACTTCTTCGAGTATGGCCTGGCTGATGGGCTTTGCCTGTGGAAGTCCGTGTTGGATGCTGTCGTAGAAGCAGCGGCGTGCGGCTTCCTTGGCACAATAGCTAACATCGGATGAGGTAAAATTTTGTGACAGCCGTGAGAGCGCATCGTAGTTGATGTCTTCTTCGTGGACTCGGTCTTTGAGTTCTAACTGAAGGATTTCTTTGCGGGTTTGCTCGTCGGGCAGTCCTACATAGACAAGGCTGTCAACACGTCCACGGCGCAGGGCTCCGTAATCGAGTCGGGTAGGGTAGTTGGTCATCATCAGTACATAGATGCCTCGGTCGGCACAGTTGTTGAGCTGTGTGAGTAGTTCGTTCACTTCGCCAGCCTGATGATGGGAGGCGTCTGTTTCTCGGCTGGGCAACAGGCTGTCGCATTCGTCAATGGCCAAAATGACGGGTGACTGTTTTTCCAGTTTCTTGAACAGGTCAGCAATGAGTTGTTGCGAACCGTGGATGTAGCTGGATGCGAGCGTGGAGGGCGTGACGAGGCAGAAGTTGGTGCCAGCCTCTTCGGCCACTCTTTCTGCCACGTAGGTTTTGCCTACTCCTGGCGGGCCATACATAAGGGTTACGTTGGGAGGTGCAACACCCAGTTGCTTTGCCAGTTCTTGATGCTTGAGGATGGAGACCAGGTTGCGGTTCATCAGTTCTTTCAGTTCGTGGCAGCCGCCGATGGCAGCGAATCCTTTTCTTTGTCGCTGGGCTATCTGTACGTTGACCTTTTCTTTTTCCTGCATGTTGTGCGTTTGTGTGTGTTTACGTTCTTGAGGTTGTGCCGTGGTGGGTTTGGGGGATTCTTCGGGTGTGTGGTCTTGGGTTTGTTCGGAGAGTCCGCAGGTGAGGGCAAGGCGCAGTTGCTGGACGGTGGCATAGCGGAGGGAGGGTTTGCGACAACGGCCTCTGTCGATGATGTGCTGAATGTGCTGGTCGGGAGGGGTGCCGCTTTTGTCGGAAGCGGTGCGGAAGATGTATGACACGAGGGTGGCAATGGAGTAGATGTCGGCTTTGCTCGTGAAGTTGCCCAGGGTGGTTTCTGGTGCGCGGTATTGTGCGTTCAGTTCTGTGATGCTGAAGGGTGGTCTGCCCATGTATTCAAAGCCTGCATGGGTGAGCCCGCAGATTTGTACACTAAGGTTGCCGTCTTTGTCGGTGTCGATGTATATGTTTTGTGGGCAGAGGTTGTAGTGGCCGCCACCTGAGAAGAGTTGGCTGATGTGCATGCCGATGTCGGCAATGCGGCAGCTGATGTGCAGCAGTGTGGCGGTGGGGATGTTGTCGGCTGTGCTGAGGTAGTCGTCGAGGCGGGTTCCCTCGATGAGTTGTGTGCAAGCCCATTGCACGTGTCTGCCGTCGGCGGCGGTGTGGTTGCCGGCTTCAACGAAGGTGGGGATGCCCTGGAAGTTCACCCGACGGAGGGCTTCGATTTCGCGCACTGTGTCGTCGTCACTGCCGCTGATGGTTTTCCACCGATCAACATCGTAGGCAATGAGGGCGTATGGGTTTGACTGGCTGTCTTCAATTTTATATATTTCGCGATAGTTGTAGCGACCATCGTCTAAACGGCTCAATACTCTGTAGCGACCGATGTTGATGTTGTCTGGCAGTAGGTTCATAGTCTTGACGGTGTGGCTGTGTGGGTTTTTATTCTTCGTGCATTCCTTCGTAGAATTCTTGCAGGGCGTTCTCCATGAGTCCCAGCATGATGGCTATTTTGTCGGTGCTGTAGTTTTCGTCCACGATGTCCTCGCAGTTTATCCATACGGAGTCTTCGTCAACGGTCAGCTTGACCATTGCTTTTTCCTGATTGATTTTGTTGGCGCACTCCAGCACTTCCCGACGGTTTTCGTCGGTTACGTCGTAGAAGATAAGGACGAGCTGAAGGAGTTCTTCTGCGGCATTGTGCATGAGGACGTAGTTGACCAGTTGGTACTTGAAGCAGATGTTTTCTTTTACTTCCTTGTAACGGTAGTTGCCGTCGTTCAGGAATTTAATCATTATTTCTTTTGCACTCATAATTGATAAAATGAAGTTAAAGGGAAGTTAAAATGAAGTTAAAGGGAAGTTAAAAGGACGAATGGTAAATAGTAAATGGTAAATAGTAAATAGTAAATGTTACTGGTCTTCCTCTCCGTAGTTGTCGATGGCGTTCTGAAACCAGCGGTGTGCGGCAAGGATTGTACGGATGATGTGCTCCACGGTTTCTTCACTGATGACGGCACCTTCGTCCAGGTGGTGTTCGTAGAAGATCCACACGTCGTCGTCGTAGATGGCGGCCTTGATGTATTTGAGGGAAAGGCCGAGCTGCTGGATGATGTCGAGCAGTATGGGTTTGTTTTCATCGGTGACGCTGTAGATTTGCGGAAGGGCGAAGCGCACAAATTGTTCGTCGCCGTTGTTGTCCATCAGGAGGTAGTGTCTCCCTTTGTAGGTAAACTTGAAGTCTGTCCCCTCTCCGTCGAGGGCTTGGGGCGAGAACCCTAAGTTGTAGAGATGTTCTACGGTTTGTTCTGTGTTGTTCATTTTTCTGTTCATTAAGTAGTGGCTTGTAAATGGTAAAATGGTAACTGGTATGTGTATAGAGTGTGCCGCTGGGTCTGTTCTATCAGCGGAACGTTTGTAATATACAGGGAAGAGGACTATTCTGTGTGTGAATAGTCCTCTTAACTTGTCTGATTGTCTGTGTGTTGAGGGGTGACGGCGGTTACCCCCAGCAAATTTCTTCGAGCGGTTTCCGTCGCTTGGGGGTGGCTTCTGCGGCGGGGTAGCCTATGGGGATGATGGCGGCTGGTTCTTCATCGGCAGGCAGGGCGAAGAGCTGGGCGCAAAGGGCTGCGTCGAAGTTGCAAACCCAGCAGGTGCCCAGCCCCTGTTCGGCGGCTGCCAGGCAGAGGTGCTCTACGCTGATGGCGATGTCGATGTTGCCATGGGGTTTGCCGTCGCCGCGCACCCATTCTTCGCCGTGCAGGATGGTGGCGAGGATGTAGAGGGGGGCGGTGGCGAACCACTCGCGGTCGTAGCATTGCTGGAGATGGGCCCTCGCGGCAGGGTCGGTGACGATGCGGAATCGCCAGGGCTGACGGTTGACGGCTGAGGGTGCCATGCGCACGCACTCCATGATGTAGTTTAGTTTTTCTGTCTCTACGGGCTTGTCTTGATAGCCGCGACAACTGTAGCGTTGCTGGGTGAGTTGGAGAAAGTTCATTGTGCCAGGTATTTGTCAATGAGGTTTGTGATGTCTTCTACGGTGATGAGGTCGGCGTGGGGGTCTTCTGGGTCGGGGTCATCGGGGATGTCGCTGCCTGCTTCGTAGCGGCTGGTGGAGAGTGTGGGTGCAGGCTGGGCGTTCCAGCTGTAGGAACCCTGCGAGCTGAAGCCGCCGAAGGGGTCTTCGATGTGTGAGGCGCTGAAGGGGAAGCCTGGTTGGATGTCGGTTTCGCTGCCCAGGAGGAACCACTGGTGGGTTTCTGCGCCCGACTGGGCGGCTGTCCCTCCCGTGACGGGGTCGTTCCAGGTGACGTCGATGGCGTACCACTGTCCGTCGGCCATCTTCACCTGGTTCCACATGTGGGCTTCGCCGCTGTCGGTCTGATTGTTGCGTGCCCAGCCTGATACGAGTGTGCAAGGGATGTTTATCTGGTCGCAGAGCACTTTGAAGGCACGTGAGTAGCCTTCGCAGACGGGACCGCTGCCGGCCACCGACCCTGTCAGTGCGCTGAAGGGGCTCCAGGCTATGTCGGGGCGGAGGGATTCGTCGGACTGGCTGTTGTAGCTGTTGTGGGAGGTGAGCCAGTCGTTCAGGTAGAGCAGTTTGTCGTAGCGGCTGCCTGTGTCGGGACAGCCCGAGAGGATGTTGCGGACGGCTGTGTGGTATTGGCTGACGCCTTGCTGGATGTGGGCGGGTGACTGAAATTCGTTGCGGCGGAGGTCGTAGTTTTGGTTGTTGTCTTTGATGGAGAAATAGACGGTGATTTCGTACTGGGATGTCCCCCGACGGGTTGATTCGTCGTATGAATAGGTTATGCCGAAGGTGTAGAAGTAGGAGTATTTGGTGTTGAGCCAGAAGGCTTCGGGGTGGTCCATGTTGATGCTGACGCAGAGGTAGGGGACGAAGGAGACGTACTGGTCCCAGTGGGCTGTGGCCTGGCTCATGACGGCATTGGCGGCGTTTTGCTGCAGGTCGGAGGAGCTGGTGTAGGTGAAGGGGGCTGAGCCTGTGAATGTTTTCACGGTGTAGGCGTATGTGCCTTCTGACACTTTGCGCAGTTCGGGGTCGGACAGCGGACTGGACGCTCCGCTGAGCACTTTCTGGATGTCGGCTCCGATCTGGTCGTAGAGTTCACGGAGGTATTCCGGCATGTTGGTGAGGCGGTCAATCCAGAGGATGTATTCTTTTTCGGTGCCCAACAGTTTGTGTGACCGACGGCGTGGATGGGCTTCGCCCACGGGGTGATGGTTTTGCAGCAGTTCTTTCACGTCGCAGCTGCCATGCTGGGAGGGCATGGGGATGTAGCCCGTCGGGAGGTTGTCTTGTGCGATGGCACAGCTTGCTATGAAGCAGGCGATGGGGAATGTGATTTTTTTCATATTATTTAATGCGTTATTTCGTTATTCCGTTATTCCGTTATTCCGTTATTGTGTTATAATGGTTGTGATGGATTTTGCGGGTAGTTCTATTTTTGAGGCTTTTACTTTGCCGATAGGTTTGAGGTTTTCTCCGTCGGCATCCGAGGTGCGGTAGGCAGAGAGTTCTGCATCTTTCGGAATGCCTGCAAGTGTGATTTCCGCTGCCGCTTCGCTATAGTTGATGGCAACGAGGACCTCCCTGCCGTTGGTGTTGCGGTAGGCTGAGAGCATGAGTCCGAAGGGGTTTGCGTCGCCTCCTGTCACTTCCAGCCGCACAGCACCAGGACGGATGAAGCGGCTGTAGTTGCCCAGTGCCCACATCAGTTTGGAGTCGTGGACGGTGTTGGTCTTGACGGTTTGCAGTTTTCTCTCTCCGCGCCCCCGCCAATTTCGTTCTCCTGCTCTGTACATGCGGATGAGTCCGTCGCGGTAGTTGCCTCCGGCGGCTCGCCACCATTGCCAGCTGCGGGCTTGGGCTACGGTGAGGTCGTAGTGTATCACACGGGCCACGTAGAGTGCTGTCTGCATGGTGAAGTCGTAGGGTGTGCCGCCGCCGATTTCGTTGTCGTTGCCCATGATGCAGAGTTCGGTCATCCAGAAGCCTGTGCCGACGCCACCAAGCTGGGCAGCCAGACGTTTGCGGTAGCCGTACAGTCCGATGGAGTCGTAGCGTGGTTCCCCTGGACGAAGCACTGGGGTGTTGGTCCAGTAGGAGTGGCCAGCCATGACGGGGGCTATGTGGGACAGGTTACCGACGTAGGTGTCGGTGGAGTCGGGATTCCAGAAGCATTGTATCTCGTTGCCGCGTTGCCAGTCTGTTTCGTGGATGCCCATCATGCAACGGAGGTCGCTCGACTCGTTGATGAGAATCTTGGTGGTTAGTTTGCGTTCTGAAAATTCTTTGTCCATGGATCTGGCCAGATGTGCCACTTCGCGGTTGGTGGCAGGACTGCCTTCCTGTTTGGGCCCTTGCCAGTTCCAATGGCCGTCGGGTTCGTTCACAGGGCACAGGTAGTCGAAGTGGATGCCGTCTTCGCGTTCAGCCTGTTCGATGATGTTGGCGGCATATTGGGCAAAATCTTCGTAGGCATCGGGGCGCAGATTGAGTGTTCCGTCACGTCCTGTGTTGGTGCCCAGTCCGTTTTGTGTCAGCTGGACGGGGGGCGAATTGAAGAAGGCTAAGAATGTGGGCACACCGCGCTGTTTTGCTAGTTTCAGAAAACGGCGTTGCCCTGTCTGTTGGGGAAAGTATTCTGTCCGTGTGTCGGGGTTGATTTTGGCAGAATCTCCCTGGGTGGCACTGCCTGCTCCTGCATTGAATCGCCAGATGGAGAGTCCGATGCCCTTGGGTTGCCCCTTGCTGTCACATTCGGTGGAAAACAGCCAGTCGGCTACCTGTTGCTGCACGGAGTCTGCCCACAAGCCGATTTGCCACATGCTCCAGGCATCGCTTGCTCCGAATCCGTCGATGGTTTGGCACTCGTTGTTTGTCACGGTGAAGACGGTTCGCTTTTCGGCAGTGGCATGAGCTGCAAAAAGGAGGAGAATGATAAGTGCATAATACTTCATGGGGTCTGCGGCGTTTATGGTTTGCGGCGCAAAAATAGGAAATAATGTGAAAAGTGAAAAGTAAAATGTGATTTTTTTTACTTTTGCTTTTCACTTTTCACTTTTTTATGCTACTTTTGCAAAAAAAAAATCAGAATATGGCAAAGGAATTTATCGTTATCGGCCGGCAAGACGCTACATCACGCAATGGTTCGCCTTACGTTAACCTGAAGTGTGCAAACAAGAGTGGAGTGGAAAACATCTGTGTGTGGAATACAGGAAAGATGCAGGGCCCCAAGGTGGGGCAAACTGTCACTTTTATCAATATCAAGGAATTTCAAGGAAAGAAGTCGGCAGATTCCACGGATATGATTGTCGGCAAATTTCCCGAAGAAGATCATCCGCTCTATTCATTCATGCCTCGTCCCATCAAACGTGCCGTTTGGGACGAAACGATGGAGAAGCTTCTTTCTTATTGTAAAGACGAAAAACTGACTGACATCATCCGGAATCAGGCTACACAGCTTTTCGAACCTTACAGCAAAAAACCTGCTGCCACCAGTGTGCATCATGCTTTCCCTGGCGGATTGCTCAACCACACTTGGCAGATGCTTCGTCTGTTTGAAGGGCTTTATCCTTGCTATCCCTATCCGGAAGAAATCAAGGCTGAACGCATTATCCTCGCCATCCTTTTCCACGACTGGGGGAAACTCTGCGAATACAATACCGAAGGCGAAAATCAGGAAAACCGTTTCCTCCTGGGGCACATCTATATGTCGGCCAATTACCTCAACGGAATTTTGCGAGAGGCTGGCGTCGAAAAGCGAGAAACCAACCTCATTATTCATTGTGTTTTAGCTCACCACGGCGAACTGGAATTTGGTTCACCTGTTCTTCCCTGCACCCCAGAAGCTTCTTTGGTAAACTATATCGACAACATTTCTGCTAAAGCCGATGTTTATCACACCACGGGCAATCTGGAAAAATCCTTTGCGCTGGGTACGAATGTGGTGAAGTAATAGCCGTTATTTTTCTTCACCAATGGTGACGTTGGTGTTACCTGTCACTTTGGCTTTATTTCCACCACCGTAAACATCGCCTCGGATGTCAGCACCAAGGACAACCTTCTTCTCGTAGTAAGTGACACCATCTACAGCAGTACCTGTTGCAGCAGTGTATGTTCCATCATTGTTACGGGTGTAGCAGTTGGTCAAATTGTCACCTACGGTAACTTGTTTCACCACATAGACATCGGGAAGAGTAGCTATGTTTACAGTAGTGTTGCCAATGACCTTTGCGGCATTACCACCGCCAAAGACGTTGTTGATGGCTCCCATCTTTCCTTTGGCATGCGAAGGAATTGGATAAGTATTACGTATCGTACTATCGTTGACAATGATGGAACGGTCATCATCATAATATCTGCCGTAGGCTACATTGACGTTTACTGTCGGGTTACCCACCATCGTGGCACCGCTACCATAGCCACCGCCGTAGATATTGCCGATGCTGGTAAACGACATTACATTTACCTCCGGATCGTCGTAGAGTGGCGTAGTACCCGATTCCTTGGGCGTACCATCATTGTTGTAGCCATAGACGGAGTAGCCGGCCTGGTTGCCACCGCCATACAGTTCACCAATCAAAACAGGTTTACAACCTATCTCCTCCACATTGATCGTGATGGCTCCACCGATGGTGCCGCTGAGGTTGTTACCTCCAAACACGCGGTCGAAGGTGCCGTTGGTGATATTCAGCGTCACATTGCCGCGAACATCGGCAGCCTCAGCACCGCCATAGACGGCTTGCAGTCCAGGGATACATGCCAGCAGCAGCTGGGCTTCGGCATCCATCTCTGCACTCTTACCACCGCCATAAGCCTCATCGACACAGAATTCACATTCGCCGCCCTCGTCCAACAGCGTTACAGCCGTCTGGCGCACATTTCCCTTCGTGTTCGAGCCACCGAACACACGGTGAATCGTACCGCCGTAGATGTTCACGGAAGCTTTGCCTGTGCCATAGACTATGTCACTCGTAGAAGCCATTCTTTCTTCCTTAGTATCGTATGCAGCCTTATCCCTCACTTTCCATACGCCATCCTCTTCATAGTACTCGGAATAATCCTTGTAACCCACGTTGGCACCAGGGTTAGGCATCGTGACACCGTTGATTTTGATGTTGTCCTTACCGTTACCGCCGCCGAAGAGTTCCTCAATCTCAAACGTACCGTTCACCGTCACGTTGGTAGCAGGCGTGCTGGAAGCATTACCGCCGCCATACACCTGTTTGATGCTGGTACGCTCACAACCATCGATAATCACCTCCGTCTTGTTGACGCCGGTCAGGTCGGCAGGCTCGTAAGCCGACTGGTTGCCGCCGCCATAGACGGCGTGTACATCATATCGGCCAGTCTCCTTGGCGTCCTCAACAGCCGGCGTTTCACCGCTTGCAGCAGCGTTGGTAATGCGGCTGGCCTCTATGTTCTGCGTCTTATAGATGTGCACCATGACATTACCCTTGGGCGTACCGTTAAGGTTGTTGCATCCGAAGATGTCGCCCGGCACGACACATCCCTTGGCATCATCGGCAACGCCATTGTTCAGTTCCACCAGCACATCACCATAGACGTATGCAGGCTTACCCGTTGGATTCTGCTCCGTACCACTTTCTCCCAGTCCGCCACCAAATACCTCTTCCATGATAGTGCCGCCAGTCAGTTTGATAGTAGTGGTCGCACTTGCAGAAGTCTTTCCTGTGGCCCAGCCGCCAGCATTACTATTTGCAGAAGCGTTCCAATTACTTGTCTGAGTGTCAGCTAAGGCACCACCGCCATAGATGTCTTTCATAATCAGACCGCCAGTCATATTAACAGCTACGCTGCCCATAACCAGTCCAGCTTCGCCACCACCAAAGACAGAGCCTGTAATCAGCTTTTCTGTTTTTTCTCCATTATCATCTGCAGGTGTCGTTGCGTAACTGATGTTTACCTCAGTCTCGCGGACGCGAGCCAAATTGGACGCAACAGTGCTAATTCCATACTCACCGCGAGCGGCGCCAAAGATGTTACCGTTATTATTGCCATCATAACCAATACGGCCACCGCTGATGTTAATGGTTGTCTTACCGCTGGTGGCATCATCGTCATTACCCACAGAACCCATAGCACCGGCACCATAGACATGATGAACCACCTGACCACCTTTGATGTTGACCGTTGTCGCACCTCGTACTATACCTGCCAGAGGATTATAATGCTCCTCGCCCTCATCAACCGCTGTATTTTCATTGGCATCAATCCAATAGGTATCCGTACCACAACCGCCACCATAGAGGTTGCCACGATAGGGGTAATATGCACCTGAATATGATATGTCATCAGAAGTATCATCGGGCGTACCATTATCATTTGTAATAGTAGCCCCAGTTGTGATACCAATGGTGCCGCTAAAGACGTTGAGTTCCGTATTTTGGAAAGTATGACCATTCTCGCCACTTCCATAGACAGAACCTTTGATGTGTGGACCAGTAATAGCTCCGTCTGTTCCGATATTCACTTGTGTGCTATACACCCAAGCCATACAGTCGTTGGGATCGACAGCAGGAGTGCCTTCGGGTTTAGCCACATCACCACGTGACGAACCGAACACCAAACCGTTCTCCTTACCATTCCAGCCAAAAGTGCCGCCAGTAATAGTAACTTTGGTCTTACCAGTTTCTGCAGTATTCAATGCGGTAGGCATACCCGATGCATCATAGGTAAAGTCGCCCACCGAGCCGTAAGCACCACCACCATATACATTATGGTATATCTGCGTCGTCTTACCTTCAGCCTGACTGATGTTGATTTCGGTGTTACCTTTCACATATCCGGCATCTCTTTCGCCAGCCTTTCCTTTTCCGCCGCCATAGACGTTGCCATACTCAACACCACCCTGATTCTCAGCACCAATGGTGCCGCTGGTAACATTCACCTCGGTATCACCTCCAACGCCAGATTCCTCTCCACCGCCATAGACGCTTTTGCCCACGGTGGTTGTGCCGTTAATGTTGAGAGTGACGTTGCCAGTTACTGCACCGAGGCCTGTCAGATCTTCTGTTGTATAGAGAATCTTGTTAACCTTATCAATACTTATTGCATTACCATGCGCCCAAGTATAGGTAGTGGTCTGTCCCTTCACACCTGTACGATAAGTACCGAGGTCTTTATAGTAGAAAGGTTCTACCCTGAAGCCGATACTGTCAACCTCAACAGTAGGCAGTGAGGCAGAATAGCCAGCACCAAAGACGCTACCATTGACAGTACATCCATCAAGCGTGGATGTGACTGGGCCGTCCACCTTTCCGAGACTACCACCACCATAGAAATTACCTGTAATGGTACAACCTGTCAAGTTAGACGTGACGTTGCGTGTCGTTGCCAGTGAGAACTTCACATACTCTACAAAAATACGAGCACAGTTGTCAGCATTGCCCGACATAGGCAGGAACTGGTAGCCGAACTGAGTTGATACACCGCCGTAGTCGGCGTTGTACTCCTGGGTGTAATAATCATCCAACCAGTCATTCCAAGAACTATGGTTTCCTGCCTGAGTAGTGTTATGGGGAAAGTTCATTATATTGTTATGGTTGTATGGTGCCTGACGGCTATAGGAGTTGCCCCCATAGCCCGCACCGAAGAAAGTGCCGAAGGTACAGCCTGTAGCATTTGTAACAACAGTCTTACCAGTACTCATATCACCGAACTTAGGACCGCCGCAGAACAGATCTATCTTGCCACCTGTGATAGTCGTGCTGAGATTACCCGTCACCGGTTTGGCTGCATTGATGCCGCCGGCATAGAACTCGCGGATGTCGGCATTCTGCACTTGCCAGGTGATGTTGCCCGTATCGTCGGCACCATTGGCTTTGCCTAAGCCCTCCATAGCTGCACCAGCCACAGTGCCGAAGCGACCACCGTTGATGTAACATTCGGCATTGTCGGCATAGCTGGTGATATTGCCTAGATAGAGACCTGTAAGATAGAACTCATCGTAATCGCCACCGGTGACCGATACTGGTGGGTGTTTCGACTGATATGTATAATCCTGGTGTGTGCCGCGGTGGAATTCCTTGAACCACACGTTGCCTCCCACATGGAAATAGGTGGTTTTGTTTGCAACTTTGTTGCTCTGACCACTCACCCATTGTTCTATAACACCACCTTGCACAATATAGGGGGCTGCTGTACGGTTTTCGCGGTCATACTCAAACTGGGTGACACGGAAAAGCGAGGTATTGGTAGTCTCAAACCAGCCCAAAGGTTGCATAATACCGAAGTTGTAAGAGCCCGTTCCGCCATTGGACTTCTGCGCCATACCGAGACCTATCAGGTTCAGGAAATCGTACCTCACAGGATGAAACTGGGTTCGATTATTGAAGCGAAGGATAAAAGAATAGTCCGGTTCATTGTCGCCATCAAGGTCAACAGAGGTGACCGTATAGGGCTTGGTTCCTGCTGTAATGTTTTCGTTAATGCCGGCATGATGATGATAATTGCCCACAAGCACCACGGCATAATCATAAACGCTGCGAGTTTTATACGTAGCCTCATTAACATTCTCATAAAGTGCCGCAGTTGCGTTGGCTTTGCCTATATTGGTGTAAACCACCTGACTATTGCCTGCTATGGAATAACTGTGGCCGTTGGTGTATATTTGTCCGCCTCCAACATTGGGCACATTAAATTCACCATCCATATTCGTATTATACACCTTGTCAGCGTTTTGGTCTGCCAGGTAAACGCATCGTGCCCAATAAGGCTCGATGGTGATGGCAGTGACACCGTAGGGCACATCCCAGTAGGCACCTTGGTTGAATACACGGCCGCTGACGGAGAAGAGATCCTTGTTGGTACACTTGCGGTCGGCAAAGTTATAAGCAGGTGCATCCTCGCCTGTAGTGAAACTGCCTGGTGTGCCGCCTTCGATGCTGACTATCTTCCAGCCCGTCACTACGCGGTTGCCAGTATAGTTTTTTGTGCCTACGTCGTTGTAATAGGGTAACTGAACCTTGTAGTAGTTGAAATTGAAGTGGTCTGGGTCTTTATCCGTAATATTCAGCGTCAATGACGGATAAACGATTTCTGCACCAGTAGGTCGAGTAAACTGAGCACCATCTCCCATTTGTATTTTTACAGTCAATGTACCCTGTTTGCCACCCTTGTTACGTCCTACGGAAATGCTATCGGGAGCATTCTCCGCATCAATGTTTACCACCGATGGGTAGTAGCCTGGCTTGGCAAGCACGGGATAAGGAGTGGATGAACCTATCTGAGAAGGCAACAATACCCACTTAGCCATTTCGTCCTTCTTAGCTCTGTCTCCTGTAGCCCACCAGGCAGCCAGCTCACGGTGGCTGTTCTGCAAATGACGGAAGAACTCGAATCGCTGCAAGAAACGGGTCTCGGCACCCAAGGCGCAGTTATAGACCTTGGCTTTTTCAATATCCTGAATATAATCAGACTCAAGGCGGAAATAGTTGAAATTGCTGACACCCGTATTCTCGCTCTCGCCTACATTCGTAATAATCTCACCATTGTATATAGGAGCTATCGACGAGCCACTCACCTCACCATAGAACATACAGTTCATCACCATAGTCTTGAGGTTGGTAGCGGTGGTAGCGACATTATTGTGACCCACAATACCACCTACCTCCGCACCTCCGGAAACATTGGCATAGCTGAAGCAGTTGATGACACGGGACTCGCCATCGAGCAAGCCCACGATGCCACCCACGTAATTTGAACCACTAATACTACTACTGCAATTGGTGATGTGAGTGTAACCATCTTCGTCAGTACTAGCGGTGCTCATTGTAGCAAGGATACCACAGTTGTAGATGCGTGTGGTACCTGTAGCCTCGTTACAGATGGCACCCACGTTAGTGCCTCCGCTGATAGTGACATTATCGAGCATCAGGTTACGGATGGTAGCGCCATTGGCGTATGCCACGAGTGGTGTTTTCAAGTCGCTGTAGGTATGATATTGTCCGTCGATGGTGCCAGTGAATGGTGCTTCTGATGTTCCAAGAGAAGTGAATCCAGTAAATGTGAAATTCTCGGCAAGAACATAGTGACCATTCATGTCTGTTATCTCTGATGGGTCATGTATCTCAGTAGCGGCATTCTTATGCTCAAGCCACAGGGTTTGAGTATCAGTACCGTTATCACCTGGCGTTGCTGCTGCATGTTGAGTAGCAAGCACAGTGAAGGGATTGCTTTCACCATCACTGTTAGCCACCTTTGAATGGTCGAAGCGTGGCATCAGACGCATATTGCCATTCGCATCGCTCACCACCATGAAGGTGGCATTGGTGATATTGAGAGTTGTCTGGTCATAACCCGTAGCATGCTGCTTGACGTTGAGGCTATGCAAAGAAATCTGACTTGAGGTACCTGTCCATACACCACTGCTGAGTGCTATGGATGAAGAATTAGCTGTAAAGTAACGAGCTGTATTATATTTACTCTGTATCTGAACATTATATGGGTCGAATCCGTTCTTACCAGCGATATAATAGTCCTGTTCCGTATCGTTTTTAGTCTTAGCCTCATCCTGAGCACCTGTCTCTCCCTGATAGCGATAACCCATCTCACGATCAATGTCGAAGTTAGGTCTCAGATACCACAGTATATCATCAGAGGCATCATCAATGCTTTCAGGAGCATCTGCCTTCTCAATGGTTAATCCAGATGTTTTTGCATATTTGCCTCCTTGCTTCAACAGGAAAGCAGTAGCCTTCGTGTCTGCAGCTTTGGCAGCTCCTGTATATGTATAAGTATAACTCGGCTTTACTGTATAGGTGACATAGAAGTCGTTACCTACTTTAGCACCCGTTGGCACATCAGCAAGTGAAGTGCTGGTGTGATAAGGTGTGCCTATCACATCAAACTTATGGTAGCCAAAAACTTTTACTGATGTAGAATACCACTTATACTGTTCAACCATTGGACTGTTATAGCTTCCCAACACACCTGTCTTGGAGAGAGGAACACGCATAAGTTCCCATCCGTGATTGTCCAACAGAATCACCTGTGGCTCAAGGCTCACTTCCTCAAGCACAAAGTTACCTGATCCCATACTGATGGTCTGGAAGGCATGTTCTTCCTCCCAATATTGCTTACTTTTAGTTTCTTCTGCATCACCATTATTTACCCAAGGTGCTGAGAGAGCCCATTTTTCATATACATGCCATCCCTTAGCTTCTATCTCCGCCTTCTGTGTAGAATTGAGCGTCACATTACGACCTTCTTGAGTAACTTTGTTTGTCAGCACAGCTGGAATATCTTTTGAGGCATCTCCATTAATGGTAGGATTATTTTTCCAGTACTGTTCAAAGCTATTAACGGTACGACGCTCACCTTCTACAGGATTAAGCGTAACAAGACGAGTATGGCTCTCCGTACCAATAATCATATATTCAGTGGCCAGACTGCTGTCAAGCGCACCACCTTTGGTACCACCATTAGTGACAGGATTGCTGTTGGTTACGCTGGTTACTACGTTGGCATAATCTGCTGGTTTATAAGTGCGCAGGTAAGATGGATATCTACCTATTTCCACACCATTCTCCTTAAAGATATGTTCCTGAGAAGAAGAAATCTTAACATGGTATGGGTCAAGTTCCTCCTTTGATGCAGGATTGTTAGCAGGCTCTATACACCACAGCCAACGTGAACGTGTGCTGGCACCTTTTGCCAACTGAGCTTGCCACTGCTCTGCACCATACACATAAAGGGTAACATCACCATTGTTATAAGGATAAATTGCCTTACGCATTTCTGTCATTATACCATCATTGCCATCCTCCTGATAGAAACTTTCGCCATTAAGGAATCTCAGCATATAGGTTTTATTCTCCTTGTCCTCTATATTCAGACTATTCCTACCGTCAAGATCCACCTTATCGCTGACGTCGTAGTTGACGTAGATTGGCTGACCACTTTCTACTTCAAATACACTGGTAACAGGGTTACTTAAGGTATAAGTGTCGCCATCAATACTTGCAGTTTTATAGAAGTGATATGTTGACACCAATGGACTTATCCACTCATCAGGCAACTTCAATTCAGTTTCGTTGTTCTCGATGGTAACCAAGAGTTTCTTCTGACGGTCAATGAGCTTGTAAGTAAAAGACAGATCAACGGTATATGCCTTAATCTCTGCCTTAGAGAAGTCATAGTCATCAGTACCTGTGGCAGCCATGAGGTTTACCTGCTCATAGGTTGAGCCGTCACCAGCTGCGCTACCAGCCATGATGATGAACTTAGTAGTTGCAGTAGCAGCTAGATCGAGTGTTGGAGGTGTGGAGAACACAAGGTAGCGATGATCTGTGCCAATATTTTTTATCTCCACATCGTATGGGTCTTGACTGCCACCGATGTTCCACATGTGGGAAAGTTGGGTGTTGTTAGCGTCTTCATAGGCAAGTGTGCCACCATTGTCGTAAGCATTTTCACCACTCTGGTTCCTTATATTGAAGGCACGTGCACCACGCAGTTTCAGGAACTTCTCCGAGAGGTAGTCGGTGGTGTAAGTTACGTAGATTTTGGCATCAGATGATGGCGTTGCAGAAATCCCGACCTCATCAGTCAGCTGGGCTTTGGATGTGTATGGTTCACTGAAAGAATAGAATGATGCAGACTCATTGGTGAGGTAGCTACTACGGATATCAGCAGGAATATCCTCAATGGTGCCGAGAGACTTACCCTCTGCCTGTTTCACTGCATATTGTATTGCTATATCTCCCTTTTTGTTTACTATACAATAGGTGTAAGTATGTAATGCCAGACTTGCCACGCTAGAGGAATTACCACCACTCACAGCAATAGCCTTGATTGTTGTAGCATTGCTCTGCTCGAAGGGACCAGCATATTGCGTGCTCGATGTGGTAGGTATAGAACCATTCGTGGTATAGTAGATGGTTGCTCCTTCTGCTGCTGTAATGGTAAAAGTGCCATTGTCATTATGGGTAATGGTGGGAGTTGGAGGTTCAAGATAGAACTTACCAGTACCATCAGTTTCTGTGGTTCCTTTAGTCCAAAGACCAATGATACCGCCTGTAGAAATACCATTTATAGTTTCTTGATTTGTACCTTCAAGAGACTGCTTATTTCCTTTATTGACATTTAGAAATTTTCTTCCATTATTATCGGAATCATTATTATTATCTTCAGCATATTTAGAAATAATGTTGTAAGCCTTTTTCGAAGAGTCATAACTAATAGCAAACAACGCATAATCATCATTTGTTGGTGAATCTTCAAGATGCACACGCGCACGGCCTATGTTGCTTAGAACAGGAGCGTTGTAAGTTAGATATTTGTTATCGCTGGCATGTTTGATATAATAATAATTTGAAGTGGGGTGCTTCTCTATTATCCATTTAGCATTATTCTCATCATAACCAACTGTACCACGACACTTGTAGGTAGTCAGAAACGGCTGACCATTGGGTATGCTGGTGTAGGATGGACTGTTTTCTGAATCATAATACCGCCAGTTCTCCGTGGGACAAAGGTAGAAATTATTGGCCGGTGTATTACCATGGTCAACGGCACCAATGTAGTACGTTCCCGAATAGTCCGTCGTCTGTCCCCACACATCCATGACTCCTACGGTCAACAGAAGCAAGAAGAGGGCTATCTTATGTATGTATTTGCTTATCATATTTCGTGTTAAATAAGAATCTATCCTCGCATCTTTGGAAAGCCCCTGCTTAAGATGCGTTTCGCATGCCTCATCATCGGAGAAACGCTTTGTGAACTCTAACAACTTCATACTAATCGATAATTTTTTGTAAAGGTACGAACTATCCGTGGCACTGACAAATCCACAAGGTTAAATAATGCTAAATTGATACCGCACATACAGAAACTTATCAGAGCAACACCCTGACAAAGTTCTTGGAGTGGATGGGTAAACAGGCCAAAATTTGGTAAACAAATTTGATGCGTTCTACACATTCTGCGTACAAAAGTACAAAATTTCTTTGACTTTAGACTCGTTTTACACGTTTTTCTTGCAGAATATGCTTGTTTTAACATAAATAAGACCAAACTGGCATCTTAAATCCACTCTTTCGATCATGCACCTTAGCTAACAAAAAACATGCATGCACGACAAATTGAAACAAATTAGATGCAAGGGTACGGCTTTTTCGGATTTGTGTTGCCTTCTGAAGAATAGAGACGGTAGTATTTATGTTTATTTAACACTTGTCGGCGTATTCATGGCTCAAAAGAAACCTGAAGTGTGCATGTTTTTCGGTTTTGCAGTTGTGTGGTGGTGTATTCCCGTGGTTGTTAAATTTAATTAATTGAACAAAAAACCACCTGCAGAATCCCTGTCCTTAGGATTAAACTTCGTAATTTTGCAGCCGAAACAGGTTATACGGTTCTGTGGTTTTGCGGTTATGCAGTAGCGAGATGCCTCAAAATCTCAAAATCTCAAAACTTCAAGACCTCATAGCCGTACAACCGCAAAAACGTAAAAAAATGGCAAAAAAAGCATTACTGATGATTCTCGACGGATGGGGAATCGGAAACAAAGGCAAGGGAGACGTCATCTATCAGACACCCACTCCCTACATGGACTATCTCAACGCAACTTATCCACACTCTGAGCTGCAAGCCAGTGGCGAAAACGTAGGACTGCCCGACGGACAGATGGGCAACTCCGAAGTGGGACACCTCAACATCGGAGCCGGACGCATCGTCTATCAGGACCTCGTGAAGATCAACCGAGCCTGTGCCGACGGCAGCATCCTGCAGAACCCCGAAATCCAGTCAGCCTACGGCTATGCCAAAGAGACCGGCCATGCTGTTCACCTCATGGGCCTCACTTCCACCGGTGGCGTGCACTCCAGCTTCGACCACATCTTGAAACTGGTTGACATCGCCAAGGAATACGGCATCCAGAACTGCTACGTGCATTGCTTCATGGACGGACGCGACACCGACCCCAAGTCGGGCAAGGGTTTTATCGCTGACTTGCAGAAACACATCGACGAAGTGGGCGTGGGAGCTATCGCCAGCATCATTGGCCGATTCTACGCCATGGACCGCGACAAACGTTGGGACCGCATCAAGGTGGCCTACGACCAGCTTATCGAGGGCAAGGGCCGCAAGTGTACCGACATGGTAGAAGGTGTGCAGTCCTGCTACGACAGCCACACCGAGGAGCACAAGAACACCGACGAATTCATGGAGCCCCTCATCAACGCCAACGTGGATGGACGCATCAAGGAGGGCGACGTGGTCATCTTCTACAACTACCGCAACGACCGCGCCAAGGAGCTCACCATTGTGCTCACCCAGCAGGATATGCCGGAACAGGGCATGAAGACTATCCCAGGTCTGCAATACTACTGCATGACTCCCTACGATGCCAGCTTCCAGGGCGTGCACATCCTCTTCCCCAAGGAGAACGTGGAGAACACCCTCGGCGAATACATCAGCAGCAAGGGGCTGAAGCAGCTCCACACCGCCGAGACCGAGAAATACGCACACGTCACCTTCTTCTTCAACGGCGGCCGCGAGCAACCCTTCGAGGGGGAAGACCGCATCCTGGTCAACTCGCCCAAGGTGCCCACCTACGACCTCAAGCCCGAAATGTCGGCCTACGAGGTGAAAGACAAACTCGTCGAAGCCATCAAGACAGGCAAATACGACTGGATTGTCGTCAACTTTGCCAACGGCGACATGGTTGGCCACACAGGCGTTTATGAAGCCATCGAGAAAGCCGTCGTAGCCATTGACCAATGTGTCAACGAAGTGGTCGAAGCTGCCAAGCAGATGGACTATGAAACCATCATCATTGCCGACCACGGCAACGCCGACAATGCCCTCAATCCCGACGGCACAGCCAACACAGCCCACTCGCTCAATCCTGTCCCCTTCATCTACGTCACAGAGAACAAGAATGCACGCGTGATGGACGGCGTGCTTGCCGACGTGGCTCCTTCCATCCTGCACATCATGGGACTGGAACAGCCTAAGGAGATGACCGGAAAGAACCTGATTGTGGACTAAACTGCCCCGCCGTTTTATTCACACTTTACCTATAGAAAAGCCACTCAATCGTCGTCTGCGGTTGAGTGGCTTTTTAGCATCAGTTATGTGTATTTTCAAGTCGTGACTTGTGCATCATTGTTCCAGGTAGAGGTAAATCAAGTTCGTGATGTCCTCAATGGTGATGTTGCTGCCGGGTTCCAGATAGCGGTCAATGAGTTCGGTGATGTCATCGACTGAAACCATTTCGTCGCGCAAGACAATTTCCAGAACCTCCCCGCTGAGTGGGTTGCCCGCAGCATCCACAATCTGGTGGGTATTTGTGAGGATAGCATCGGCAGGCTGCACGATTCCACCTTTGACATAGCCTTCTTCGACATAGTCTCCTTCCAGGTAGAGGGAGATGTTCTTCAGGTTTTCGCTGCCGCCGTACTTCTGCGTGTTGACCGTCAGACGGGTATTGTAATTGTTGCGGCTGAGGGTTACTTCTGCATAGTGTATCCACTCGTTCTCGTCGTATGTGCCGGTTGCTGAACCTTCGTAGGGTGCATAGATGCCATATTCGCCTGCATTGATTTCCACTTCGCAGTCTTCTATCCTACACATATTGCTATTGTAGGCGAACTTAAAGCCGGTATATTGCTCGTTGTTCAGAATCAGCTTGCCCCTTCCGTCTTCACTGACAATGTTGAGGTTCATCTCCGTATTAAGCGCACATAAAGCGTTCTCGAATGCGTTGACGGTGGATGTTCCGTTCAGACAGATGGTCAGTTCATCTAAAGGATCAGTCTTGGCAAGGATGCTATTTATCTGGGCATTGTTCAGATAGAGGTAACCCATGTTAATACCGTCTTCGTCAACTGCCATGAAACTGACGGTGCCGTCGCCCAAAACGTCGTCTTGGTTCAAGTTGGTAATTTCCTTCATGCCAATATAGATACCGTAGGATTTTTCTTCACAAATATATACTTCGCCTGTATAGGCGGAACCGTCCACTTGCAGTTCATAGCCGGTAAATTCGGGATTTTCGGGGATAATCATCTCTGCGCCTTCGACGAAGAGGTCGCTGATGCCTCGGATGGTGGGCAGTTTGCCATCGCCCGTGAGGTAGAGGCTGGCTCCCTCCACTAAAACGTGGCCGCCGTTTCCTTCGCTGCCGTAGATGCGTCCTGCCTTCACGATGCAGCCGTCGATAAACTCAAGGTCGCTGCCGCCATAGCTGACGATGGAGTGGTTGCCGATGTCGAGCGTGCCGCCAGAGGCGCCCCAGCTCTCGAAGCGGATGTCCTGTTGGGCGACGATGCCTACTCCCTCAATGTTGCTGAAGGTGTTTTCGCCGTTGAATATAATCCGCAGGTCGGGTTTGGCTTTGCTGCTGACGACGATGCCGTTGGGATGCCAGTCTTCAACCAACCTTCTGTTGATGATGTTCTTCTGGGTGCAGGTAGCTTGCACGTTGTCGAGCCAGAGGATGTTGCTGATGGGGTCGTATTTCACCGTGCCGCCGACGATGTCTTCAAAATAGAAATTTTCCTTGTTGACGTAGTTCAGTTCGTGGCCGCTAATCTGTATGCCGTAGTTCTCGGTGGTTGCCTGAATGGTGATGCCTTTTCCCCAGTCGTTGTATTCCCCTTCGCCGAATTTGCAGAAGTAGCCTGGGCAGTTGTCGTTGGCTGGCTGTATGTACACTTCGGGTGTGGCGATGCCGGCGTTGGTCATTCTGTAGTAGTCAATGCCTGTTACGGGACTGCCGATGATCAGGTTGGCTTGGTCAATGTAGAGCCTGTATCTGTTTTCGGGGCTTGCCCAAAGGGAATAGCTGTTGGGGAGGGTAGAGATTGTGACGTCGCAGTTGTCGAATTGGATGGATCGGTTGCTGCCTTCCATCTGGATGGCGTTGCTGCCCTCAGTCAGGGTGCCGATATTCAAGTTGGCAGATCCGGAGAACTCCAGGTTCCTGGTGGTAGAGATGGCCACGCCCTGAACGCTTATCAGGGAACTTTTGGCCTTGCAGTTGATGATGAGGCCGTCGCCTGTGTTTTCAATGAGGGGGGCTTTGGGGTATGTCCCGTTGTTTGAGTTGAAAATGCAAACATTCTTCATGGTCAGCGTCCGAGTCGTCGGGTTGTATGTCAGGCTCCCCTTATCGAGCTGGCCGTCGAAGTCAAGATTCATGATGGTGGGAGAGTTGTTCAGCCAGTCGCGGATGTCGTCCCTGTTTCCTGCGTGAATCTCCATGCCGTTGATTTTCAGGCTATATTTTTTCCATCCCATATACAACGGACCAGTCACTTTGTCTCCGTTCCCGTCTGCCATGTACATGTTGGCTGTGTCGTAGGAGGCTCCTTCGGGGGTGAAGATGTCGAGGGGGTAGTCGGGGTTGTTGTTGCGGGCATGGACTTCGTTGAATCCATAGACGGTGCCGTAGCTGAAGCCTGAAAGATTGACGCATCCGTTTTCCAGGCTGAGGATGCCGCCAGGCGAGTTGCTTCTGCAATAGATGCTGTTGGCATTGATGGTCACGCAGCCTTCGCCGTTATGGTCGCCATCTGCCCCGCTGCCGATGCAGAGCCATGGGGCTTCCATGCACATGATGCCGTTTTCCTCAAGGGTGAGTGTGCCTGTGCCCTCAATGAAGCAGTTGGGGGAGGAGGTTCCCGCTGGATTTCTGGATTTCTGGATGGAGATGGCTGCGCCGGAACCCTGCACTTTCTTGAACAGGTTGTAGCCTTTGATCACGATGTGGAGGTGGTCTTTGGCCGAGTTGCTCACCTGGATGCCATTATGTGTGGTGGCCATGGTGACCCTGGTCAGCGTCAGTGTGTTGGTGCTGGCGTCGTAGGTGACTTTGCCCTGAGTGATGTCGGGGCTGGTGATGTTCGCGGCATTGTCGGAGGTGACGCGGGTTCCTGCCACAAGGATGCCGTAGTCGGTTTCTGCCATGCTCCATTGTGGAATGGCAATCATCGTGAGGATGGTGACGAGATGTAAAAACTTTTTCATGATATAGTTTGTTTGTATTTGACAATTACTGATATGGCATTTCTTTCCAGAATGACAGTGCAAAGTTACGAAAAATATTTCACGCGTGCAATGGCTTTAAGAAAAATTAACGTATCGTTTTTTCGAGGGCAGATACCCCCCCCTGCCGGCGGTTTGTTACATTGTTACAATTGTTACAATTGTTACAGCCGCCATTCACGTGGCGCGCGTTTATATATATATATAATAATTTTCTTACTATCCAGAATTTGTATAGTAAGAATTTATATACTGTAAGTAATTTCTTATAAGTAAACCGACAACTTTTCCTCATACGGGCAACAACGCTCCGAAAGTGTATGCGATACGAGGAAACTGAGCAGGCTGAACTTGAAAACACGTTGTAACAATTGTAACAACTGTAACAATTGTAACAAGTTGTGTGTGCTGCACGCTGTCGGTTTACAGGGTCAGTTCTTGTTCCAGCTGTTCAAGGCTTTTCCCCTTAGTTTCGGGGCAGCGGTGGTAAAGGAAGATGAAGGCGGAGAGGCAGATGGCGGAATAGATCCAGAAACTGCCGCTGCTGCCGAGGGCTGCATTCATGGGCGGGAAGAGGAAGGTGAGGGTGCAGCAGCCTACCCAGAGGGCAAAGGTGCAGGTAGCCATCGCTACGCCACGGATGCGGTTGGGGAAGATTTCTGCAAGCAGGGTCCAGGTGACAGGGCCGAGTGTCATGGCATAGCAGGAAATGGCTGCCACGACGAGGGCTACCATCAGGATGCCTGTCTGCCCTGTGTAGTAGCAGGTGCCGAGGGTGAGGTAGATGAGCCCCAGTCCGCCGGCTCCGAGGAGCATCAGGGTGCGTCGTCCCCACCGCTCAATGGTGTAGAGGGCAACGAAGGTGAAGAGCACGTTGGCTATGCCTGTGATGACGATGTTGATAAACATGCCATCGACGTTGTAGCCGGCGCTGGTGAAGATTTCTTCTGCATAGTTGAAGATGACGTTGGTGCCGCACCATTGCTGGAAAACGGCTATGACAAGACCGAGCAGGAGCACGCGGGCATAACGGGCGGTGAAGAGGTCGCCCAGCGTAGCCTTTGACGGGCTGTGGGGCTGGGATGGTCCTGCTGTCTTGGCTTTTTCGGCTTTCAGCTGAAGGAAGACGGGGCTTTCTGGGATAAAGAAGCTCATCACCAGAAAGAGGGCTGCGGGCAGGGTTTCTGCCCAGAACATCCAGCGCCAGCCCCATTGCAGGTTCCACGCCATGCTGACAGGGTCGGTGGTGTCGCGTGCCAGCAGCATGTTGACGATTTGTGCGGCAAGGATGCCGAGCACAATGGTCATCTGGTTGAGGCTGACCATGCGTCCGCGGATGTGGGCTGGACTGACTTCTGCGATGTACATGGGTGCCAGTGCACTGGCTACGCCGATGCCGACGCCGCCGATGAAGCGTGCGGTGTTGAAGAGGGTGAAGTCGTTGAAGAGTCCTGTGGCGATGGCGCTGACAGTAAAAAGAACGGCGGAGGCGATGAGAAGCGGTTTGCGTCCGTAGCGGTCGGCTGCGGCTCCTGCTGTCATGGCTCCGAAGAGGCAGCCAATGAGGGCTGTGGTCATGGCAACCCCCTGCAGCACAGGCGACTGGCTGATGCCGAAGAATTGTTCGTAGAAGGGTTTTGCTCCCCCGATGACTACCCAGTCGTAGCCGAAGAGCAGTCCGCCCATGGCAGAGACGGAACAGATGAAAAGGAGGTAAGGGTTCATGTTGAGTATTTGAATTTTTGCAAGTTTTTTTACTGCAGATTATACATGTTCCATAGTTTTTTTACTTAGCAACCACGAATGAGTCGTTTTATTTTCTTCCAAAGTCTGCAGGTATTTCCCCCCACTCGTCGGTGGGCCATTTCAGGATGGGGTTGCGGTAGGCATGAGTGTGGAGCCATGTCTCGGCACGCAGGATAACCTGGTAGAGCGGCTCCGTCTTTTCGTTGCGTTCCAGCGTAGTCTTGCATTTCTTCTTCCGCACCCAGGCGATGGCGCTGATGCTGTCGCTATAGATGGGCATGTCGGTCAGCCCCTTTTGCCAGAGCAGGGCGAGGGCGTGGACGATGGCGAGAAATTCGCCGATGTTGTTCGTGCCAAAAACGGGCCCGTAGTGGAAAATCTGTTCGCCTGTGCGCATATAGACACCTCGGTATTCCATTTGTCCTGGGTTTCCACTGCATGCGGCATCTACGGCTATTGCTTGTAAGTCCATGTGTGAGTTTTTGATGATTTTGTACGCAAAGGTAAGAAAAAATGTAGAATGTAGAATGAAGAATGAAGAATATTTCTTATCTTTGCAGCAAAAATGATAAAATGAAGCGCTTTTTACTGCTTTTTGCCTGCTTGTTGTGTCTGTGTGGCAGTTCTGCACAGGAGAGGTTATTCTTTGTTTCGCGCAACCTGAACAAGAACATCATAGTGTATGATGTGCAGTTGAAGAATGGTGGTCTGGATATGGAAAAACCCCTGCATGTTTATTGGTATAACTTGGAACACAATCCAGTGACAACGAATGAGTTGAATTTCATTCAGCGCAAGATGGCATACGGCTATACTGTGGAAAGCAAGGGACACGACGAAGTGATGGTGAAACTGAAAGCCTATAAGAAACGTCTGGTCAAGGTGTGCAAGCGGGAAGGTAAGTGGGTAGGCATTACGACCATCAACGGCAAAGAGTGCATCCTGACGGAAATCTATGCGCACTGTCCCAGCAAAACCAGCTGCGACTTCCTGGAACTGCGCGGAAAGGCGCTGCAAGGCGGAAAGGCTGAAAAAGAAGTTGTAAAATAAAAACCTCGCGACCGTCACCATGAAAGAAGGCTTCAGTGGTTCCCGTATTATTGTGTTGCCACAAGTAGTGGTCAAGCTGATGGAGGCAGACAAATTGCTTTCACAGCTGCACATCACGGACATTGGCTACTTTCCTTGTGCTGCCAATCACGAAATCCGGCGCACGGAAGGAATCCCTGCCTGGGTGTTTATCTATTGCATCAAGGGCAAGGGCTGGTATGAACTGGATGGCAAACGGTATGATGTGGAGCAGAATCAGTACGTCATCTTGCCTGCCCGCCGTGGACACAGCTATGGAGCCGACAAGCAGGAACCATGGACGATTTACTGGATTCACTTCAAGGGGCATTTGGCTTCGTGTTATGCTTCGGGGGCAGAAACACCGCGCGACGTGAAACCCGTAATACATTCACGCATTGCTGACCGCATCCATCTGTTCGAGGAGATTTATCAGACATTGAAGGCAGGCTTTACGCTTGAAAATCTGTCGTATGCCTCGTCACTATTCCATTACTATCTGGGCTCTTTGCGCTACATCCGCCAGTATCGCTCTTTTGCGGCTTCAGGGCAGATTGACGAGAAAAACATCGTGGAGGCTGCCATTCATTATATCAAGGAGAATAAGGAGAAGCACCTCACGCTGGAGATGCTTTCAAAATATACGGGTTACAGCGTGTCCTATTTCTGTGCCATGTTCAAACGGGCTACAGGCCATGCGCCGCTGACTTACATCAACATTGTCAAAATGCAGGAAGCCTGTTATTTGCTTGACAATACCGACATGAAACTGAATCAGATATGCCACAAGGTAGGCATTGATGACCCCTACTACTTCTCCCGATTGTTCACCAAAACCATCGGGCTTTCGCCCAAGGCATATAGAGAAAAGAATAAAGGATAAAACCTCAAAAAAACTATCAAACAATGAACGCTATTTCTACCCCTAAAGCTCCTGCTGCCATTGGTCCATACAGCCAGGCTATTGATGCAGGCAGCACCGTTTATGTATCGGGTCAGCTGCCCATCGACCCTGCCACAGGCAATTTCCCCGAAGGCGGCATCCAGGCAGAGGCTCGTCAGTCGCTCACCAACATCAAGAATATCCTTGCCGAGGTAGGGCTTACGATGAAGAATGTCGCCAAGGTGACTGTGCTCCTTGCCGACATCCAGAACTTTGCCGCTGTGAACGAAGTGTATGCTGAGTTTTTTGAAGCTCCTTATCCTGCTCGTTCCGCCTTTGCTGTGGCAGCCCTGCCCAAGGGTGCTAATATTGAGATTGAGGCGATTGCAGTGAGGTGAGCAGCCCCGCACAGGCATCTTCCAGAATCTCGATGACATTTTCAAAACCCTGTGCGCCACCGTAATAAGGGTCGGGCACATGGTCGATTACATGCTGCGTGCAGTAGTCGGTCATGCGTTGGACTTTTGCCTCTGCCTCCAGTGTGGGAGCCAGTCGCCGCAGTTTGTCGTAATTGCTGTCGTCCATCCCGATAATCAGGTCAAAATCATCGAAATCCGAAGGGCGCACAGGCCTTGAAATATGTGTTAACCTGTAGCCATGTCTGAAGGCGTGAGACTTCATCCGTGGGTCAGCCCCCTCTCCCTCATGGTAACTGATCAATCCTGCCGAATCGATGTGAAACAGGTTTCTCACCCCCGCTTCCTCCACTCGCTTCTGCATAATCGCCTCTGCCATGGGAGAACGGCAGATGTTGCCTAAGCAAACGAAGAGGATGCTTGTTTTCTTCTCTTTCTTCATAGCTATAACAGGTCCTTTTCCTTCATCTCTGCATGGCGTGCCTTCATGCTGGCAATGGTGGCGTCGTCGAGGATGCGGATGATGCCACGCTGGATGCAACGGTCAAGTTCTTCGGGACCAAAGGCTTTGCCTTGTTCGCCGAAATCGCTGATGCTGAACTCGTAGTGGACACGTAGAATGTGGCGGATTTCTTTCTGCCCCAAACGATTAGCCGCACACTTCTTTTTGAGGAGTGTGCGGATTTTGTCGATTTCAGCAGCTGAGAATTTACTTCTTCCCATGCTCGTATGAAACAATCTTGTCGGTGTTGGAGAGCAGGAAGTCGATGTCGTCGTAGGCATTCATCAGGCAATATTTCTTGTAGGTGTTGATGTCGAAGTGTTCGCTATGGCCTGTGGCGAGGTTGGTCACCGTCTGGTTGGGCACATCTACCTTGACTTCGGTCTGCGGATTCTGCTTGATGCTGGTGAAAAGTTCCTGTTGAAAGTCCTTGCTGACAATAATGGGCAGGACAAAGCAGTTGAGCAGGTTGTTGCGGTGGATGTCGGCAAAGGAGCTGGAAATGACTACGCGCACGCCATAGCCGGCAATGGCCCAGGCTGCATGTTCGCGGCTGGAACCGCTTCCCCAGTTCTGTCCGCCCACGATGATTTCGTGGATGCCCTTGCGCGGGGCTTCGCTGTATTCTGGCTGGTTCATCACGAAGTCTGCCACGGGTTTGCCGTCAGCATCGAAACGCAGGTCGTGCATGAAGGCGTCGCCGAAAAACTTGGGGTCGCGTGTGGTGCTTGCCAAGTAGCGGGCAGGGATGATGAGGTCTGTATTGCAGTTGTCAATCTCAATGGGTATGCAGGTTGACTGGATAATGTCGAATTTTTCTTTCATAATCTTACAACTTTCTTGGGTCGGTTACTACTCCTGTGATGGCAGATGCTGCTACGACGAGTGGCGAAGCAAGGATGGTGCGTGCACCAGGTCCCTGACGGCCAACGAAGTTGCGGTTGCTGGTGGAGATGGCGAGTTTGCCAGCGGGCACCTTGTCGGGGTTCATGGCGAGGCAGGCAGAGCAAGATGGCAGACGCAGTTCGAAGCCAGCTTCTTCCAGAATCTTGTCAATGCCTTCGTCGATGATTTGCTGACGCACGAGCCAGCTTCCAGGCACGAGCCATGCCACGACGTTTGCTGCCTTCTTCTTGCCCTTCACGATGGACGCAAAAGCGCGGAAGTCCTCGATGCGACCATTGGTGCAAGCGCCGAGGAAGCAGTAATCTACTGGCACGCCTTCCAGTTTCTGGCCAGGTTTGAACTGCATATAGTCCAACATGCCGAGGAACTGGGCGCGGTCTGCTTCAGGAATGCTTTCAAGCGCAGGGATGCACTCGTCGATGGCAATGCCGGCACCAGGGTTTGTGCCGTATGTGATGCGTGGAGCAATATCTTCGGCGCGGTAAGTCACCTCTTTGTCAAACTTGGCATCGGGGTCGCTGTAGAGTTTTTTCCACTCCGCTACGGCTTTGTCCCATGCTTCACCCTTGGGCGCATATTCACGGCCCTTCAGGTAGGCAAAGGTTGTCTCGTCAGGAGCAATCAAGCCTGCACGGCTACCCATTTCGATGGAGAGGTTAGACAGAGTGAGACGGCCTTCCATGCTCATGTTGCGAACAGCGGAACCTGCATATTCCACCGCATAACCAGTAGCACCCGAGGTGGTCATCTGAGCCATGATATAGAGAGCCACATCCTTGGCGGTCGTTCCTTCGGGCAATGTGCCTTCGATGTTGATGCGCATGGTCTTGGGCTTGCTTTGCAGGATGCATTGCGATGCCAATACCTGTGCCACTTCGCTGGTGCCGATGCCCATAGCGATGGCACCCACGGCGCCGTGTGTAGAGGTGTGCGAGTCGCCGCAGACAATGGTCATGCCAGGCAGCGAGAGTGCTTTTTCAGGACCGACCACATGAATGATGCCGTTGTCCTTCGTGCCCATGGCAAAGTGTTTGATGCCAAATTCGGCGCAGTTCTTTGCCAGCGTCTCTACTTGCTTGCGACCTACGGGGTCGTTGATGACTTCCTGCTGATCGCTGGGTGTGTTGTGGTCGGGCATAGCCACCACGTGGTCAGGGCGGAATACCTTGATGCCCTTGTCTTTCAATGTGTCGAATGCCTGTGGGCTGGTCACTTCGTGTGCATACAGGCGGTCAATGTAAAGTTGTGTGGGACCATCCTCCACGTTCTGCACGACGTGGGCGTCCCAAATCTTATCGAATAATGTCTTTCCCATATTATCTAAACTTATTGATACAGTCAATGTATGCTTCGACGGAGGCGGTGACGATGTCGGTGTTGGCACCGAAGCCATAGTAGCAGTGACCTTCGTACTCCACCTGCATGTGTACCTTGCCGAGGTCGTCGCTACCCTTTGAGATGGCTTGGATGGTGAACTCCTTGAGTGTCATCTGGCGCTTGATGATGGTCTTCAGTGCCTTGATGGCTGCATCCACAGGACCGTTACCCGATGCGGCTGCTTCGAAATGCTCGTTGGCAATCTGCAAGCCGATGCTGGCTACGGAGCGTACACCCTTGCCTGTGGTCACCTGCAGGTAGTCGAGTTTTACATTGTGTGTAGCACTGCGTTCTGCACCAGCCAGTACCAGGATGTCGTCGTCAGTTACTTCCTTCTTCTTGTCGGCCAGCTTTAAGAAATCTTCGTAAATTTTGTCAAGCTTCTCGCCATCAACGTCCACGCCGTTCACATGCAGACGGTGCTTCAGGGCTGCACGTCCGCTGCGGGCTGTCAGTACGATAGCGTTGTCGTCGATGCCCACATCCTTTGGGTCCATGATTTCGTAGGTAGAAGCATTCTTCAGCACGCCGTCCTGATGGATGCCGCTGCTGTGGGCAAAGGCATTCTTGCCCACAATGGCCTTGTTGGGCTGCACAGGCATGTTCATCAGAGAAGATACCATACGGCTTGTCGGGTAGATTTTCGTCGTGTTGATGTTCGTTTCGATGCCGAGGTCGGGGTGTGTCTTGAAAATCATGGCCACTTCTTCGAGCGATGTGTTGCCCGCACGTTCACCGATGCCGTTGATTGTTACTTCCACTTGGCGTGCACCAGCCAGTACGCCGGCCACGGTATTGGCAGTCGCCATGCCGAGGTCGTTGTGGCAGTGGGTAGAAAGGATGGACTTGCCTGCGGCAAAAGCATCCACGTGCTCATAGAGGTACTTGATTTTCTCGTGATATTCATTGGGCACACGGAAACCCGTAGTATCGGGGATGTTACAAACCGTTGCACCTGCCTTGGTCACGGCGTCAATCACGCGCGCCAGATACTCATTGTCGGTACGGCCTGCGTCTTCTGCGTAGAACTCCACGTCCTCCACATAGCGCTTGGCATACTTCACGGCAGCCACGGCACGCTCGATGATTTCCTCGGGAGTGGAATTGAATTTGTACTTGATATGTGAAGGCGATGTGCCGATGCCTGTGTGGATGCGCTTATGCTTTGCATACTTTAGCGCCTCTGCTGCCACGTCAATGTCCTTTTCCACTGCACGGGTCAGCGCACAGATGGTGGGCCATGTGACGGCCTTTGAGATTTCTACCACACTGTTGAAGTCGCCAGGGCTGGAAATGGGGAAACCAGCCTCAATGACATCCACGCCCAACGCTTCAAGCTGCTTGGCCACCTGAATTTTCTCAACCGTGTTGAGCTGACATCCAGGCACCTGCTCGCCGTCGCGCAGCGTTGTGTCGAAAATAAATAATCTGTCTGCCATATTTGCAATTTTGCTTTCTTGTTGATTTTTTGGCTGCAAAGGTAAGAATTATTTACCATTTAGCATTTAGCATTTGCCATTTTTTTGGTTGTTTCGGCTAAAATTTCATTTGATTTTTTGTTCGTACATGTTTTTTATATAACTTTGCATCCCCGCAAGAGGGTTAAAACGGCAATAAATTCTATACGGGAATGGCAAAAGACAAAATACAATATGTGTGTTCGGCCTGTGGATATGACAGTCCGAAGTGGATTGGCAAGTGTCCTGCGTGTGGCGAATGGAATACATTCGTGGAACAGCGTGTAGGTGGTAAAGCAGTCTATGACAAGCGACTGCAATTTTCAAGTACGGCTGGACCGAAGACAAGTCCTGTGCGGATGAGCACGATTGCCACGAGCGAGGAACCGCGCATCAATTTGCAGGATGGCGAACTGAACCGTGTGCTGGGCGGAGGGCTGGTGCCTGGGTCATTGACATTGTTGGGCGGTGAACCAGGTATTGGCAAATCAACGCTTATCCTGCAAACGGCTTTGCACCTGAAAGACAAGACAGTGCTTTATGTGAGCGGTGAGGAAAGCGCTCGGCAGATTAAACTGCGTGCCGACCGCATCACGAATGAAGAGAGTGGGGTACTGGTGGTTTGCGAAGCCATGATTGAAAATGTGTTCAAGCATATCGAAACAGCCAGTCCAGATATTGTAGTGATTGACTCCATTCAGACGATGGCGACACAGGAGCTGGAGTCAGCCCCAGGCAGTGTCAGTCAGATACGCGAGTGTGCTGCCATGTTGTTGAAATTTGCCAAGGAGTCGAACACGCCTGTCATCATTATTGGCCACATCACGAAAGACGGTTCCATTGCCGGACCGAAGATTCTGGAGCACATGGTCGATACGGTGTTGCAGTTCGAGGGCGACCAGCACTATATGTATCGCATTGTCCGTGCCATCAAGAACCGCTTTGGTTCCACCGCAGAATTGGGCATCTACGAAATGCGGCAGACGGGGCTTAGGCCTGTGACCAATCCTTCGGAACTGCTCTTGAGCGACGTGAATAACAGCGAAGGACTTTCGGGCATAGCCATTGCCAGCGCCATTGAGGGTGTGCGCCCCTTGCTCATCGAAACCCAGGCATTGGTGAGCAGCGCAGCCTACGGCACCCCGCAGCGGTCGGCTACAGGTTTTGATTTGCGTCGTCTGAATATGCTCTTGGCTGTACTGGAAAAGCGTGTGGGTTTCAAACTGATGCAAAAAGACGTCTATCTGAACATTGCCGGAGGCATCCGTGTGACCGACACCGCCATCGACCTCAGTGTCATTGCTGCCGTCTTGTCGAGCAATGTTGATACAGGCATTGACCGCGACGTCTGCATGACGGGAGAAGTCGGGCTGTCTGGTGAAATCCGTCCTGTCAGCCGTATTCTTCAGCGCATTGCGGAAGCGGAAAAGTTAGGCTTCTCCACGATTCTTATTCCTCATGCCAACATGACAGGGCTGGATGCATCGAAATACAACATACGCATTGTGCCTGTGCGGAAGGTGGAGGAAGCATTGAGGGAATTGTTTGGGTAGGGTTCTTGTGCAAATTTTATTTCTTTGAACCATAGTCGTTTAATTCTTTCCTTAAAAAAGTTGCGCAGAATTTTTTTTGTTCATTCAAAATAATTGCGTAATTTTGCAGCCGAAAACCGCAAAAACCGTGAAGATAAATGGCAGTTTCAAAAACAAGAAGATTGTTGGTGGATGTGGCACGCCAGCTGTTTGCCAAGAACGGCTTTGAAAGTACCACGATGAACGACATCGCTCTCTCTTCGGGCAAAGGTCGTCGCACATTATATACTTATTTTAAAAGTAAAGAAGAGGTTTATTACGCCGTGATTCAGACCGAGCTGGAACGTCTTTATGAACGCATGGAAGAGGTGGCTCGCAAAAACATCCCCCCAGAAGAAAAGATGGTGCAGCTCATCTTCACCCATCTCACCGTGGTGAAGGAGGCAGTCTATCGCAACGGCAATTTGCGTGCAGAGTTCTTCCGCGATGTATGGAAGGTTGAGGCTGTACGCAAGACTTTTGACAAGAATGAAATCAATTTGTTTCGCCGCATCATGAACGAAGGCAACGACAAAGGCGTGTTCGACGTGCGCAATGTTCGCCTGATGGCCGAAATCTGCCACTTCTGCCTGAAGGGTTGTGAAGTGCCCTTCATCTATGGCCGCTATGCTGCGCAGAATGCAGAAGAACTTTATCCATACGTGCGCCGCATGGTGCTCAAACAATTGTCAAGAACCAATTAAAAACATAAAAACTATGGCATTACTCACAGGTAAGACAGCTCTCATCACTGGAGCTGCACGTGGCATCGGCAAGGCTGTTGCCATGAAATTTGCACAGGAAGGTGCAAACATCGCATTCACAGACCTCGTACTCAACGACGAAATGGCTGCTGGCTTGGAAGCCACACGCAGCGAAATCGAAGCACTCGGTGTCACTTGCCGCGCTTATGCAGGCAATGCTGCCGACTTTGCCGAGACCGAAGCAGTGGTAAAGAGGATTCACGAAGACTTCGGCTCCATCGACATACTGGTGAACAACGCTGGTATCACGAAGGACGGCCTCATGCTTCGCATGAGCGAACAGCAGTGGGATGCTGTGCTCAGCGTCAACCTCAAGTCGGCATTCAACTTCATCCACGCTTGTGCTCCCATCATGCTTCGCCAGCGTGGCGGTTCCATCATCAACATGTCGTCCGTCGTGGGTGTACATGGCAACGCAGGCCAGTGCAACTACTCAGCCTCTAAGGCAGGCATGATCGGTTTGGCAAAGTCTATCGCACAGGAACTTGGTCCCAAAGGCATACGCGCCAACGCCGTAGCCCCAGGCTTCATCGAGACAGCTATGACAGCGCAGTTGCCCGAAGAAATCCGCAACGACTGGATGAAGAAGATTCCGCTTCGCCGTGGCGGTCAGGTAGAAGACATAGCCAACGTCTGCCTCTTCCTTGCTTCCGACATGTCAAGTTATGTCAGCGGACAGGTCATCCAGATCGACGGTGGAATGAATATGTAGAAAATGACCATTCTTTACGAAGACAACCACCTTATCATCGTCTCGAAGCAGAGTGGTGAAATCGTTCAGGGCGACAAGACCGGCGACACACCGCTGAGCGAGACAGTGAAGCAATACATCAAGGAAGCGTATGCCAAACCAGGCAACGTCTTCCTTGGTGTGGTTCACAGGCTCGACCGTCCTGTCAGTGGCATCGTGCTCTTTGCCCGTACCAGCAAAGCACTGCCTCGGCTCAACAAAATGTTCTCCACGGGCGAAGTCCGCAAAACCTACTGGGCCGTCACGGCTACACCGCCGCCACAGCCCGCCGGCACCCTGGTTCATTGGCTGGTCCGCAACCAGCAGCAAAACAAATCCTACGCTTACGAGCGCGAAGTGCCCCACAGCAAACGTGCAGAACTCAGTTACCGCCTGATTGGGCGGAGCGACCGCTACTGCCTGTTGGAGGTCAATCTGAAGACAGGTCGTCACCATCAAATTCGCTGCCAGCTTGCCAAGATAGGCTGTCCCATCAAGGGTGACCTGAAATACGGAGCCAAGCGCAGCAACCCCGACGGCAGCATCAGCCTTCATGCTCGCAGCATCCAGTTCGTCCATCCTGTCAGCGGAAAAGAAATCCGTGTGGAGGCCCCTGTGCCTTCCGACACCCTCTGGCAGAGCTTTCAGCCTGTCTGAAACGGGGGGCTGGTAAACAAATTAAGCATCAATCATTATTTACTATATATGAAAAACTATCTACACCTTCTCGCCCTTCTTTTGGCGACCGTACTCCCTGCAGCAGGAATGGCTGCAACCAACTACGGCATCTACGTGGCAGGAGTTCCAGTCACGTCCGACAATGCCAGAAACATCACTGGCTCCGACATCCTTTCGGGCTATGCCACCTACGATGCCAGCAAAAACATGCTGACGCTGAACAACATGGAGATTGATACCAAACGCACCGCCATCAATGTGACCAGTTCAGCCCCCGACCGTCTCCACATCGTGCTGAACGGAGAAAACGTGGTAAAGATGCAAAGCGGTGCGCCAGCCGCATTCGTCATTTACAAACCCTCCGCCAGCACCAGCTCCTCTTACGTAAACTGCTACATCGAGGGCAAAGGCACACTGACGATGGCAAACGGAGAAATCATGTGTATGGACGCCCCCTGGATTTGCATCGGCAACGGCGTGCAGGGAGGCGAAGGCTACGGAGGCCCAACCATCAACACCCGATCCATCTATTGCAGGAGCAACTCAGGCAGCGGCGTGTTCAGCATCTCCGACGGCAGCGTGAACCTCTCGGGCTTCAGCTACGGCACACTCTACAACTTCCGATCCGTCTTTATCTCCGGCACCGACATGGGCATCTATACACCCCAGGGCGCCAGTTACGACAGCGACAAAATGTGTCTGCTTGATAGCGACGGCCAGAAAGTGACAGGTCCCGTCTATATGGGCTGGCGTCTCTACGGACTGACTGTCGGCGGCAAGGAAGTGACGGCAGGTAACAAGGACCACATCCAGAGTCCGCGCATCAAATACGGCACGGCCAGCTACAATCCGGCAAGCGGCGAACTGACGTTGCCAGAGAATGCAGACATCTACACCTTCGATGGCATAGGTCCAGCCATTGCCAACCGAACAGGCAAGGCACTCACCATCCGTTGTACGGGTAACAGCTACACCAACATTGGCTGCACCAGCGCAGACAAATGCCCAGCCATCACATCTACCGAAGACGTCACCATCATCGGAACGGAAAACTCACGCCTTCAGATACAGGGCGAAACGGCTCTGAACATAGAAGGGGAGACAGGAAAGACCATTAGCATCAAGACATTCCGGCAAGTGCTCCTGTTCGGGCACATCACCCTGGGCGACGGCACACTTGCCTTCTCCGACATCACCGAAACGAGTATCGACACGGAGCGATACGGCGCGCCCGCCTTCGCCCAGCTGAAACTGGAGAACATGGAAATCACTACGAGCAAAGTGTTCTTCGACTCCCAGCGTCGCTACTTCCGTCAGTCTGGAAGCCAGTCAAGCTATTCAGGCATGGTGCGCTTCGCCAAGGTAACGCAAACCTACGGCATCCGTGTCGGTGGACACGAAGTGAACAACCTGAACGCAAACAACTTCTACTACGAAAACATCAGCGGCTCCGTCCACTACGCCGCAGACACGCTGCTGCTCGACGGCGTCACCATCGACTGCCAGTACCGCTACAGCGCCATCCAGCAGACGACGGAGGCAAAACCCGGCATGTTTGTGAAACTCTTGGGCAACAATTCCGTCAAGAACAACCCCTACGGCAGAGTGACGTTTGTAGCATACCGCAGCCCCATCATTTTGGGACCAGGCACCCTCACCCTCGCAGGCACTATCTACTGCTACGACGGCAGCAACATCACCTTCCGAGACGGCTGCACAGTGAACGGCACCCAGCTGGTAAACAACAGCATCGACGGCACCCTTCGGCTGCAAGACTGCCAGCTCAACCTTTCCGGTAGCGAATACGGCACCCTGCATGGCTTCGACAGAATAGAGCTGAACCACGTGTTCTTCGTCATCCCCACTGGCGCAACCTACGATGCTGACAGCCGCTATCTCCTGTCGGCCGACGGCAGCAGAGTGACGGGGCGTGTCAGCATCGGTAGCGTAACCATCGACGACATCACCAGTCTCATTAGTGCCTACCTCTCGCCCGAAGCCTCCAGCCCCCGCTATGCCGACATGAACGGCGACGGCCAGATATCAGTCGATGACATCACAGCCCTGATCGACGCTTACCTCAACGTCTCCGACTAGCCCGAACCCCTGTCAATCTGGAGAACGGTCACGAATACATCGATTTGGGTCTGCCCATAATCTTCCGACACATTTTTAATTCACTTTTTCCCCACAGGTAAGCGACGCCTTGCTTGTGGGGAAGTTTTTTGAAAATGACATTGTTGTGGCGTATGCCTACCACCGTTTTGGTAACTTTTTACCACTATGCTGGTAAGGTTTTACCATTGTGTTGGTAAGGTTTTACCACAGGGCTGGTAAAGTTTTACCATAACTATGGTAAAATTGTGGTAAAAAATTCCCAGAAAAATTTGTTCGTTTCGGGAAGATGTCGTAACTTTGTAGCGAAATAAGGATAAATGAACCTTGTTGGGACAAAATGTTCAATTGAAAAAAATAGAAAAGAAATGGAAAGACGTAACGGATTGATGCATTGCTGCCGTGCGGGGTGTCCGCGGGCAGGAGAATGTTTGAGGCAGATTGCCTTTCAGCAGTTGGAAGAGAGCGTGGAAAGTGTGCGTGTGCTGAATCCGCGCCGTGCCCAGGATGAGGACTGCCCGTATTATCTGAAGGCAGAAAAGGTATTGTACAAGCGTGGGCTTTCGCGTCTGTACGACGATATGACCACCGTGGTGGCTCGCAAGGTGCGTAGCGACTTGTATGGTCATTTTGGCAACACGCAGTATTATCGCATCATCAATGGTGAACGCCCTGTGTCGCCAGCCGAGCAGAAATATATTGCGTCGGTGTTGCGTCGGCATGGCGTGAAGTCGGCCAACGTGTATGACGAAGAGGAAGAAATGTATGCAAGTGGATTTTAAATAAAGGAAAGGAGATGAAGAAACCATTATTAGATGTACATACACACACCGTGGCGTCGGGCCATGCCTACAGCAGTTTGCAGGAAATGGTGCGTGCGGCAGCCGACAAAGGCTTGCAGGTGCTGGGCATCACAGAGCACGGACCGAGCATCAAGGGCACGTGTCCTGCCATATACTTTAAAAATATGTACGTGATACCGAGGCAGATGTACGGCATAAGGCTGCTGATGGGCTGCGAGATTAACATTCTCGACACAAAAGGTACGCTGGACCTGGAGGAACGCTTTCTGAAAGCGCTCGACATCGGCATTGCCGGCATCCATGATGCGTGTTGGCAGGGCGGCACTCGGGCTGAAAACACGGCGGGCATGATTGCTGCCATCCGCAGTCCGTATGTCAATATCATCAGCCATCCTGTTGACGGAACGGCGGACTTGGATTTTGAAGCCATTGTGCAGGCTGCAAAGGAGGCACACACGTTGTTGGAAATCAACAACCATTCGCTGTCGCCCAACCGGATGAAGCCCAAGGCGCGGGAGAATAATCGTGAACTGCTGCGAATCTGCAAACGGCACGACGTGCCAGTGATTCTGGGCAGCGATGCGCACATATCGTTCCAGATAGCCGACTACGACCGTGTGTTGCAGTTGGTGGACGAAGTGCAGTTCCCTGATGAAATGATTATGAACTATTGGCCAGAAAAGTTTTTCAACTATATAGGTAAAAGTTTAACCCTTTAAAATTGTATTTATTATGTTAGATTTTATTGGTTACATTATTATGGGATGTTTGGCTGGCCTCTGTGCTGGCAAACTGATGAAAGGTGGAGGCTTCGGCTTCCTGATGAACTTGCTGCTGGGTCTCTTCGGAGGTGCCGTGGGTGGCTGGTTGTTTAGTCTGCTCGGCGTAGAGTGGGGTGGCCGGTTGGGTCAGCTCGGCACCGCCATCATTGGTGCCGTAGTTATCCTGTGGGTAGCTTCATTGCTGAAGGGAAAATAATTCACGACGAGCGGGTGATTCATGGATTATTGAACGACGTAAGCTCGCAAAATGCGGATGTCATGCAACGGTTTGTCATTGGCATCCGTTTTTATTTTCTGTATCTTTTCCACAGTCGCCATGCCTTCCACCACTTCTCCGAATACGGTATATTCGCCATCCAGCCAGGGTGCTCCGCCTACGCTGCGATAGGCGCTGCGTTGTTCGCGGGTGTAGGTAAGGGGCGGATTTTCTGACACCTGCAGTCGGGCTTGGTCCAAGTACGATTCCAGTCGGTCGCTCAGCTTACGGGGCTTGCGCTCGGCACGGATGGCATCAATCTCTGCCTTGTGCTGTTCACAAATCTTGTTGTAGATGAGCTCTGCTTCGCGTTCCTCACGCGCCGTTTCAAAGTTGTCCAGGTCAGCATCCGAACAAGTCCTGCCGGTGACGATGTAGAACTGGTACTTGTCCGACTGACGTTCTGGATTTTCGTTGTCTTCGTCGCGGGCAGCTCCCACAAAGCTGCGCTTGTGGAAATATTTGGGATAGACAAACTCGGCAGGGATGCGCTCGTGAGCCTTGGTAGTGTCGGGCACGATGTCTGGGCGTGTGTCGGGGTCGCCCGTCTGAATCATGAAGTTGCGAATGACGCGGTGGAAGGTGACACCATCGTACAGTCCTGCGCGGATGTTCTGTATCATATTGTCACGATGACCAGGTGTGTCGTCGAAAAGGGCAATGCGGATGTCGCCCATGGTTGTTTCAAAGACTACCTCGGTGCTGGCACCAGGGTGTTTCTGTCCGTTGCAGCTGCTGAGGGCGAGGCAGCAGAGCACACTTGTAATGGCAAATAGTTTTTTCATCTTTTTATTTTTCATTTACTCTAAACACACGGATGCCGAGCTGTGAAGTTTGTTTTTGTTGATAATCATAGAGGTTCTGCTTGTCGAGCACAACTTTTTTCTGCAGGCTGGAGGCATGGAGCATGTGGAGCCGTCCGTTTTGCCACACAGCGATGCCGAGGTGCGAAGTGTCAAGTCCTGCCTTCGACGTAATCATGGCAAGGATGTCGCCGTCGTTGATGATTCCTAAAGAGTTGCGCTGTTTGCCGCCCAGCAGTCGTTTGGGAATGTAGCGATAGCTTTTGCCCGAACTGATGCGCTCGTAGTCGCGGATGACCTTGACAAATGCAGGATTGTTTTTCAGATGCTTATACAGCCCAGGGTGTGTCGTCATGTAGTTCACGTTGACCGTCTGCACCTCGTCCCAAAGTTTTGCCGTGACCAGCTTCTCGTAAAACGCAGTAGGTTTCGTGTCCTGATTGATGCACGTGACAAGTCCCAGTTTTTCGTTGTCCTCGCCCCACCAGGTGAAGTAATGCAGGCGGCTGGTGTAGTCCGTCAGTTTGCCGTCACGATAGCGCAGGGTAGTGAGCCAATGGCAATAATCCTTGAACGTCCGTTGGTCATGCACGTCGCACAACGCAAGTGCCGCCGCTGTTTCCACCAGTGTCGTGCAGTCGAATTCGTGCAAATTCACGATAAGATGTTCTTTATTGCCATTTTCCAGCGTGTGTGCCACGTATGGCAATCCCAGGAACTGCCTGGCAAAGTACAGCACTCGGTTCTCCTCACCTCGCTCCGTCTTTGCCTTCTTGAGGAGTGCAACCACCCGTGCCGAATCTTCTGGCGTCACCTCCACACGCTGAGCCGCTGCCGTCAAAGTAAGAACGAAAAAGTAAAAAATAAAAAATCTGCGCATCATAATGTTTCATCGTTTTTGTGGAAAGAATGAACGTACCATTCTTCCAATTGTCGCAGCAAAGGTAACTCTTTTCTCGTATAACTTTGATATATTCTACATCTTTTAACGATGAACTAATGCAAATGTGGCTCACTTCGAAGGTACTTTCGCTCAGAAAACCTCAAATAAATTTGGTTTTTCGCTCGCTTATTCGTACCTTTGCCGCCGATTTACTCGGGGGTGCTCCCAGACGGGGGCTGAGATGATACCCATTGAACCTGATGCGGGTAATGCCGACGAAGGAATGTCAGTGAACGGATTCTTGTAACAGGATGTGCCTGTACCCCTTTATTGTTTAACATTATAAATAATAAAGGCAATGAAAGTTTTTAATTTTTTGCGTTTTCGCTTTTTTACTGTTTCATCATGTTTCTTTTCTCCCCTTTTTGTTGCAGCCATGCAGCCCGATTCGCTCGACTACGTGGAACTGCAGGGGGTGCAAGTGGTTTCTACGCGAGCCTCGAACAAAACGCCGATGGCGTATAGTGACTTGTCGCAGGAGCAAATCAAGGCGGTGAACGTGGGTGTGGATATCCCCTACGTGCTGTCGCTTACGCCAAGTGTGACAACGACGAGCGATGCGGGCAACGGCATCGGATACACGACTTTGCGCGTGCGTGGCACTGACCCCAGCCGTATCAATATCACGGCGAATGGCATTCCTCTGAACGATGCGGAGAGTGCGTCGGTGTTCTGGGTGAATATGGGTGACTTTGCTTCGTCGGTGCAGTCGATGCAGATACAGCGTGGTGTGGGCACGAGCACAAATGGTGCGGGTGCGTTTGGTGCCACGGTGAATATGCTGACGGAGAATATCGGCACGAAGCCCTACGTGGGCATCGGACTGAGCGGCGGTTCTTACTATAGTCACAAGGAGACGCTGCGCTTCGCCACAGGGCTGCTGGGCGGTCACTGGGGTGTGCAGGGACGGCTTTCGAACATCGGATCGAAGGGGTATCTGGACAGGGCTGCGACGAAGCTGAACAGCTATATGCTGCAGGCAGGGTATTTCGGCGAGAGCACGGTGGTGAAGTTTATCACGTGGAATGGTGTGGAGGAGACGTATCATGCCTGGAACTACACGTCGAAGTATGAGCAGGAGCGGTATGGGCGCACCTATAATTCGTGTGGCGTGATGGGCTATGATGCCGAGGGAAATCCTACTGGCTATTATAATGATCAGACGGACAATTATCATCAGCAGAATTATCAGCTGCTGTGGAATCAGCACCTCGCGAATATGCTGACCATGAATGTGGGGCTGCACTACACGAAGGGGCAGGGCTACTATCAGCAGTATCAGAGCGCGGGCACTCAGGCGATGTATGGTACGTCGTGGAAGACTTTCGGACTGAGCACCGACGAGGGGCTCTTGGCTGACCTGGTTGACCAGCAGAAGATGGACAATGACTTTTTTGGCGTGGTGGCGTCGGTCAATTATGATAACCGCCAGAATCTGCAGGCTACGTTGGGCGGCGGCTGGAACCGTTACCGTGGCGACCAGTTTGGCCACATTGTGTGGACGGAGCCTGGCATCGTGACTACGCCGCCTACGGCTGATGCGTTCTCGCCCGATTTTGAGTATTACCGCAACCGTGCTTACAAGACTGACTTCAACGTGTATGGCAAGGTGAACTATGAACTGGTGAGGGGGCTGAGTGTGTTTGCCGACATGCAGTATCGTCATGTGGGCTACAGACTGCAGAACCCTACGGTGGCATACGGCATGAACACGGACGGCAGCTATGTGATAGACAACTGCTATGATTTCTTCAATCCGAAGGCTGGCGTGAACTATAACGTGGGACGCGGGCATCGCCTCTATGCTTCGTATGGCATGGGGCACAAGGAGCCTGTACGCAATAATTTTATGCAGCAGATTGCCAATCCTGACCGCCCCGACGCTGTGGCTAAGGCGGAACGGCTGGGCGACCTCGAAGTGGGGTATAAGTACCAAAGCGGGCGGTTTTCGGCTGGCGTGAATGTCTATTGGATGAACTACACCGACCAGCTGGTGTTGACTGGAGAATTGAACTTGATAGGGGAGGCTCTGACGAAGAATTTGGACAAGAGTTACCGCCTCGGTGTGGAACTGGAGGCTGCCTGGAAGCCTGTCGATTGGTTTCGCTGGGACGTGAATGCTACATGGTCGAGAAACCGTGTGAAGGACATGGTGGTTACGCTGAATGACAATGTGACGAATGTGAATCTGGGCGACCAGCCTCTGGCTTTCTCGCCTGACCTTATTTTCAATAATGTTTTCACTCTGCAGTATCGCGGACTGAAGGCGTCGCTGCAAAGCCAATATGTGAGTGACCAGTATCTGACCAACACGGGCTTCAAGGAAATGGTTTGTCGGGATGCTGCTGGCAATGAAACCCGCGAGACGCTGTTGCTGAAAAGGCATTTCAACACGAATATTGATTTGAGCTATTCTTTCGGCTGGGCTTCGTGCGGCATCAAGAACATCACGGCGGGGGTAACATTGTATAATGTGTTCAACAGCAAGTATGACAACAATGGTTGGGCTGCTCCGCAGTTTGTCAGTGATGGCGGATCGGTCAAGGCTGTCAACGAATGGGGCTGCCGCGACGAGGGAGCTGCTGGCTTTGCTCCTTCTGCTCCGTTCAACTTCATGGCTCACCTCAGCCTGGACTTCTGATGTAGCTCACTGAACCACAGATTACACAGATTACTCGGATTTTTTGGACTACGAATTTAACGAATTTGACGAATTACACGAATTTGACGAACCACAGATTTGGCAGATTACTCGGATTTTTGGACTACGAATTTGACGAATTACACGAATTTGACGAATCACAGATTTAGCTCGACGAAGTCAATTTAACGAATTAGAAAGAAAAATAAATGGATTTTCTCAGTGAACATTGGCTTGACTTGCTGACCACGGTGCTCGGCTTGCTGTATGTGTGGCTGGAGTATCGGGCCAGCATAGCTCTGTGGCTGGTGGGTATCGTCATGCCAGCACTGGATGTCTATCTGTTTTGGATACACGGACTTTACGGCGATGCTGGCATGGCCATGTATTACACTGTGGCCGCCCTCTATGGGCTCTGCATCTGGAAGTTCAAGAAAACCAAGGAACTGAAGCTTGACCTGCCCATCATTCATGTCCCCAAGAGGAAATACCTGCCCATGACGATAACCTTCTTCCTGACGTGGGGTTTGATTTACTATGTTCTCATTACCTGGACAAACTCCACTGTGCCTGTGCTTGATGCTTTCACCAATGCGCTCAGCTTTGTGGGGCTATGGGCTTTGGCTCGAAAATACCTGGAACAATGGCTGTTCTGGATTGTAGTCGATGTCGTCTGTTGCTACCTCTACATTACTAAGGGTATCCCTTTCAAGGCTGGACTCTACGGTCTTTATGTCGTCATTGCCGTGATGGGGTACTTCAATTGGAAGAAAATGATGAAGGAGGGAAGGTCAGAAAGTTTTTCAGTGTAATCTGTGAACCTTTAGCTCGGCGTAGCCAAATCTGTGGTTAATTGTATGTGAAATCCGTGGTTAATGGTATGAATAATGAATTTGACGCTGTTATTTTAGCTAACGGCAGTTTCCCGACGGCAGAACTGCCCCTCGCCCTGCTTCGCCGTGCACCCTACGTCTGTGCTTGCGACGGAGCTATCATTCATTACCCCAAGGCCGATGCCGTTGTGGGCGATGGTGATTCTGTGCCCGAAGTCTATCGTGACAAACTCATTCAGGTGACAGAGCAGGAGGACAATGACTTGACGAAGGCTACCCGCCACTGCATTGGTTTGGGTTTCCGTCACATTGCTTACCTCGGTTGCACGGGTTGCCGAGAGGACCACACTTTGGGAAATATCAGTTTGATGGTACGCTATATGCGTGATTTTGGAATTAAACCCATTATGATTACAGACTACGGATTATTCACTCCAGCGCAAGGACGAGTTACCTTTGCTTCCTTTCCCCGTCAGCAAGTCAGCATCTTCAACTTTGGTTTTACTCACATTCAGAGCAACGGACTCCGCTACCAGCCATACGCCTACGAGCAGTGGTGGCAGGGCACACTCAACGAAGCTATTGCCGACAGTTTCACACTTGATACCGATGGCTACTATTTGGTTTATCAAACGTATAAATAGGGAATAGGAAACTTTTGAATCTGCCTCTTTGCCAGTGTTCCAAAAGTCGGCGGCTCTGCTCCGTAGGCAGGAATGTTTGCACAAATTATATTAAAAAAAATAGATTCTTCATTCTTCATTCTTCATTCTTTATTTAATTTTCTTACCTTTGCAGCGTTTTTCAAGAACGTATAACTGTTTTAATTCATTAAAAATTGTGATAGTTAAAGGTAAAGGTAGAATGCTTTGCTTAGTTCTGCTGGCTTGCTGTGGATGGAATGCTGCGGCTCAGACGGTGGTGCCCGAGAGTGTAGGGCAACTTGACCTGACGCTGGATCGGGCTGTCGAGATAGCACTGGCAGAGAATCCCACCATCAGGGTGGCAGAGAAAGATGTGGAACTGAAACGGCTGGCGGACAGGATGGCATGGCAGGCATTGTTGCCTACGTTGGATGCCACGCTGACGTTTTCTCATGCCATCAAGGTGGCTGAAATGAAAATCGGCGGGCAGAAAGTGAAGTTCGGTCAGGACGGCAGTTCTACGGCTACAGGTGTACTGGCGCTGAACGTGCCAGTGTTTGCTCCAGCTGTGTATCAGAACATGAAGCTGACGAAGGAAGACATCTTGCTGGCACAGGAAAAGGCTCGTGGTAGCAAGCTGGACTTGGTGAATCAGGTGACAAAAGCTTACTACGGAGCGTTGCTTTCAAGAGACAGCTACGAAGTGATGAAGCGAAGCTACGATGTGGCAAAGCAGAATTACGATGTTGTGGAAACGATGTTCAAAGTGGGCAACGTGAGTGAGTATGACAAGCTGAGTGCGGAAGTGCAGATGCGCAGCACGCAGTCGGCCATGGTGAGTGCGGAGACGGGTAAAAATCTGTCGCTGCTGAAACTCAAGGTGCTGATGGGTGTGACGGCTAACGTGGACATCCATATTGACGATTCGCTGAAAGCTTACGAGGAAAAACTGGTTGTGCCTGAGGCGGGTGCAGCAGGTGGTGCAGATTTGGCTGGCAACAGCACCCTGCGTCAGTTAGACCAGCGTATGTCGTTGTTGCAGCGCACTCGCAAGGTGCTGCGTACCAATTTTATGCCGACGGTAGGTCTTTCGCTGAGCGGACAGTATCAGTCTGTGTCGAATCCTGACTGGAATATTTTTGGCTATCAGTATTCGCCCAGTGCTACGTTGGCGCTTTCCGTAAGCATCCCGATTTTCCATATTGACAACTGGACAAAGCTGAAGTCGAACAAAGTGCAGCTGGCTCAGTTGGAAGATACGCGGTTGAACACGTTCCGTGAATTGTCGATGGCTGCAGAGAGTTACCGACAGAACATGGCGAGTTGTATGGCTCAGGTAAGCTCCAATTCAGAAGCTGTGCGTCAGGCAGAAAAGGCTGTAATGATTAGCAGCAAGCGTTACGAAGTGGGGCGGGGCACCATTTTGGAACTGAACCAGAGCGAAACCGCCGAAACACGTGCGAAGTTGACATACGTGCAGTCGATTTATGAATATCTGACGAATAAGGCAGATTTGGATTATACATTGGGAAGAGAACATTCCCGCCCTTAACCCTTCTTTTTATGGAGAAGTGCAAAGAGGCTGGAAAAAGAGATCATTTTAAACAATCAATCATATAATGAAAGTAAGGTATTACATAATGTCGCTGGCTGCAATGGCCTTGCTGACGGCTTGCGGCAATAAAGATGGCAAGCAGAGCGAGGCGGTGGCTTCGGCAAAGCCTCAGGTAAAGGTTGCTGTGGCGAAGAGTGCTGAGATTCCTCAGACGGAGACATATACGGCTACGGTAGAAAGTGATGTGAAGAATAATATTGCGCCGAACACTCCGTATCGCATCGAGAAGATTTATGTGGATGTGGGTGACCAGGTGCGCAAGGGACAATTGCTGGTGCAGCTGGATGCCAGCAATTTGCATCAGCTGAAGCTGAGAGTAGATAATCTGCAAATTGAGTATGACCGCACGAATCAGCTCTATCAAGTAGGTGGCGCAAGCAAGGCAGAGTATGACAATGCCAAGATGCAGCTTGATGTGCTGATGGCGCAGTATAAGCAACTGGTGGAGAACACGCACTTGGTGGCTCCCATCAGTGGTGTGGTGACGGCTCGCAATTATGATGATGGCGATATGTTCAGCATGAATCCCGTGTTGACCATCGAGCAGACGAACCCCGTGAAACTGAAAGTCAATGTTTCCGAAATATTCTATTCACTGGTGAAGAAAGGACAGACGGTTGACATTGCGCTGGATGCTTACGAGGGTGAGCAGTTCACGGGCAAGGTGACCATTATTTATCCGACGGTGGATGCCACGACGCACACATTCCCTGTGGAGATTACCATCAACAATTCAAGCCAGAAAGTCCGCCCAGGCATGTTTGCACGCGCCACAGTAAGTTTCGGCACAGCTCACCATGTGCTGGTTCCTGACCAGGCGCTGGTTAAGCAGATTGGTGCCGGCGACCGCTACGTCTATGTGTATAAAGACGGAAAGGTAAGCTACAACAAGGTGGAGCTGGGCAAACACCTCGGCGAGCAATATGAGATTATCAGTGGCGTCAATCCTGGCGACGAAGTAGTAATTGCCGGCCAGACTCGCTTGGCGAATGGCCGCGAAGTGGAAGTAGTAAAATAATGTACCATTAACGATTTACTATTATTTGGCTGGGGCATGGTATTTGCTGAAAGGCAAAATGGTACATGGTACATGGTGAATTATAAATGGATTTATGAGCCTATACGAAGGTGCGGTCAAACGACCGATTATGACAAGCCTCTGCTTCCTGGCAGTGATTATCCTGGGCTTGTTCTCTTTGCTGAAACTCCCGATTGACCTTTATCCGGACATCGAGACGAATACCATTATGATTTTTACATATTATAATGGTGCTTCGGCAAATGATATAGAAAACAATGTGACGCGCCCACTGGAGAACACGTTGAACTCAGTGGAGCACCTGAAGCATATCACGTCGAATTCACGTGAGAATGTCAGTGTCATCACGATGGAGTTTGAGTATGGTCACGACATTGATGTGCTGACCAATGATGTACGCGACAAATTGGACATGGTGAGCAATTCATTGCCTAACGATGCCAATACGCCCATCATCTTCAAATTCTCTACCGACATGATTCCGATTGTGCTGCTTTCGGTGCAGGCGGAAGAAAGTCAGCAGGCACTCTACAAAATTTTGGACGACAATGTAGCTAACCCGTTGGCACGTATCGACGGTGTAGGTACGGTGTCGATTGCAGGTGCTCCTGAACGTGAAATCAATGTCTATATGGACCCCGTGAAGATGGAGGCTTACGGCTTGAGTGCTGCTCAGGTGAGTGCTGCCATTGCTGCGGAGAACAGGAATATAACCAATGGTTCCATTGATATTGGTACGACCACCTACACGGTGCGTGTGGAAGGTGAATTTACCGACCCACAGCAGATGTTGAATGTGGTAATCGGTTCAAGGAACGGTGCAAAAGTCTATCTGCGTGATGTGGCTCGCATTGTCGATAATGTAGAGGAACGCGCTCAGCAGACATTCACCAACGGAAAGCAAGGTGCTATCATCATCATCCAGAAGCAGAGTGGTGCTAACTCCGTGGCTATTTCGGAGAAAGTGATTGATATATTGCCCGAACTGCGCAAGAACTTGCCTTCGGACGTGAACCTTGAGATGATGATTAACACGTCGGAGAACATTCTGAACACCATCGACACGTTGGTGGAAACCATTGCGTTTGCCTTAATCTTCGTGGTGATTGTCGTGTTTGTGTTCTTGGGACGTTGGCGTGCTACGCTGATTATCTGTATCACCATCCCGATGTCGCTCATTGCCTCCTTTATATATTTGTATGGAACGGGTGGTTCGCTCAACATGATTTCGCTTTCGTGTCTCTCTATCGCCATCGGTAATGTGGTGGATGACGCCATTGTGGTATTGGAGAACGTGACCACACATATTGAACGAGGTTCTTCCCCCAAACAGGCAGCTATTCATGCCACAAACGAGGTGGCTATCTCAGTTATAGCCTCTACGCTCACCATGATTGCCGTGTTCTTCCCGCTGACGATGGTGACAGGTATGTCGGGTGTGCTTTTCAAGCAGTTAGGTTGGATGATGTGTGTCATTATGACCATCTCTACGACCTCAGCACTTTCGTTTACCCCCATGCTTTGTTCTCAGATGTTGCGTTTGCAGAAAAAGCAGAGCAAACTGTTCAAGACCTTCTATGCCCCTATTCAACGCATGTTGGACAAGCTGGACGATGTGTATGAGAACATGATTAACAGGGCGGTTCGTCATCGTTGGACAGTCATCGGGCTCTGTGTCCTGTTTTTTGTCTCATCCATTGTGGCCATGGAGGTCGTAGGTATAAAGAGCGAATTCTTCCCAGCCAACGACTCTGGACGTGTCGGTGTCACTTTGCAGGCTCCTATCGGTACACGCACCGAAGTGACGAAAGCAATTGCTCAGGGACTTGCCGACAAATGGATGAAACGCTATGGTGCAGACTTGCAGGCTTGCAACTTCACCGTAGGACAGGCAGGCGACAACAACACCTTTGCTTCGCTTTCCGACAATGGTTCGCACATAGCTTCGTTCAACATTCAGTTTGTGCCTTCCAACAAACGTAAAATAGGTCTGGTGAAGATTTGCGACGAAATGCGTGAAGACTGTAAGGCTGTGCCCGAACTGGCAAAATACCAGGTTATGCTGGGAGGCCGTCAGGGTAGGGGAATGGGCGGACAAAGTACGGCAACCTTTGAAATTTATGGCTACGACATGGACGCCACAGGTGCTGTTGCCGACGAATTGGCTGCAAAACTGGCTGAAGGTGAGATGGTGGGACAGACCAACATTTCCCGTTCAGATTTCCAGCCCGAATTGGTTATTCAGTTCGACCGCGATAAACTGGCAGAATTGGGCATTGGCATGAGCGATGCATCAAATGCTGTGCGCAACCTGATTACAGGTTCTCTGATGTCCTATTATCGTGAAGACGGTGACGAATACGACATCAAAGTGCGCTATGAACCCGATTCCCGTATCAGTGTGGAAGACTTGCTGAACATGTTGATTCCTACATCAAAGGGAAATGTGCGTGTACGAAACATCGCCACCATCACAGAGAGTGACATCCCACCCACGATTGAACGTAAAGACCGCCAACGTATTGTTACGGTGTCTGCCGTGCTCAAAGATGGCTATGCCTTGTCCGACGGTGTGGAATATGGACGTGCAATCTATGAAAAGATGGATATGCCCAATGGTGTCTATGTACAAGTGGCAGGATCTTACGAAGACCAGCAGGATTCAAACCGCGACTTGGGCACACTGGGAATCTTGATCCTCCTGTTGGTATTCATCGTGATGGCCGCTCAGTTTGAGTCGCTTACCTATCCGTTTATCATCATGATTACCGTACCCTTTGCCTTTGCAGGTATCATTTTTGCCCTCCTCCTTACGGGCACCAACATCAATATCATGTCAATGCTTGGTGGTATCATGCTGATTGGTATTGTGGTGAAGAACGGTATTGTACTCATCGACTATACACAACTTCTGCGTGAACGTGGTTACGGACTCATACGAGCCTCTGTAGCAGCTGCCCGTAGCCGTCTGCGTCCTATCCTGATGACATCGCTCACGACCATTCTTGGTATGGTGCCAATGGCTGTGAGTCACGGTGTCGGTGCCGAAATGTGGCGCCCCATGGGTATCAGCATCATTGGCGGTCTGACAGCGTCCACCATCCTTACCTTGATTTATACTCCATCCATGTTCTGTATCTTCGGTGCTGTTGGCATCAAGCGTAAACGTCGCAAGATGAAAGAGCAGCGTGAACTCAACGAATACTGGAAGGAACACAAGGCAGAAGAACAATTCAAATAATGTACCAAGTACTCTAAAGGATAAGATGAAAACAGTATTTATAACATACGACAAAGCCCATCACGACAATGTGATAGAAGCACTGGATGCCTCTAATGCCCGAGGCTACACCTTGCTGGAGGATGCCGGTGGACGTGGAACAAAAACAGGCGACCCCCATTTGGGCAGTCATGCTTGGCCTTCCATGAACAGTGCCATCTTTACCATTGTGGAAGACACACAAGTGCAGCCCCTGCTCCGTCGTCTCCAACAACTTGACATAGACAACCCCTTACTCGGTCTCCGCGCCTTCGTCTGGAATGTGGAGCAAAGCATCTAATAAGCATACGAATATGAAAAAAACATTCGCATTTGCGCTCCTTTGCGCATCATCCATCGCCATCTCCTTTGCCCAGACCGCAAGGGAAGAAATTCACGAAAACATCCTGCGTACAGCCAGTAACCACATGGCTTACCTCGTGCCCACAGAGAAATTGACGCCAGCCCCCAAGGGATATGTGCCCTTCTACATGGATCACTATGGTCGCCACGGTTCACGCTGGTTGATCAATGAAAATGAATACAGAGACCCCCTCAACACGCTGCGCCGAGCAAAGGAAGAAGGAGTGCTCACAACACTGGGCCAAGAAGTGCTGGAAAAATTAGAGCGTTTCTATCCCTCCACCCGTGACCGTTTGGGAGACCTGAGTGATATTGGTGAAATACAGCATCATGGCATCGGCAAACGCATGACACAGAACTTCCCCGAAATCTTCAGTGGCAAGACAGCCGAAGTAGATGCTCGTAGTACCGTAGTCATCCGTTGCATCCTCTCAATGGTAGCAGAATGTGAAGAAATTACAGCCTTCAATCCCAACCTGAAGATTCACAACGATGTGAGTGAAAAATTCCAGTGGTATCTAAACCACAGTTGGGATGGAAAGGTATCCGAATCAGGCAGAAAACGTGGTAAGATAGCAGACCACTATCGGGCAAAATACACCCATCCGGAACGTCTTTGCCGCAGCCTCTTTACACAGGAATCATATTGGAACAACCATGAATTCCGTGCAGGTTCCTTCATGCGTTCCCTCTTCAATGTGACAACCAACATGCAGAGTCACAGCTTCGGCGAAGACCTCTACTACATCTTCACTGAAGAAGAAGCCTACGACCAGTGGCGCTGGAAAAACATTGATTGGTACTTAGGATATGCCCATGCCCCACAGACCGATGGCAACATGGCTTTCAATCAGCGATTCCTGCTTCGAAACATGATTGAAACAGCCGACACAGTATTTGCCAGCAAGACCTACACCAATGGCGCCTCACTCCGTTTTGGTCATGAAGTCTGCGTCATGCCATTGGCTTGTCTCATGGAACTTGACTCCTGCGGTGTGCGTGTAGATGACCTCGACCATCTGGAAGACTACTGGGTGAACTACCGCATCTATCCCATGGGTTGCAACATCCAAATGGTGTTCTACCGTCCCAAGAATGCAAAACCTGGCAGTCTGAACCCCGACGACATCCTCGTCAAGGTGCTGCTCAACGAAAAGGAAACCACACTGCCCATCGACCGCAGCCAGCATCCATATTATAAATGGACCGAACTGCGGAAGTTTTATCTGAACAAGTTGGACAATTACAAGAATGATTGAAAATAGATAACAGATTTCAAGGATTAAAACGGATTCATACGAATCATTAGTAACCCGTTTAATCCCTGAAATCCGTTGTTTTAAATCAGCGAGAATGCCACTTTCATCATATTGGTGAAAGTGGTTTGTCTTTCTTCGGCAGTTGTCGCTTCCCCCGTAAGGATATGGTCAGAAATAGTCAGGATGGCCAGAGCGCGATTGCCAGATCGAGCCGCATTCATGTAGAGCGCAGCAGCCTCCATCTCGATGGCCATTACACCCATGTTCATCCACTTGTCGTTGTGCGGATTTTCACAATAGAAAGTGTCCGATGACACGACATTTCCCACCTTGTAGTGGTAGCCCAGACGTTCACAAGCATCCGCCGCACCACGCAACAGATTGAAATCCGCAATGGGCGCATACGTGCCAGGCAACTCAAACTGTGCTCCATAGTTGGAGTTGGTGCAGGCACCCATAGCAATGCAGAGGTCACCCACGTGCAAATCAGGTTGGATGGAACCTGCCGAACCCACACGGATGATAGTCTTCACACCATAAAAATTAAACAACTCGTATGTATAGATGCCGATAGATGGGAGCCCCATGCCGTGTCCCATCACGCTGACACGTTTGCCTTGATAAGTACCCGTAAAGCCCAGCATACTACGCACATTGTTAAACTGTACAGGATTCTCCAAAAAATTCTCTGCCATAAACTTGACACGCAAAGGGTCGCCCGCCATAATGACGGTTTCAGCAATCTCGCCGACCTTTGCTCCGATGTGAGGAGTAGGTGTTTTCATTGTTCCTTTAGTTTTTAGAGGTTATAATTCAGCCGCAAAGGTACAAGATTTTTTTCATACACAAACTAAAGAAACGAAAAAAAATCCGAGAATTAGAAAATTCAAGGATTTTTTCTCCAACCCACAAAGGGGTATATTCATAGAAACAATCGTGTTTACGTCACCTCCTGCACACAATCCTTCAGGTCCAACCACACCTCGCAGTTGTCCAAATCAGAATAATCCTCACTTTGGTATCCATCCGTGTAAAGCATATCCGCATAGATACTTAGTGTCCAGTCACCGAAAAGTCCCGTCTGCTCATTCAGCAACAAGAGTTGCGAATCCATATCCTCACCCAAATCCTTAGGCAAGTCATCCCGCTGCCTCAAATGACAATACACGGCAGCAGCAGCATCCGTCAAATAAACCATATCCGAAATGTCACCGCCCGTCAGCAGATGTTCAAACCACTCCCCATGTCGTGCCTTGATATTCGCCAGACAATCGAAGAAAGCCAAGAAATTCCCTGCAGCCTCCTCATAGCAGCCACATTCCACCTCTTCCGCCATCTTCAAAACCAACGGCGACAACACCTCAAAAGTCCTTTCGGCATCATCCTTCCGCTCAGCCGCTTGCATCTCGTCCCTCAACGAAGCCGCAAACTTCCTGACAGGCCTTTCCGCCAGTCGCTTGACTACCTCCATTGAGTCCATCAGATACCGTTCACCCATTACATCCATCTTCACTTCCTCCTCAACGGCATCCACAATCCTGCAGCATTCCTCATTCAATGCAGGCAATACCGACCCATTCTTCTCCTTGAAAAACAATTCACAAAGCCTCCAGTAATCCTCCATCATCTCCCTATCAATCAGCCGCTGCAACCCCTCATTGACAAGGTAAAATCGCAAAAAACTGTGAACTACCTCAGCATGAGCTGTGTCCAGTCCGTCCAGCAACGTTCTCAATTCGTTTTGTTTCATTTCTTATGTTCAACTATGAGATAACCTCCAGAAGAAATGCCAAGTACGGAACAATGGTTCACAAAGAGCCTCCGCAGGATATTGACGGACAAAACGCATATTCCTTTTGATTTTCAGAAAATACTTTGTTGCCGCCCCATGCTCCGTCAAACCCGAATAATGCCCAAAATTTCCACCTCGCAAAATCTCCTCCAGCAACGTCTTTCCCCTCCATTCATCCACAGGCACAATCAAATACTCATCCTCCAGCCCGAATACCTCTTGCAACACATACATCACCGCCCCCGCAAACTTTCGCAAGCCCAAATGCTTCAACACATCTGGCAGATTGGTTTCGCCGAACTGAAGATTCTTCATTCTACATTTCTCATTCTTCATTAAATAGAAGTAATCCATCAACTGCCGCAACCCAATTCCCTCGTCGAAGAAATGGTGCATGATATGTGCCAACTGATACACCAAATTAAACTCCACAGTTGGTACAGGAATATGCCCTAAATCATCAGGAGTTTCTACATAGTGAGCATACTGATGATTCTCTTCACAATGAAACCACTTCTGCAAACGGTGATTATAAAAAGGATTATTCATGAAAAACGGCATGAAGTGAACTTCTACCGACACATCGTTATATATAGGATATTCAACATGATGGTATCGCAACATAGTGTTAGGATAAGATTTGCGGACAAAAGAAAAGACCTTCTCACGTCCGCCACTAATCCAAATGTCAATATCCCCCGACATCCTTACATACGGGTCTGGATACATCAACGCATTTCCCTGTCCCTTCAGAATGCAATTTCTGAAACCTTCCTTCAAGAACTGTTCTGAAACCTGTGCAGACCGCTGATACATTACCACATTCCTTTGCCGTATCTGCTCACTCACCGCAAACCATTTCAGTACCACTTCCCTCGGCACCTCCATACCCTCACTCTTCATCCGCTCTATTCCACGAAATCCCACGCCCAACAATGCCTGCTCCGTCATAAACGAAAAGAGCGCATTCCAATCCTTCGTTCGACGAAGCCAATCCGTGATGGCTGGAATGTGCTCTTTTTCATCAATGCAGTAACGCACAAAATCCGTATTGAATCGCATCATTAATGATTATATAACTCTTGGAATAGTTCCTTATGTTGTAATACGACCCTTGAGATATCATACATCTTCTCCACCTTTTCTTTTGCCTTCCCTCTCATCGCTTTAGCCTCAACGGGATGTGTGTAATAAAAGTACACTTGGTCAGCCACCTCTTGTGGAGAATCCACACTGACAAGTTTGCCATCTACTCCATTTTCAACAATAGTAGGGATGGCATCGACATTGGTGGCCACAAGGTTTTTCTCTGCCGCCATATATTCGGCTATCGCCAAGCCAAAACCTTCCCATCGGGAAAGCAATACTGCTATGTCAAAAATTTTCAAGTATGAATATGGCTTGTCCGTCCACCCTGTTATGATAAGGTTTAGACCATGCTTTTGAGCATATTGCTTCACCTCTTCCTCCTCTTCTCCACTTCCCACAATGATATAATAAGTGTTAGGTATTTTTTCACTGATCAATCGGGCAGCTTTGATAAAGATGTCGGGGGCCTTTTGAGGAGAAACCCTTCCAATCATCCCAACGACAAATGCATCTGAGGGGATTCCCAGTTCATGCCTTTCAACAGGCTTTGCATCGCAAACAGCCTGCACATTAATGCCATTTTCTATAATTCTGAGTTTATCCCCATTATCTATACCATTCGTTATGGCAGACTGGTACTCGGCTTTCGAAATACAAACTATTTTGTCCGTGAAATTGGACAGAAGTTTTTCGACAATCTTATATATGAAATTTTTCTCGCTCTTCTTCATTTCATGTTGAAAGCCCATCCATGTGGGTTGTAAACCACCTTGCATTTTAGGCCCAGACAAGCAAGACGCCCCAATCCCCCCGCAAAACTGCTATGACAATAGACAATTTCAGGTCGGTGCTCTCGAATAAGTTTTCTTATCGTCCTAATTTGTGAGTATACTTTAATAGGTGAAAATGTTTGCAGCATTTCTATTTGTTCCACATGATTGACCATCCCTTCGTACTTAGATTTGTTAAATTGCAATGAACAGACGAGAATTTGTTCATAATAGTCTTGTAATTGTGGCAGAAGCATTTCCAAATATCGTTCAACTCCTCCAGTACATTCTGCGATATGCATGATTTTCATAAAGGTGGCAAATTGTATATTCTTTTCTTATCGTATTCCTCGACTACACCGCATCGTACCCACGGGTACGGTTCAATCGTTCTTTCGGTAAACAGCCAAATCTGACGTATAGTACCAAAAGGTCACCCTTTTAGGTAACCTACGTTAAAAGTTGGCAAAAATTTAATGATTTTTAATTGACTATATGCCGATGGTCATTGGATGCAGGTTGGCATAGTCCCTGCGACCGTCTATAATGATACTTTGGAGGAGTTCTGATCCTCTGAAGTATCCACCTTGGCTTCCTAAGCTAGGACACCATCCACTTGGATTGGGTGTATTCGCTTGTGCGTATCCCTGTACCATTTATTAAACTCGTTTATCGGTACGCCTTGCTTAAGGCAAAATTCTTCAATGGAGAGGTTGTAAGGCAGACTCTCACTCTGGTATAAAAACCAGCATTTTTCAAAGTCTTTGCTACTGAACATAATATAATAAATTTAGGTAATAATATAGCAGATGGCACAAAATAATATAAGTAAAGTATCAAATGTTTTTTTGTTTGATAATCTAACAAAAATGTGTCGCATTAAAATAGGTGATACAATAGAGACAGATAATGGCAAATACAAGGTTAAAGACTTTGTTCAAGTTTGTATTATGAAAGATAATATTCCATATCCTGGACACTGTGTATTTACTGAATCAGGAAAAAATATTTTCTAACGATGTAATTAACGTTGTTGGTGTGGAATATGATGATTTAGCATTAAATCATAATTAACTGTGCCAACATCTATATTATTACCTAAATTTAAAATGTCAGTGCAAAGGTATATCGTTTCACTTTTTCATGCAATACGTCAAATTTGGCTGCTTACCATCGTATTTCTTTCCGAATATTAGACGTGTAAAAGAATTTTGTGTTTTGTCATCATTTCACTCTTTCATCTTTTCGTATATAGAATTTCATAAACAGGCGCTTCGCAAAAGTGTAAATACCCAAATTATGACACATTAAGCGAACATAACTATTAAGACGCACTTTTAATGTAAGAGGGAACCACTTCCGAAAGAAGGCAACAGGTTCCATTTGATTGCAGTCTTTGAAAAATAGTTCACGTTTAGGGTTCATTGGAACAGAGTGAAACATCTCCCTAACTCCCTCAACAAGTTTATCCGGATGGACAGAAATAACACGAACATCTTTAGCTATTTGTTCCATGATCATTTGTCCTTTAGACGACTGCACCAAAACTCTTGTCGTGCCCTTTCCGTCCATTTCTTTTGTAAATTGCTCTATTGGGAAGCAGTCCCAAATGGTCAAGTCACTTTGACGATAGCGTTTCTTAAAACGGCAATCATAGCAAGATGGGCGATCACTTAAATTATCAAAAAAAGCTCGCAAATATGCGTTGCTATCCACGCCTTTATGGTAATCTTTTTTCTTATCTTTATTATAGATTGAAAAAGAACTATAATGATAGCCATAATACTTGTCACGGAACAATATATTCTCAAAGTGCCCCCCAATACATGCCTTCTGTGCTTCAATATAACGCACTAAAACACTTGGGCTTGGGACACCTCGGCATACCACATCCACAACAATTAACTTTTCATATTCTTTTCCCCTCAAAAAGCCTTTAAGCCCTTCTGTTTGACAAGGTGTACCGCTAAAGCAAACCCAACGCCCTTGCTTCAGATGTTCCAAAACCTGCTTATATGTGTCACCCATGACACTCTGCACATATTTACTATTACGAAAAACGGACAAAGATTCCACTTTATCCACGGCTTGATGTTCGACGATGAATGTTCCATTCCTATATCCTGCCCCAAAGACAATGCCACCTTGCAGAATTACCCATGTTGCAATGGCGGTAAAAGCCCCTCCTGAAGTACTCTCTTTTCTAATCCTTTCATTTTTATGCTGTAAGAGGTATCCTGCTTGTTCATGGGGCGAATCTTTGCTGGTAGCATTAATAATAGGACAAACTTTTTCGCAAAGTCCACAATCAACACATGCTTTTTTGTCCACGTGAGGATAAAGGAAACCTTCTTGGTCTTCCTCCATCGTAATACACTGTTTCGGACATACATTAGCACATGCAGAACATCCGCAGCATTCTTTCTTATCCTGTAGTTCAATCATAAGATGTTACTTTTACGAAGCGCTTCTGTTAACCACTTCCAAGTAAAATCACGAAGTATTCCTAATTCTTTTTGAATAATATCCATTTCAACATTGTCTTTCAACAACGTCGATACAGGTTTTACATCCACTTTTCTCACCATTCGTTTCTCTTGATGAACTAACGAAAGCAGCGAATAAAGACGTCCATTAGTTGAAGCGGGTCCATCGTTGTCATATCTTGGGAAAGTGAAAAACTTTTTGCTGTTCAACATGGAGAATACTGTACAATGAAACGAATCAGTAAATACATACTCCGCATCATGTATCAGTTCGACAAACTCCTTTGGCCCGACATTATATGGTGTGAAATCAGCAAAACCCACATCACTTTTCACATATTCATCAGAATGGGCAATCTGAACAATCTTCAGACCTGTTTCTTTACGTACTTTTTTCACCCATTCCCGTTCCCAAGGATTGTTTCCCAAGAAATAGACAAATAAATATTTCTCTCCGTTTGCAAATCGTTTGCCATTTTCCACTGAACCTAACGCTTTTATCCATTCTTCAGCTGTAAACATGATAGTAGGGTCGCACACAACTGGAACATCTCGATTAGCCCACTGTTTTACCAATTTTTGTCCAGAAACTTCTCGAACAGAAACGTTATTAATTCGCTGAAGAAATTTTCCTGCCAACAAGCCATATTTTTTAGGAAGTTCAGAAATGCCAAAACTAGTGGCCAAAGCAATTTTTACAATATTATCAGGTACAAAATTTAACGTATAATAGTCTGCAGAAATATTACTTGGCAGCCACAATTGATCACTACCTACCACAAAAGCTCTATACCGATGAGCCTCAGCACTTAACTCTGCCTTACTATTGTAAACTTTAGAAAGATGGAACTTGGTATTAGCAAAGTTTTCAAACATTCCGTACCGCATAGCAAGATTTTTAGCATATCTTTTATTGGTCTTTTTTGCTAGCGCCTTTCTCACCGTAGCCATTTTGTCCCGAATTGTAGCGACATCCAAAACTTTACTCAAAAAGTACTTATACTTCGCTCTATTAATCTCTGGCAACAAACCATCAATGCGGACAGTTTCATTCTCCAACTTCAACTTATCAAACGCCATCTGAGTGGCGAATGCCTGAAGTTGACTACCGTAATTTTTCTGAAAGTAGCAAGTAACAAGAGCTATTTTTTTACGTTCCATTCACGAATGTAATTAATGAAAACCTTTATGGCATACTTCACTCGATGATAATAAACAAAAACTTTCGCTTGCAACCAATTGCCGCCATTCTCTCTGACAAGCCGCAGTCGCTCTTGTTCTAGACGTGAAGCAGCCGAAGAGGAAACCCCACCAGTCCTAAAGGTAATTACACAAACATCTATAAATTTTACTTTCAGACTTTTGTCTTTATACATACGAACAAATAAATCTAAGTCCATCGCATACTTGAAATCCACTTTATAATTTCCGACAATATCATATCGGTTCCGACTAATAAAAGAAGACTCATGACAGATAATAGCTCCAAAAGGCGGAATCCCGAACCTATTATTAGGGCGCAAAATACGTTTTGTCTTCAACCGCTCATTCCAAACTATACAATATCCTCGATACACATCCACTTCTGATTCATATGCCGCAGCAACTTGTGTTAAAGCGTCAGGCATCATAAAATCATCAGAATTCAATATTCCAATTATGTCACCTGTTGCAGCCTTAATTCCCTTATTAAAAGCATCACTAATTCCCTTATCTGGTTCTGACAAAAAATAATTAATGCTGTCTTTGTATTTATTTATAACATCTAGCGTACCATCCGTTGAACCACCATCAATAACAATATATTCCTTATTGGAATATGATTGATTCACAACGCTACAAATAGATTCTTCTATATGGTTTACAGAATTATAACATACTGTTATTATACTAATTTTAGGCTTCATATTATTTCTGTTTCCAAAAATCTATTTCCATGTGGATCTTATAATACAAGCTTCCTTTAAACATTCATCAATACATTTAAGTGCCTGATTTATATTGAATTTTGATGTAGTTTTTCTTTCCTTAATTAATTTGACATACATCTCCCTATTCTTACTAATTTCAACAAGTCCTTCCCCTATTGATACATAATCCTTAGGGTCAAAATACACTCCAGCATTTTCTAATATCTCTCTATGACCTGCAATATCAGAGCATACGACAGGAGTTCCAAAATCCATTGCTTCAATAGGCGGCATATTAGTTGGTCCGAAATAAGAGGCCATAACAAGCGCTAAAGCATTTTTGTAAAGAACCGATAATTCTTCATCAGAAACAAAGCTCTCAATTAAAACATTTTTTTCTAAGCCCAATTGATGAACTGTGTCAATTATGTATTGCTTGTTTCCTTTGTCAGAGCCGCATAAAACCAATTTTATATCAGGGTAATCCTTTACATATATAGAAAAACCATTTAACAAACCAATATGATTTTTATGTGCCCAATATTGGGCTGGATACAGAAAATACCCCATTCTTTTAAGATTAAAATTGTTTAAAATACTACTAGCAATATCTTCACCAACATTTAAATCAACTAATCCTCCGCCAAATATAGGAACCACTCGTATCTTATGTTCACCCAATGGAGTGTATTTTAACAATTCTTGCTTACCTGCTTCTGATTCAGCAAAAACAAGCATGGATTGTAATATCCTTATATTATAATAGTTATAACGTCCTTTAAAACTAGATTCTATTTCTGGGAACGGATATGTACTACAATGACCTATATCCCAATGACATGTGACAAATGAACTTTTCACACTTGGTATTGGACCAGGAGTAAGGTAATAAACAAAATCAATGGAATTTTTCTGAAGTTTAGAATATCCCCAATACCTAAATAATATTCTTTTGTCAAATTCTTGAAGCCACCTCCCCACAAATGGGATTTTTTTTAAAAAAGAAGGAATCAATCCGACATATCTATACTCGTGTTGAAGATTAATAGGATGCTCTTCTGCTAACGAAATAAAACATATTTCGAAATTCCCTGTGAAACAATATGTGTCTATAGCTTTAATTAACCTGTCCACATAAGAAAAACCTCCACCTCTATTTGGACTATAATTATCTTTAATCCACAAGCCTATTTTCATGCTCTCTTAGAAGTTTTTGATTATATTACAAATATATTTGATTTTATCCTCTTTCAAGCTACTTGAAGAAGGCAAATAAAATCCATTTTCTGTTAACCACTCACATACAGGATATTCACCACTACAATCACAACCATAGTCTAACATTGCCTTTTGTTTATGCATGCCCATGAATAACAAACGTGTATCAATACCGTTTTCCTTAAGATACGCTATCAATTCATCCTTTGTATGACCATACTTTGCAGAATCAATAACAATTGTATTCATCCAGCATACATCTACACAATCCTCGCTGGGTTCTGATTGGAAAATGATTCCAGGAACATCTGCGAGATATTTTTTGTATAGTCGGTGGTTCCGAATACGCATTTCACGGTATTCGTCTGCCTTTTCGACTTGCGCTAGACCAATAGCAGCTACAACATTACTCATGCGGTAGTTATAACCAATATCCTTATGTTGATAATTGCGAGGACCATCAAGAGGAAAACAAACGTTTTTATAATAGCGCGCACGATTATATATTTCTATATTATTAGTTACAACCATGCCACCTTCTCCCGTTGTAATATTCTTGTTTGCAAAAAAACTAAAGCCTGCTATATCTGAGAACGAACCAGCTTTTTTGTCATGGTACAAAGCACCGTGAGCTTCTGCGGCATCTTCTATTATTTTCAAATTATACTTTTGGGCTAAATCACAAATGGCATCCATGTCACACATCTTTCCAAAGATATGAACTGGCATAATTGCTTTTGTACGAGATGTTATTTTCTCTTCAATCTTCTTAACGTCAATATTCCAGGATTCTTTATCTGCATCAACAAACACAGGTTTTGCTCCTGTATAGCAAACAGCAAAAGCGGAAGCAATCATTGTGAAAGAGGGAAGTATTACTTCATCCCCCTTCTTAATGCCTGCACTAACCAAGGCAAGATGCAGAGCTATTGTTCCATTACAGACAGCCACGCCATATTCACAATTGCAATAAGCCGCAAATTGTTTTTCAAACTCAGAAACAAATTTGCCAGAAGATGAAATCCAGCCAGTAGAAACAGCCTCTGTTACATACTTTAATTCGTTACCTGCGAGCATTGGCTCGCAAACAGGAATAAACTCCATATTCAAATGACGATTAATGATTATTATTTCAAATTAACTTGTTCATCAGCAATAGGCTCAAAACGTACCTTGTCTTGTGCGCCAAGGTATGGTCCTTGTTTTACTTCGAAAATATCGGCACGCTCCAATACCTTGAAACCATGACCACCGCCCTTTAAGATGACTATATCTCCAGCATGTACAATGTGACTCTCTATATATTGCTGTTTGTCATCGTAAAAGTCTACTCTAACCATCCCGGAACGAATGAAAAGTATCTCTTCTGTAAAGAAAACTTCTCTTTTGATTTTGTTGTGGGTATGAGGTGCAATAACATAATTATCAGGTCGATTCATGTATCCCAATTGTAAACCGTCATTATCTTTAGAGAAAAAACCAATACCACTATTATGGTATGTTGAACAAACAATTGCACCTAATTCAATTCCTTTATTTTCAATTTTGATTACATTATCCATATTACAAATTATATTTATATTATTATTATGATTATTATAATTATTTCACGATACCATTCTCCAAAAAAGCTGTTAGACTCATTTTAATACGCTCGCTTTCTCGCTCTACAGCAACCTTTGCCATATCATGGTCAACCATCAGTTTTACAAGCTCTTCAAAACTTGTTTTGTTTGGATTCCAGCCAAGTTGTGTTTTTGCTTTAGTTGGATCACCCAAAAGGTTGACCACATCTGTTGGACGGTAAAAATCAGGAGAAACTTCTACTAAACAACGCCCTGTATTCTTGCTATATCCCTTTTCTTCGATTCCTTTACCTCGGAATTCAAGTTCTATCCCAGCACATCGAAAAGCCAATTGAGTAAATTCACGAACAGAATGCTGTACACCTGTTGCAATCACAAAATCTTCAGGTTTTTCTTGTTGCAAAATAAGCCACATACACTCCACATAGTCTCTTGCATATCCCCAGTCACGTAATGAATCAAGATTTCCGAGGAAAAGTTTTTCTTGTTTACCATGAGCTATACGTGCAGCAGCTAACGTGATTTTTCGAGTTACGAATGTCTCGCCACGTCGTTCTGACTCATGATTGAATAATATACCAGAACAACAATACATGTTGTAAGCTTCACGGTATTCTTTCACAATCCAAAATCCGTACAATTTAGCAACAGCATATGGACTAAATGGGTGGAAGGGCGTGTTTTCATTTTGGGGAACAGCCTCTACTTTTCCATATAGTTCAGAGGTTGAAGCTTGGTATATTCGACAAGTATCAGCAAGGCCACACTGCCTGACTGCTTCCAAAACACGAAGAACACCTGTGGCATCGACATCTGCAGTAAATTCAGGGGAATCAAAACTCACTTGCACATGACTTTGAGCAGCTAGGTTGTAAATTTCATTAGGCTTTACCTTGTTAATAATCTGGATTAGACTCATCGAGTCTCCCATATGCCCAAAATGCAGATGAAAGTGTGGATTTCCTTCCAAATGAGCTATACGCTCACGGTAATCTGTAGATGATCTACGTATCATGCCATGAACATCATATCCTTTCTCTATAAGAAACTCTGCAAGATAAGACCCATCTTGACCTGTAACGCCTGTAATTAATGCTTTTTTCATTATTCTTTATCTTTTATGTTTATTTCACAAATGATAGTTCAACTACCGCTGCGATATCAAATGTTTAATAGTAAACACTTTGGAGAATATATTTATAACTGGTTTATATCCTTCAGCAATAGCATTGAAAGAATCTTTGAACAAAGCCTTTTGTTCAGCATTCAATAAAGATATTTTATATTTTAACAAAGAAGCATATTTAATAAAGTAATACTTTGAGAAACTAATCCATTCTTTTTTATATTTATTGAGAATATAGACATAGCCTTTCACGTCTTTTACTTGGTCAGAAGATATGGCATCTGCAGCACCCGCATAATAATCAATTAAGCACTCTTCTATTGTTTTGTAAATTGCAATTTGACTTAAACGAATATGGGTGTCCCATTCTTGAAAAGCAGGGCAATCTTCTGAAAGCAACCCTATTTCCTCAAGTTTGCTTTTTTTTATTACTGTGCTGCTATTATCAATATAACATTTTGCTGACAAAAGACCATTATAAATATTACCATTATTTACCCACATGAAATGGTTTATTTTTTTGTTGGTTTTGGAATCAATGACATTCGACCATGTTGTAACGACATCAATATTATTACTCTCGATAACATCTGCGCACTTTAATAAGAAGTCTGAATGCATAACATTATCAGAATCAAATAACACAATCCAGTCACTCTTGGCAGCCAATATTCCTGTATTACGTGCACCTTGCGCACCTTTGAGTCGATTGTTTCGCAGAAACATAATCCGATTGTCTTGTAAATGATACAAGTTGACTATTTCTTCCGTATTGTCAGAGGAAAAGTCATCAACGACAATACATTCCCATTCCTGATATATTTGATTTAATATACTTTTGAGAGTCCGATCTATTATATAACCTCTATTATATGATGGGATAACTATTGATATTCTCATTTGATTTATCAGTTATGATATAATTAGAAAAACACGTTTTAAATTCTGAGATAACGCTTATTATCTACAATTTTTCATGTTTAATTTAGACATATAATTACTAATCATGTTCCACCACAATTGTTAAAGAATACCATTCTTTCATTTTATAAACTATAAAGAAGAAAAGCCAAAACCAAATATTCAAAACTATTGAGTCTGTTGTTTGAAGTTGCAAAAATTGTGACAAGAAAAGAACCACACAACTTATTGAGTTACGATTTAAAATAGGAGAATAGTGATATATATTGTTGAATGCTCGTTTCAATAATATAATAAAGGGAACAAATCCCAATAATCCCATAGTCATCAAGATTTCAATGAAAATGTTGTGTGGGTAAACTCCTCTGAACATGAAATCGCTAGAAATCAATCTAAAATATGAACCATACACAGGAGAACCCAGAAATTGTTTAAATCCAAGAATATAGTTGCTACTTTCCTGATCCTCAAGATTGAATCGATGAGCTGTATCACCTTCATAAACACTTTCAAATATTCGTTCTGATGTACTTGGCGCAACATAACTAATCCACTCAAGAACAGTTTCTAAATTAAAATACAACACCAAGGATATTGGAACAATAATAGCCGCATATTTAAGTTTGTTTCTATTTGTGAAATAGAAGCATATGACCAAATTAACGCACAACCACAAAATGGGCCCTCGCTTAGTACAAACAATAAGAATGTAACCAATCGTTAAAATAGCTACAATACTCCAAAATTTACTCACCCATTTTGTGTTCGCAAGCTTATTGTAGTTCAATACTCCTACAACCATAATGGGAACATTGGCGTAAGACAATATAAAGGGATGGATATAGTTGTTTTCTTCAGCCCATTCTGCATTTTGAAAAAAAGAAACACCTACATACTTTATATATAGCAGAGAGGATAGTGTACAGAAAACAAGTGACAGATAGAAAAATTTTCTAACATTAAAATGATAAAAAATAGTTTTTGCACATATCAAATATCCTAACAACAAAGTCGTTTTAGTATAAATGGTAATCATTTTATTAGGAATTCCTAGCAATGATACCAGTGGATACACTTGGAATATGGTTGTGTATAAAATTACATATATACAATATAATACAACGAAATATATATATTTATCATTCAAGCCTTTCCATTTGTAATGATTATATTGATAAAACAATAGTAAAAACAATACCAAATAGTGAATAATTGTAAATACCCCATCTGCTATTGGCAAAACAAATCTCAAACAGCTTTCAAAAACAGGAAAAGTCGTTACCAAAATAACTGCAGACACGACTATCCATTCTATATTTCGGTCTATCAAATTCATCAAATATTAGTCTCTATATTATTTCACTATTTCATTTATAATTTTTTTCCAAGATTGTTGCCAATTTTTCAAAGAAAATGCCATTGATGCCGTTTCGTAAGCTTTCTGTGCAAGTCGATTTCGAAGAATGTCATCATCAAGTACATTTCGCAGAGCTGAATTAAGTTCCTCTGCTTTAGGATTTATCATTATGCCATTATAATGATCTAAAACAATATTTGTCATACCGCCAACATTTGTACAGATAACAGTACACCCTGATGCCATCGCTTCTAAAAGTGAAAGTGATGTTCCTTCTGATCCTAATGTGGGAATCACTGCAATATGTTTGTCTGCATGAATGTCTAAAGAATCCTCACTTGAATATTTGATAAAGGAAACCTGGGGATATCCGCCAAGTTCGCTATGTAGATAATTTTCGTCAGGTCCCTCACCAGCTATTGTGATTGCTATGTCGTTGCGTTCATTAAGAAGTGGTTTAATAGCTTCTGCAAAAATGTGTGTTCCACGATATTCATAAAAACGCCGAGCAAAAATGATGTTCACTTTTCCTTCAGGTTTAATTGGTATTGTTGGTGGAATCTGTGTAAAATTTGGTATTACTTGCATCCTTACAAATGGATAGACTGTAAGCGCTCTATACCAATTAACAAAGTTGTAGTCTACACAAACAAGCATTTTTACTTTCGACACACGATGAATTGTTGACCAAGCCAATTTAATTTTGCGTAAATGACCTATTATTATTTTTTGCTTTGTACTGGCATGATAACACGGTTTGTCCCATGATATTCCATGCTGAATAGCAATACTTTTATATTCCCTGCTATCAAAAGCAAAACTCTCACAACCAAATATTAACAAATCAGCATCCTTGTTAATTTCTTTTAAAAGCCTTTTTTTAAAAGCCTTTTTCATTTCAACAACTGTCTTTCCTTGAGAGATACCACTTATATGTAAACCATTCCAATCCACATCAAAATCTTTTAGTGAGTGTTGATAAATATGAACTTTATATCCATATTGTTGGACTATTGGAATCAAATTGGCAATATAAGTTTGAATACCACCAAGTGACATGCGACAACCATCTGATGTAAGATAGTTTTCATATAAAATATATGCTGTTTTCATCTGTTTATAAGTTGTCTATATAAATTTAAAGATTATGGATTCCATCATAGAAAGATAATCCTGTTGTAATTTTTCAGAAGCTTCCGACAAAACTTTTTTATCAATAGTCAAAATTCTAGACAAGACTTTCTTAGGTGAGAAATAGTTAATAAAAGGTTGAGGAATGAGATTATTTTCAAGACCAAACCTTTTAAGTAAATCATATTCCTTACTCGTTTTTAACAATTGAATCCGCCCTCTAAATATAGATCGTCCATGAATGTTATATGAAAAGAATGGAATTTTGTTATGCAAGGCAACAATAACTGGATGCATATTGTTGCCAATATATCCTTTTGAGTATTTGATTAATGCATACCATTCCAAGGGGTCCAACGGAAGATTCAAATCAATATCAAAAGATGAATTTCTCCCTCCCTGTGGCATAGGCATGCTAACACACTTAAAGCCTTTTTGATGAGCTTCATCCATGAGTCGATCACTCCACTTTTGGTCAGGCCAATTGCCTTTATAAAAAGAAATTAAAAGATAATCGCCTAATATGTTAAACTTATCTCTAATAGTTGTTTCAGAAGGTACATTTGGTACATTGACGTTGAAACCAAATACGGGATCTGGAGTTATACTTATACTTTTAATTCTCTCTGGAACTATTCTTTGTAAGAATTTTTTTGTGAAGCTATCACGAACAGAAATGTAATCAAAATACGAAATCAACTCCTTCATTTCTTTTAATATGTCATTAGAGATTATCCCCATATCTGAACCGCCACAAGACGCAGACATAAGAAAACGTTTAATATCCCCCCTATCTCTTAAATATGGTAGCCAAAAAGGATTAGGAAAGGCGTAATCTTTAGGAAGATCAACTTTTTGAAATCCTTTTTTTGTCAATTTGTACGGAAACCTTTGTGATTTATATGTTAATACACAGTCACTGCCGACAATAATATTTTTAATATTATAATCTTTTATAACATTAATAAAATCATTGTCGGAATGGCAAGGTGGTGATACGATAAAACCATTGTCTTTCAAAAAAGTGGTGTGTATTTTCACTTGTTCAGGGGGCGTATTAGTAATCAAATAATCCCCCCACGTTATAAAAATAGGTTCATAACCTTTATCCTTTAGATAACATGCAGTAGACAATGCCTGCAAATTGGCACCAAAGTTGTTGGCGATGCAATGTGTTACTATAGCAACTTTTTTCATCTTAACAAACGACAACTGTTTCTTTTATACTTTTTCTTGGTGAATGGGCACATATTACACTATCTGCAATATCACCTACACCAACAATTAAACAGGGAATTTCATCCTTGTTTGCTCCAATAATATCTCTTAACCTTTCATCTCTTTCTCTTGTAGACAACCATACCAAAGGAATAGCTCCTATCTTATGAAAGTGCAAAGCGTATAGAATATTCATGGTATAAATACCAGCATCAACAAAAGGATAAAATCTGTCAGAATAACGAGTACAACCACAATATTGGGTTGTAATTACTATTAATTTATCTATTAAGTGCCCAAACCCTCTATTTCCTTGTTGCATATCTAAAATCTCTTTTATCATTTCTGATTTTGTAATGATATATGATTTTGTTATCTGCTTATTACATGCAGAAGGCGCATTTTTTGCTAAATCTAAAGATTCTATAATTTTAGCAGTTTCTATGCTACCTCCAAAATGCCTTGTACTATGTCTAGAAACAGAAAATTTATCAAAAGATGATTCTGTATAAGCAAAGAACTCATCTTTAGTCATTTGATTTTGTCTTGCTGCTGGAATATTATATTTTTCAATTAAATCACTTATTGATTTTTGCAAATCGACATCCAATGTAAAGTTATACTGTTTATGTAAATCGTCATACTCCTTTAGTATACTTATAGCATATCTAAACTGATCATTGTTATCTCCATATTTCTGGGCATATAAACTACATTTTGCACTCAAGGCCATTACTGCTTCTTTCCCAAACCCTAGTCTTCTATTTGGCATCGAAAGTCCTTTTTCTACAATGTGATATGACGCTATTAACGTTGATAAAAGTTTAGCTTTTGTGTTATTAGAATGATCTATATTGGAATTTTCTATAAAGAATTTCAAATCATTATAAAATACGCCAATCCCTTTAAGAACTAAAATCAATTGTCTGAACATAATTGTTATCTTACTACATTTTTTATTATTTTTCTTGCAAAATCTCCAAATATACATTTCTCTTTTGAATCCATTGCGACTCTCCACACACATAGACTAAACACTACTATATAGACAGCAAAAACACATAAAACCTTAACAAAAGATGGTGTAATGAATAAAAAGTGAAAAAACAAAGCCATGGATGATGCGAAAATAATACACAATCCTGATGGACGTAAGACATGATAAACAAAGATTTTTGGAGAAATACCAACAATTCTTTTTGCCATATATATTCGATACATGAAAGATATTAATTCAATAACAATAAAGCTAACCACACAACCATAAGGAGGAAAGCCTATTGTAAAGAGCATATACGTGATAGGTAAATTCAGTAAAATAAGTATGGAAACCGTTATTTGGTATGTGCTAATATTTCCCGTAGCTTGAATTGATGACATCAGCCCCATAGAGTACTGATTCAATAAAGATAATAGTAATACAAGTTGTGAGAATCTTACAGTATACAGAGGTGGGGTTTGAAGCCATAAAGTCAAAATGGAATCCATTTCTATTATCAGAGGTATTGAAAAAAAAGCAAAAATTAAAACAGAGAATTTTGATGATTTGTAAGACAATCTAATGAGTCGGTTCTGATCATGCATTCCAAAACTTTTCATTAATTGCGGATTAATTGATTTTTGGAATGTATATGAAACATTTCCCATCACACCATTAACTTGATTAGCTATTCCATATGCAGCGTTTACTATGGTATTAAAAAAGAGGTTTATAATTATAGCTATTCCTTGATTTCTGCCCATTAATGCTAATGCGCCGAAGGTGTTCCATCCAGTAAACCCAGTCATTTCTACAAGTGTCTTTTTATCAGCAAACTTTTTTAACGAGACTGTATATTCTTGATAAAAGATTCTTACATAAAAATAATAAAAAGATCTTGTTATAAATGCGATTATCAACATTCCTATACCATAAACAACAAGTCTGTCTATATAAAAATAAGAAAGACTAAGCGCCAAGATTAATTTCAGAATACTTTCTATTATGCCGACAATAGAAAACATCAACATGTTCTCTTTTGCATTGATTACACCAATAAAAGGAACAGAGGTTATATCAAAAAAAAGAGTAATGACAAGAAACTGATATATTATTTTTGCCGCATTTATTCTATCAATCTCTATATTTAGAAAACCACTGAAAAGAAAAGGGTAAGCAAGTTCAAAGACCACCAATAAACAAAAAGCGATTATATAATGCAAAATAAGCGAATTATTGTATATTTTATTAATATTAATCAAATTATTTTCACCTATTGCCACAGACAAAAACCTTTGGGTTGATACAGTCATTGATGAATTAAGAAAAGCCAGAAGAGCTATCACTCCACCAATAAGACTATATAGTCCATAGTCACTATTCCCTAACGCATGCATAACGATTGGAACAGAAATCAATGAAATAAGAGTGGTTATGACTATTCTGATATTTAATATAATAGAATTTGCAATAACTCTATTAGCATTGTTCATAAAGTTTTATTGTTAAATTAGCACTTCTTATACATCTTATGAAGATAAAAGATCGGAACAATTTATAAATTTTAAATATACCCATCATCTTTTAATATTTTCACAATTCAAGGCTTCAACAATTCGACCACAAGCTTTACCGTCTCCATAAGGGTTGACGGCTTTTGACATCTGTTCGTAAGCGGCTTTGTCGTCAAGAAGTGTGGTTACTTCTGAAACAATGAGATCATGATTGGTTCCCACAAGATGGACAGTACCACTTTCTAAGGCTTCGGGACGTTCTGTGGTGTCACGCATAACAAGAACTGGTTTGCCAAGACCTGGGGCTTCTTCTTGAATACCACCTGAATCTGTGAGAACAATGGTGGATTTTTCCATCAGATAGACAAACTCCAGATATTGAAGTGGTTCTATAAAGAAGAAGTTGGGATATTTGCAATTTACCAATTTGCAATTTACAATTTGCGAATCAGCCTCTTCGGGACAGAATACTTCATGGATGGGTTTACGCACATTAGGGTTGAGGTGCATGGGATAAACAAAATCAACATTTGGATATTTTTCAGACAAGTCTTTCATGGCTGTAACCATGGAGATGAAGCCTTCACCGAAGTTTTCACGACGATGTCCTGTAATCAGAACAAGTTTTCTGCCGCCATCAAGCCGAGTGACATCATAACCTGCATTTGCCAAGACCTTTACCTGTTCTTCTGCCAGTTTTTTATCGTTTTTCAGTCTATCCACAACCATGTGAAGAGCATCAATTACAGTGTTTCCTGTCACAAATATCTGCCCCTGTGCCTTTTCTTCCTTTAAATTTTTTTCGGAGAGAGGTGTGGGCGAAAAATTGTATGTGGCAATACGACCTGTAATTTGACGATTCATTTCCTCTGGCCAGGGACTATATATATTATGTGTACGCAGACCTGCCTCGACATGGCCAACCGGAATTTGTTGATAGAAGGCAGCCAGTGCCGCTGCGGTAGATGTTGTGGTGTCACCGTGAACAAGTACCACATCTGGTTTGCATTGTTCAAAAACATCGCGCATACCAGTAAGCACACGAGCAGTAACATCGTAGAGGTCTTGACCTTGTTTCATGATGTTCAAGTCGTAGTCGGGCTTAATATCAAAAATGGTCAATACCTGGTCAAGCATCTCGCGATGCTGACCTGTAACACATACTACGGTTTTGAAATTTTGTGGATTTTTTTGAAACTCCTTTACAAGTGGAGCCATCTTAATAGCCTCTGGGCGAGTGCCAAAGACCAACATTATTGTTTTCATAAAATAGTAAGCTTTTTCTGAAAATTAACAGCAGTCAAGTTCAAAACTTTTTGAGGAGAAAGTGTTGTTTTTATATATGGTTATATTTCAAGCCATTGATAGATTGACTTGTTGCAGAAATTCAAAACTTTCACAAAGGTAGCGCTGGATGTAGCGGTCTTCTTCGGTGAGGGTTTGAGGGTCCCAGGCGGTGGCGGCATTGAGGGCTTCGGTGAAGAATTCGTCGTAGCCACAAAGGTTGAGGTACGCCAGGAGGTGGGTTTTGTAACGGGTGTCGGGTAGTTGGGGTAGGCGGTCGATGATGCGAGGTAAGAGTCTTTCTTTCTGGTCGTTCAGTTCTGCGAGTGTCAAGGCTTGCAGAAGGGTCAGAAGGTAGGTGGTCTCGGCATCTTTGCCTAAGTTTATCTGGTGTTTCAGAATTTTGTCGAAGGAGGGCAGCAGGCGTTCTGCACATTCGTAGGCATAGCTTTGCATGTCGCGTTCAGCCTGAATATCACAATATTCTGTGTCCTGAAATTCCCAACGGTAGTAGGTTGTGCGGAAGTCGCACATGCTGTTGCTGTTGAGGATGGAGAGGTCGGGCAGGCTGTATTGCTGATACGTCTTTGTTGTGTCTTTGCGATGATGTTCTGCTATCTCCATGAGCTGCCACCATTCGTCGGAGCCTGGTTGAAGGGTGGGGAGGGTACGGTCGAAACGTAGGAAGAATTCTTCGTAGGCTTCGGGGTTGGTTCCGTTGGAGTCGGGATAGAACTGGCAGAGTGTCCAGTAATAGGCTGTCAGGGCTTCTGCGTCGGGCTGATTGATGCGTTGGAATTGCTGTTGGCAGCGGTAGAAGCAGGTCTGGATGTCTTGCCAGCGTTGGGGAGCGAATTGTTTGGGGTTGAGATGGAGTTCTGTCTTGTAGTCAATGGCGCAGAGCAACCAGAGACGATGGAGCCGCCGGCTGAGTGGGAGCGTAAACCACATTTGCGGTTCGGTTTCTGTGAGTTCACAGACCCATTGCCGGCATTTTTCCAAGAAATCTGAGCGGAGCTGCAGGTCGTAGGGAGCTGGACAGATGAGGTTGCGATGCAGGCGGTAGCAGAGCAGGGTGTCGTCCAGCGTTCCATGGTTTGCCATGAGGTCATCGAAACGCTCGTCGCATTCGTCTTCCAGATAGCAGTCGGTGGGAATGAGGGAGGTGAACAGCCCTGCCATGCGGTAGAGGGCTTTGAGCCATTGCGCTTTGTCGTCCCGAGTGGTCGCTTTGTCGTAATGGGCAACAGCCGTTTCGTAGAGGATGGCTGAGATGTCACATTCGTGCTTGATGACTGCGTTCAACCCCAAGATTCCTGCCATGGCACTGAGTGCTTTGGGGGAGAGACCACGGATGTCGCAAGCACGGATTTGCTTTTCTATTTCTAAGGAATTTAGGAATAGAGGACTTTTTGCTTGATGCTGTTCGGTGCCTTCAGTCTTCATAAGCTACTCTTGCCAATTCCTCTTCGTATTCATTGTCAGAGATGTAGCGCAGATGTTCGCGGGGAACGTGCATAATTGCCACGGCTGCCACACGCTCAATGGGGATGATTACACAGAGGTTTTTCTTGATATGCCGCACCACGCCTGTCACACCTGTGTAGGGGCCGTCGGTGATGCGGGCTTTCATGCCTGGTTTGCAGGCAAAGTCCAGATTGTCGAGGAAGATGATGTTGTCCCGTTGTTCTTCTGTTACGCGAATGAACTTCTGCATCATGCCGTCGGGTACATATAGTGCTTCGGTGGTTGTGTCTTTGCCGTCGAATACGGGGTGCATGATGTAGCGGAGAGGTTCGTACAGAAATTGGTTTTTGCGTATTTCCGTGAGGGCATCGTAGGTGCTGCGTACAAATATAATGTTGTTGATGGCTGGAACGAGTCGTGTGCGGTCGTTTTCTGTCTGGTAAATCATCGGCACGTATGTCTTTCTTACCAGTTCTTCTTTGTCGAGCCGTTCCTTCATCGCCATCAGGCGTGACAGGTGGGCATGGCGCACCCGCAGTGGGTACCAATAAGTGGTACGTCGGTCAAGCATGATGGTTGGGTAAAGACAATTTCTTTGGGTCACCACAAATTGCAATGTGGAGGGGACAGCAAATGCCGTCAAGGTAGATTGCCTGTTTTGTACTGATTAGCAGCGACATATTGAGACAACTGTGGAGAAATCTCCCCGAGGGAGATTGCACCCAAAATGAAAGTCGCAGCATATCGAAGAAAAAGGCAAATAACGGAACAGTTTTTGCAAAACAAATTCGTAAATGTTTATAAACTATCTCATTTTTGTTCTTCTTTTTTGTTATTATTTCCTAACAAATTCGTACCTTTGCACGCGATTTGCAATCTCCCTCGGGGAGATGTAAATTTCAGAGTAAATCCAGAATCTTTTTATTTGCCTTATCTACCACTGAGGCGTCGAGTGAAGCCAGATAGATGCGTGTCGTCTGTTCGGAGTCGTGTCCCATGCCTTCGCTGATGATGGCGGTGGGGATGTGCTTGGACTTGGCGATGCTTGCCCATGAGTGACGTGCCACATACATGGTTAGGGCGGGGGCTATTCCTGCCATTTCCGATACTCGTTTCAGGGCATGGTTCACTCTGTACTGCATCCGTTTGTATTGTCCCCGCTCGTCGCCGTCGTTTACAATGATGGGCAGTAGGTAGTGTTTTGCCAAGCCTTCATACTTTTTTACTAACTCTTTCATGCAGGATTCCCATTTGATGCTCAGTTGCTGACCTGTCTTGTGGCGACGATATATCAGATGTCCCGATTGCAGGTTGTCTTTCTTCAGCCATGCCATGTCGATGAAGGACATGCCACGGGTGTAGAGGCTGAACAGGAAGAGGTCGCGTGAGAGTTGCAGGAAGGGGGCTTGGGAGAGGTCGAGTGTTTTGATTCGCTTGATGATTTCCAGAGGTACAGCGCGTTTGGCGGTTTTGTCTTTTCCTGTATAGACGTTCCTGAAGGGGTGGCGTTGTTGGGTCAGTCCGCGTTCTACGGCTACGTTGTAGGCGGCACGGAGTTTGCGCATATAGAAGGATGATGTGTTGTTGGTAACGCCTGCCGTATGGAGCAACCAGGATTCGTATTGTTGCATGAGCAGGGCGTCTATGCCGTCGAGGGGTATTTCTTCGCCATGCGAAAAACGGATGAAGCTGTTGCGGGCTGCGGTGTAGGTTTCAGCGGTGCGAATCTGTCCGTGGGCTTCGTATTGTGTAATCAGGGTGTCCATGAATTTGCTGAAGGTGCCTTGTGTCGTCAGACGGTGGTATTCGGTGATTATGTCGTCTGCCGAGAAGCGTTGATCGGATTGTGAGAATGTGGCAATAATCTGGCGCAGTCGTTCTATGTCCCATTGGAGGTGTTTCTGGATAAGTGTGAGGTGGGGTTTCCGTGCAGGGGTGCTGCTATTGGAAAGAACGGTTTGGGATGTTGTGTCCCATTCTGTGGCATACAGTTTGTAGGCTGTCGTGATTTGCCGAACCGTGCGGTTGTGGATGATTTGATAGTAGAGGATGCCCTCTTTGTCTGTGACCGTTGACGGTCTGAATTTTACTTTTACGCTTGTTGTCATAGTTTTTTTTGTTTTGGCTACGCCGAGCTGAAGGTTCTTTTGTTTTTTTAAAGCCCGCGACTGCGGTTAAATTGTGCCAAGTTGTCTTTTTACTATCACTTGGCTTATTTTCTATGACATAATGTTTGTATTTCTCAAAAAACACGTAACTTTGCAGCGCATTTAATAAAATATAAGTTTAATCATTAAAAATGTTATCAAGATGAAAAAGTATGCATTTTTTGCATTTTTTGCATTGGCTTGCATGGCAGGCACATCATGTTCGGACGATGACAAGAAGAAGGAGGATTTTATTGTTGCGAACCCGACTCCAAAGGAACAATGGAGTGAAACCTACAAGGGCAATGACTTTACCGTTCCTCAGCTGCCCGACCTTTACGTGAATTATTGGGAGTATTGCTACGATGCCAAGAAAAATGCGAATCTGACATTGCGCATTTCGGGTGCATTCCCCAAATGCCGCTATTTCAGCTTCAGCACCTATGATGAAACGGGCAAGGTGATAAACGGTATGTCTGACTACAACATTGAGCCTGATGCTGGATGTGTAAACCCATTCGTGGTGACATCGAATGCCACGAACACTTACACCGTTTATCTTGTTCCAGCCAAGGCTACAAAAGAGCAGCTTGCTAAGATTCCAAGCAAGAACATCATCACGATTGCCGAAAACATAACGAAAGCTTGTATTATTATTCGTGAATATTTGGGCATCGATGAATATGGCGGTGTTGACATGCCAGCCATCCAGGCTTTTGATTTGAACACAATGAGGGAGGTGTCGGCTCCCAAGCGCATTCCCAGCAACGTATGGGTCAGCGTCTCGGAAGATAGCTTTGCACCTATATGGTCTGACAACGAAACCGATTTGCCCTTCATGCTCGCTCCTGGCGGATCGTTCTATCCTAACAGCGCCACAAACTATCTGTTCTGCCGCACTGCCGTTGGGAAGGACCAGGTGCTGACGTACAGCTTGATTCCTGCACCTTATCCCAAGAAGGTCGAGGATTACGCCGGTGCCCCCTGCCGCTACTGGTCGATGTGTTACGGCACTCAGTATGACACCCGTTCCTACTATTCGATGTATGATGCACAGTGCAATGTGCCAGACGGCGTGAAGGCTACCTTTGTGGTATGCTTGAAGCAGAATCCGAAGTTGGCAGAGATACAGAAGGCTGTCAGCGATGCCAAGGCTAAGGGACAGTATATTTTCTTGACTGTGTGGGACAGCGAGCGCCCGTCATACTTCGGTGCAGACAAGCCGATTGGCAATACCATCACCACGATGTACCGCAACATTCTTCCGAATGAGAAATGGGAACACTCCATGACGCACATGACACCGGTGGAATATGGCGATCCCGTAAACTATTCCAAAAAGGATCCAGAGAATATGCAGGCTGACTTGAAGCTCAAGGAGTATGGTCCCCGTGCGAAAAAAGTCACTACCCAGGAGTTTCTGGATAGCATGAAGTAAAAAAACATAAAACTAAACAATTACGGTCGGATTTCCTATTCGAAACCCGACCGTAATTGTTTAGCGATACAATAATGTAATATACGCCAGTAGCGCTAATGGTGTGTTTATAGGAAATTTGGCAGTGTCAAATATTCCGCGTTAAATAGTTTGTTGTTTCACACACTATCTGCAAGGGATGGGGATTTTAGTTCTTGTTTGTCAGTTCTTCTTCCAGATAGCTGTACACATAGCCAGAGGACTGAAAATAGAGACCGGTCTTGGGGTCGCTCAGTTTCTCAAAGAGGTGCGAGGTATAGACGGTATCGAAAGCCTGCTGCATGGTCAGACCACGCTGTTCCATTAGTCTGGAAATCATATCCTTCACGATTTCCTCTTTCATATTCTGAAATTCTGCCTGCGATACGTTCATGCTATCTTGATGAGTTTGTCAATAGCCTCCTGCGTGCAGAAAGCATATTGGAAGGTGATGCCTTTGATGTACTGGATGCGGCGCAGGAACTCGTCGAAAGAGATATAGCCCTGCTTGAAACGGGCTATCTGTGCGCCGACGCGGTCGTTAGCTATCGGGCCGTAGATAATGTCGTAGTCGTGCAACGTAAGACCTTGCGGCTCGGTGCGGTTGTCGTAAACGAAGTGCGCCCATTCCTCGGTGTATTCCTCGAAGCACTTATAGCGGAACTGCTGGAAAAGAGTCTCGTCGAAGTCATAAATGTTGACGATGGGCGTTGTGTCTTCAAACTCGGCACGAAACTGAGCCATCTCCAGGGCTTGCTGCTCGTCGGCAGAAAGATAGAAGGCACGTCCGAAGTCCTTGTTCAGCTTGGACTTGCAGAGGTCGATTTGCTGAATATCAACCGTGGAACCATGATAGAGTCTCATAGATTTCCTCCTTTCCTTTGGCAATAGGTTTGCAGAGTCTTGATGTTTTCTTCGAGGGAAAGGGTGTGCATGATGTCGTAGTGTTTGTCGCACAATGCCAATGCACCGTATTGGCTCAGATAGCGGTAGGCCTGTGCCTCAGACACATTGGTGCGGGAGGCAAAGGCTGCTACCAGCAGGACGAGGTATTCTATTTTGTTAAGCACCGATGCTGACATCATCACGTTGTTTTAATTGTGTTCCTTGTCTTTATTGTTTCCTTATGCCGCTTCTATTCGTTATTATGGGCGCAAAGGTACAACTTTTTTTGAAAACCGGTTGCAAATGAGACGTTAAAAGTAACGAAAGCGAGCAAGAAAGTAGCAAAAGTATAAAGTCGGTCATTATTTTGATGTAAAGTCTTCGTTCAGCCCCTTTTCAAACTTTTCCCAGGCAGTTTTTTGAAGTAAAGTTACATTTTGGAGTTAATGGGCTTGTAATCATTTTGTTAGGTTGAAAAAAGTTGCATTAAAGTTACATGAAAGTTGCACTAAAGTTACATCGATTCGGTCATTTTATGGCGCAATTTTGTCGAACTTAGCAGAAAAGGGGTGATAAAGCGACGTTAAAGCGCACAAAAATTTTATGCTGAAATGGAGTTGTACGTCAGTGGCATTGCATTGCTGCTGCGGTACGATAGTTCTCTTGCTGCGGTGGCACTGCAGTGTTGTTGCTGTGGCATAGTTATCCCACTGTGGTAGCAATGCAGTGCCAGACGAGTAGCAATGCAGCGCCACCGCAGTGGGAGAACTATGCTAAGAAAAAAAGATGTGATATTTGTGAGCGCAGAGCGGGGGTGGTTCTATGAGATCTTTTTTAGAATGGGAACCTTCGTTCTTTTGCTTCCCCTTGTCGGCTGACGGTGAAGGGTTCGGTGAGTTCGATGGGGTAGGTTTTGGTTGCAGTTTTTACGACATATTTCTTGCCCAGTTGGAAGGTGGGACAGGTGATGAGGCTGGAACTGGACTGAAAATCGAATGGAACGGTGTAGGTGGCAAGGGGTTTGCCGGTGGGGTTGCCCTTTTTGTCGGCTTCGTAAATGCTGATGGGCTTGTCCTTTTCTATGTCCAGTCCGATGAGCAGGGCGGTGGGTTGCTTGGCTGTTTCCGTGGTGGGAACGGAGGGCATATCGCCCATGCCTGCCCCGACGGAGAAGATGGTGCCGCCTGTGACCTGGATGGGTGCAAAGTCGCAGTCCAGTCCTTCTTCAGGCGGACCTGTCTGACTCCACGCCAGGACTTCGCCGCCGTTGATGATGATGGCGGGGTCTTGGTTCTGGTGGTTCTGAGGTTTTGAGGTTGTGGAGTCTTGCGGTTCACCTCCCATCATGAAGGGTGGCATACCGAAACCGAATCCGCCAGAATTGGAATCTACGGCGTCGTTTGTGGTACTGATGACGCAGGTGTGTCCGCCGTTGAAGATGATTTGTCCGCCTGAATTGATGCCGTCATCTATGGCGTGGACATAGACTTCGCCGCCGTTGATGGTCACTCCTTCTTTTCCTTCTATGCCTTCTGCGCCACGGGAGTTGGTGGTGACGGACACTTTGCCGGAGTTGATGGTGAGTGTGCCTTTAGCCTTGATGCCTTTGCAGGTGCTCAAGTATTTCTGTTTTCCCATAAAGCCGCCACCTGTTGGAGGACCGCCAAAGCCTCCGCCTGCTGGGGGACCGCCAAAGCCTCCGCCGAAACCACCCATCATGGGGAAGTTGCCGTCTTTCATCATTTCTTCAAAGCGTTTGCGCATTTCTTCAAAATGTGCCTTCATTTCTTCGGGAATGTTGTTGGGGTCAAAGCCTGGAGGGGGACCACCGAAGCCCATGTTGCTGGTGGTGTCAACACCTAAGTTGTCGCCCAGTGTCTGTATGTTGAGCGTCAGGTCTTCAATGATGATGTCGTCTTTCACGTTGATGCCTTTGCAGCCGTTGCCCTGTGCTATGAGGTTCAGTGTGCCGTTGCCCGAAAGCAGCAGTTTGTCTTTTGCCCAAATGACGGCGGCTTTCTGTGTGGCTGTGTCGGGACAGGCGGTGACGGTCAGTGTGTTCACTGTGCCTTTGGCAGCGATGACTTCCATTTTTTTCCTGTTCTTCAGATGGAGTGGTGCACCCGATCCGCTGGTCAGTTCCAGTCCCTCCAGTCTGATGGTGGCTTTTGCTTCTGTGTTTAGTTTGAACGAACCTTCATGGCTTTTGCCTTTCAGAACGAAAGTGAGTTCTGTGGGTTCTGTTCTCCAGTCCTTAATCTTTACAGTACCGTTTTTTATGGTAATTTTCATTCCTTCACATTCCGCTGGACTCACGACGGGTTGCCCGTTTTCGTTGTAGGTGACGGTAATGGTATCTGCATGACATGCTGTGCAGCATAGCATGATAAGGGCGAAAATGTTGTAGTTGTTGAGTCGAAACATTTTTTATGTGTTTTTCTACCTTTTCCCTTATACATTATTATATATATTAACCCAAATCGGTCATTAGGCCGATTCGGGTTTAATGGGAAGAGGTTCATCTGTTCATTTTATTTGGTACCGCCGCCCAGTGCGATGTAGAGGGCAATGACGGCTTGGGCACCATTGTACATGTTCGTGGCCTCGTTGAGCTGAGCCGAAAGCAGCGATTCCTGGGCTGTAAGCACTTCAAGGTAGCTTGCCTTGCCGTTGTCCATCAGTTCGTGGGTGCCGACATAGGCTTCGTTGAGCACGGCTATTTGACGATGGTAGAAGGCGTACTTTTCACGGGCAGCTTGACAGTCTGCCATGGCTTCGTTTACTTCGTTGCCGGCATTGATGACGGTTTGCACATACTTTTTCTGCAGGTCTTCTTCGGTCAGTTTGTTGATTTTCAAGTTGGCCTTCAGTTTGCCGCGGGCAAAAATGGGTTGGGTCAGGGAGCCGACGAAAGAGAGCAGCAGTTTGCCAGGGTCGATGGTGGCACCGCCTGCAGAGTTGGTCCAACCAGCGGCGCCTGAGAGCGTGATGCTGGGGAAGAAGGCGGAACGGGCGGCCTGTGTGTTATAGAAGGCTTCTTCCATCGCGTGATTGGCTATGCGGATGTCGGGACGTTGCTCAAGCATCGAGGCGGGAAAGCCGAGTTTGAGGAACTTTGTGTCGAACATGCGCTGACTTGTGTCGCCTTGTGCATCAGGATGGTGTATTGCCGAGCTTCCCCATTTGTTGCGGGCGATGTGCTGCGGTGTGATGGCCAGCAAATTGCAGATGTCGTTCTCTGTGGAACGGATATAGCGACGGGTATCGACAATCTGCGCTTTCACGGTCAGATATGAAGACTCCATCTGATTGACGGCTGTGCTGTATGACTTGCCATTCTCGTAGAGTGCCTTTTGTGTCTCTAAGGAGGCTTTCCATAGGCTGTCGGTCATGGTAAGGATTTCCAACTGTCGGTCAAGCAGCTGCAGCATGTAGTATTGCTGGGCTGTGGTGGAAATGAGGTTGGCGCGGGTGGCTTCCTCGTTAATCTGAGCCTGCAGGAGTACTGCCTTTGCGGCACGCTTCTTGTTGGTGATGGAACCGAACACATCGAGATCTACTGACAATTGTAGCGGCAGGTTGTAAGTCTTCGACCACGGATTGGTGTCGAACTTTGCCAGTGTGCCTTGTGGAGAGAAGTAGAGCGACGGCAGGTATGCCATCTTGGCGGTTTTCAATGCGGCTTCGCTCTTTTCTACGGCAATGCGGGCAGAGTTCAGGTTGGTATTGTTTGCCAACACTTGTTCGATGAGTTGCTGGAGCAGCGGGTCGGTGAAGAACTGGCGCCACGACATCTGTGCCAGTGATGTGCCACCTTCAGCATCTTTGATGTCCTGCGTCGTACCAAAGGTCTCGGCAGGTGTTTCCACTTTTTGCTCGTACTTCTTATAGAGGCCGCAGCCCGCAAGCAGGAAGCTCACGGCTGCAGCGATGAAGATATTGCTTTGTCTTTTCATGATTTATTCCTCTGTTTTAAGTTCAACGTCTTTTCCTTGGAATCGTTCATGCAGATTCTGGAAGATGATGAAGAAGGCGGGGACAACGAAGACCAGGGCAATGGTGCCGACGCTCATGCCACCCACTACGCCCAAAGCAAGGGCTCGGTTACCGTTGGCTCCGGCTCCACCCTCGATGATGAGCGGAATCATACCTGCTATCATGGTGACGACGGTCATCAGGATGGGGCGCAGACGTTCCTTGCAGGCTTCGAAGGCAGCCTCGCTGATGCTCAGTCCCTGAGCGCGGCGCTCGCCGGCAAACTCTGTAATCAGGATGGCTGTCTTTGCCAACAGACCAATCAGCATGATGACACCTGTCTGCAGGTAGATGTTATTGTCCGAGCCTGGCAGGTTGAACTTCGAGCAGACGTAGGCACAGACAAATGCGCCCATGAGTCCGAATGGGACGGAGAGCAGCACAGCCATTGGTGTGAACCATGAATTGTAGAGCGAAGCCAGAATCAAATAAATCAGGATGGCGCAGATGCCGTAGATGAGGGCAGTGGTATTGGAACCTGCCGTTTCCTCTACTTCGCGTGACATGCCGCTATATTCATACGTACAAGTGTTGGGCATCTCCTTCTTGAACACTTCGGCGATGGCGTCATGGGCTTCTCCTTCACTATATCCGTTGGCGGCTGTCACTTGGCAAGTGATGCTTTGGAAGAGGTTGAAGTGCTCGATGTTCGACGGACCGACGATTTCCTTCAGCGAGACGAACTCGGAGATGGGAGCCATCTTTTCACCTTTTACCTTGACGAAGATGTTCTGGAGCGATGAGGGGTCAAGGCGATACTCCGGTGCGGCGGCGGTCATGATGCGATATACCTTACCGAACTGGTTGAAGTTGCCTATGTAGGAACCGCCACAGTAGGCACCGAGTGTGCTGAGCACAGTCATGGGCGATACGCCAGCGCGGTCGCATTGTGTAGCATCCACATCCACCTGATACTTGGGGTAGCGTTCCGAGTAGGACGACATCGCCGTGCTGATTTCGGGGCGCTCTTCCAGTTTGGTCAAGAAGTGCTCGGTTTTCTGGGCAAACTCCGACAGGTTACCGTCGGTGGGGTCCTGTATCACGAGGCTTACGCTGTTGCTCGTACCGTAGCCAGGTATCTGTGGCATCTGGAAAGGCAGCACTTTTGCGTTCTTAATACTTTGACAGGAATAATAGAAACGTCCGAGGACAAGGTCGATGATGTGGTTCATGCCTGGACGGTCGTCCCAGTGTTTCAGACGGACAACGAGGGTGGCGAAGTTGGAGCCAAAACCCGATATCAAACCATAGCCACAGGAAACGGAGAAACTTTCCAATTCGGGAATCTCCTGTACCTTTGCCTCCACTTCTTTCATCAGCTCGCGTGTTTCCTGCAATGTATAGCCTTCTGGTGCACGCACTTCTGCCAAGAATACACCTTGGTCTTCCTGAGGTACGAGACCCGACGGCAGGTTCTTCATGAAAAAGAAAAGCAGAACGCCGGCAGCGATGAGCAAAGCCCACGAGATGGCTGGACGCTTGATGAATTTCTGCACAGCCTTGCTGTATTTCTTGAGGATGGCATTGTAGCTTGCATCGTAGGCTTTCTTCGTATAGTAGCTTAGCGACTTGCGCTCACCTTCCGGTTCGGATATCTTCAGCATGATGGCACAGAGGGCAGGGCAGAGCGTGAGTGCCGATACGCACGACAGACCCACACTGGAGGCAATCGTCACACCAAACTGAGTGAAGAATGTGCCCGATGTTCCCGACATGAAAGTGACGGGAATGAATACGGCCATAAATACCAAGGTACATGAAACAACGGCTACCGACACCTCGTTCATGGCTTGACGGGTAGCCTCATGGGCATCGCTGATGCCGCCCTCCATCTTTGCCATGACTGCTTCGACGACCACAATGGCGTCATCGACCACCGTACCGATGGCCAAAACGAGAGCGAACAGCGTCAGGATGTTTAGCGAGAAGCCTGCCACCGAGACAATGGCAAAGGTTCCCAACAGCGACACGATAATCGAGATAGAGGGGATGATGGTTGCCTTGAAATTCTGCAAGAAGAAGAACACCACTAAAATCACGAGGATGATGGCGATGATAAGTGTCTCCACCACGTTGTGCATGGCTGCAAAGAGGAAGTCGTCCGAGGTATGCATGGTGATAAACTCCAGTCCTGCGGGCATTGTCGGCTTGACATCTTCACACATCTTTGTGATGCGGGCATTTACCTCCGTTGCATTGGCACCTGGAGCCTGGAACACCATGATCATCGTGCCAGGGCGACCATTGATGTTCGACAGGAAGCTGTAGCTCTGGGCACCAATCTCCACTTCTGCCACATCGCTCAGTCGCAACAGGTGACCGCCTTCGCTCGTCTTGAGCACGATGTCGTTGAACTCTTCAATGCTCTTCAGCGTGCCCTTGTACTCCATATCATACTGATATTTGTTTTCACTGTTTTCGCCCAGCGAACCTGTGGAGGAAACGAAGCTCTGGCTGCTGATGGCATTGGTGATGTCGTTTGGTGTCAGTCCATACTGTGCCATCACGTCGGGCTTCATCCAGACACGCAGAGCGTAGGTATTTCCCAGCGTGGTCACTTCACCCACGCCGGTGATACGTTTCAGACGTGGCGAAAGGTTGATATCTACCCAGTTCGAGATGAAGTCGTCGTCATATTTTCCGTAGGTATCTCTGATGGCGAGGATGCGCAGGATGTTGCTCTGCTGTTTCTGCACCGTGATACCCACTTTCGTCACGTCGGCAGGCAGCACGGCTTCTGCCTTTGCCACACGGTTTTGCACGTTCACCGTCGCCATGTCGGGGTCGGTGCCTTGCTCGAAATAGACCGTGATGGTCACATTGCCCGAAGATGTTGCCTTCGAGGTCATATAGGTCATGTTGGGCACACCGTTGATATTCTCCTCCAACGGCTGGACGACCGACCTCATCACTGTGTTCGCATCTGCACCCGTATAGCTGGTCGTCACACTCACCTGGGGCGGTGCGATGCTGGGATATTGCTCGATGGACAGCGTGTTCATGCAGATATAGCCCACCAGCACAATGACAATCGAGATGGCACACGCCATCACGTATCGCTTAATGAATATGTTGTTCTTCATGACTTACTTTTTCTTCTTGTTTTGTGCGGGGAAAAGTACCTTCTGGCCATCCTGCACGTTATTTGCTCCCACAGTCACAATCTTGTCACCTACATTCAGTCCGCTGGTCACGACGACATCCTTGCCGTTGCCGATGGTGTTCGTTGTCACCGTAATGGCCGTTGCCGTGCTGTCGGGCTGCACCTTATAGACCAGCTGCCTGTCTTGCATCTTCACCACGGCGGCTTCCGGAATCACAATCACGTCCTTCTCTTCCATAGGCAACACCACTGTGCCCTGGATGCCTGAGAACAGGTGGCCGTCGGGGTTGGGGAACGAAGCCTTTGCACCCAGCGAACCTGTGGATGCATCCACCACGCCCGTCAGACTGGTGATGCGTCCCTTGTGCGGATACTCTGTGCCGTTCTTCATGATAAACGTTACGTCGGGCAATTCATTCATCACTTTCCTTCTGTCTTCCTTGGTCAGACCAGACGAAACAGATGCCTCAATGAGCGACTCTGTTACCGAGAACTCTGCATCCATCGTCGTGTTACCACTCAAGATGGTAAGATGCGTAGCCGGAGACACTTGGTCACCTGTTCGCACTGGAATTTCGCCAATCATGCCCGATACCGAAGCTGTAATCGTACAGAAACCGAGGTTCACCTTTGCCCTGTTCATCGCTGCGTTAGCTTGTGCCACAGATGCTCTTGCTTGCTTGTACGAGTTTTCGGAATTGTCAAGCATATAGCGGCTCACAATCTTCTTCTCATACAGATTCTTGTTCGATTCATACTCCAGCTTTGCGCTGCTCTCTTGGGCCTGTGCTGCCTGCAGGTTTGCCTGTGCAGCCTCCAACTCCAACCGTGCATTGCGCGAGTCTATTTCAAAGAGAACTTGCCCCTTCATCACGTGCTGGCCCTCGGACACACAGATTTGCATCAGCTGTCCGCTCACCTGTGGCGTGACGGTCACGTCGGTCTGGCCCTTCATCTTGGCACTAAACTTCACGGGGACCGTGATGTCTGTTTTCTTCACTGTCATCGTTTCATACGATGTCTGCTCTTCCTTGGGCATGTCTATGTCGCACGCAGTCAATCCGATGGCTGGCAGGAACAAACAAGCCCATTTCCAAAAATTGTTTTTGTTCATTGTGAGATAATTGTTATGTTATAATGATATTAAACTTGTTTTTTCTTATTGATTCGTTTTGTTATGCCGATGGCACCCGTGGGGCACACCAGTCGGCAGAGGTGGCAACCAACGCACTTTGTGCCTACGATTCGAGGTTGGCGGGATTCCGTGTCGAAAGTGATAGCCTGATGACCAGCATCCCTGCAAGAAAGGTAGCAGCGGCCACAACCCATGCAGCGTTCACGGTCAATCTTCGGATAGACAATGGTGTCGCGGTCCAGGTTGTGGGGCGTGACACATTGTGGCAACCGCTCGCCCACGAGTTTGGCAACCTCACTGATGCCTCGTTCCTTCATGTAAGTCTGCAGACCGAGTATGAGGTCATCAATGATGCGATAGCCATACTGCATGACGGCGGTGCATACCTGCACATTGCGGCAGCCCAGCTGAATGAAATCCAGCGCGTCGTGCCACGTCTCGATGCCGCCGACACCACTGAACTGGATATTCTTGATGAACGTGTTCTGCGCCATTTCGAGAATGTAGCGCAGGGCAATGGGTTTTATGGCGCGTCCGCTGTAGCCGGAAACAGCCAGCTTGTTGCTGACTTCGACTTCATGATTGATGGTGATGCTCTTGATTGTATTGATGGCCGAGATAGCGTCTGCTCCGGCGAAGAAAGCTCCCATGGCAGGCTTATAGATTTGGGTAATGTTGGGTGTCATCTTCGGAATGACGGGGATGCTGACATTCCGTTTCACGTAGGTGGTGTACGTCATGACTAATTCGGAATTTTGTCCCACATCACTACCCATACCTGCGAGGCGCATTTGCGGACAAGAGAAATTCAGTTCTATGGCGTCACATCCTGCCGCCTCCGCTTTTTTAGCCAACTTTATCCACTCCTTCTCAGTCTGTCCCATGATAGAGGCAATGACCACCTTGTTGGGATAATTCTGTTTCAGGCGTTTCAGGATGTCGAAATCCATATCTACAGGATTCTCCGACAGCTGTTCCATATTGCGGAAACCTATAAAAGGCTTGCCGATGGCATCGAAACGGGGCGACACCTCCTTGATTTCCTTCAGACAGATCGTCTTATAGAAGACGCCAGCCCAACCCATGTCGAAAGCCCGTGCCACCATCTCGTAATTGGTGCAGACGGCAGACGAAGCCAGGAAGAACGGGTTTTCGCAGCGAATACCGCAGAAATCAATCGCAAGGGATGGCAAATCCGCCGTTTTCCCGTCTTGCTGATCTGCCGTTTCACCCACAACCGCATGAGCCAGTTCGCGCAGACGGATGGGGCGGTCATAATGGATGCAAGCCCCTTCGGCACGTTCCAGGTCCGTATCGGTGCAGTCCTTTAGCCACAGATAGGCATTCTTTGCGTTGTCAAAACGGATGGCTCTGATGGCGCGTGCTGGGTCTCCGCAGCCGCAAGCCTTGCTACAAGGAGCATCCAGGCAGAGCAAACAGCGTGTTGCCTCTTCCTGTGCAAAAAGTGTCGTGTATTTGTTCATCGTGTCATAGGTTTAAAGTAAAACATAAAGAAAAAATAATGCATTACGGCCGCAAAGATACGAAATATTTACTGTTTCCCGTTTCCCGTTTCCCGTTTTTTTGAAAATCCTCTTGTATTTTTAGGTAATGATAGACAATTTGCCTCGAAAAGAAACTCCGAAAAAATGTTTGCAAACAACCTTTCGGAGTTATCATTACCTTTTATTTCCTGTTCATGTCGGCTAAGACGGCTTTGATTTCAAAGTAAGTGTATGTATTGGGTAGCAAGGCTTTGATGTCGCTCAGTGTATAGCTTTTGTCAAACGAATGGATGACTCCTCGGATGAATCTCTGGTGCTGGCTGCTGACTACGCGGTCCACGTCCAGTTCGCCCGTGGCGATGAAGCTGGCGATGTGGGTTTCTACGGTTGCGGGCGATATCTTGCGGTCTTCGGCAATTTCCTTGATGGTTTTCCCCTCGTTGAACATCTGGAAGGTCTGCCGCTGCGAGTCGCCTTTCTGCCGTTTGGGTTTCTGTGGTTCTGCGATGGTGGTTTTTTGAGAATCTGTGGTTTTCTCCTTCTTTTGTTTCTTTGCGGGCTTCAAGTCGTCGAGCAGGGCGACGGCTTTGTTGTTCAGATAGGACTTCACGTTGAATCCGCCGTCGATGGCACGTGTCATCACGCCCGACTTCACCTTGTAGGTCTGCAAGAAGGTGTCGAGGGCGTTGTTGTACTGGGTGCTGATGGTCTTGTTGCCGATGTTGATGTTTTTCTCGCTGAGGATGTCTTCGAAAATCTCTGCTATCTTGTCGCTGAAATATTGGGCGGCAGCCTTGATGCGTGTTTGCAGCTGGTCGTCGTGGAAGGGGTTGGGCGAGTGGGCAATGATGTGGAGGTATTGTGTCTGGAACTTTGCAGCTACGCCAATCAATTCGTTTTCAATGCGCGGCAAGGCTTCCTTCATTTGCTGGAGCAGGGCAGGGTAACTGCCGTAGAGGTGTTCGTCAACGACACGGGTGAGGTGGCGGAAGTCCCACAGCAGGCTGTCGAAACGGAACATTTCGTTGAGTAGTGTGACGAAGTAGTCGTGGCGCAGTTGTGGCAGTTTGGTGGCAGAGGTTTCTGCCTGCTTCAGTTCTTTGTCGATGTAGGCATTCACGCTGGGGTCGGTGATGACGGCTTTCAGTTCCAGGGGGCGTGCCAGCACCATGCCTTCGAGTGTGCGGCAGCGGCTCAGGGCTACATACACTTGTCCGTGGGCAAAGGAGTAGCTGATGTCCACGATGGCGTGGTCAAACGTTAGGCCCTGGCTCTTGTGTACGGTGATGGCCCAAGCCAGTCGCAGCGGGTATTGCGTGAAGGTGCCATCGACGGTTTCCTCTACGTCTTTGGTCTCTGGGTTGATGGTGTATTTGGTGTTTTCCCATGTCACCTGCGGCACTTTGATGGCATAGCCGTCTCCCTTGCAGCGTACCAGAATGTTGCTTTCGTCGAAGTCCTCCACGATGCCGATTTTACCGTTGTAGTATTCGTGATCTCCCGAAGGATCGTTCTTGATGAACATCACCTGTGCACCTGCCTTCAACTCCAGGATGTTGTCGGCGGGGTAGGATGTTTCGGGAAAGTTCTTGTGGATTTCTGCCTTGAACGTTCTGGTTGTTCCTGGCAGGGCGCGCAGTTTCTGGTTGTTGTACTCTTGTGCCAAGTGGTTGTGGGTGGTGAGGCGAATCCACTCTTCTGTCTTGTCGGGCACGAAGTTGGGAATATATCGGGCGTTGAGCTGCTGCAGTGTGGCTGTGTCGATGTTGTTTTCGCGGATGCGTCCCAGCAGATGGATGAAGGTGGCGTCCTGCTGACGGTAGATGTATTTCAGTTCAACGGTGACGTACTGAATCTGCTGCAGAGCCTTGCTGCCAAAGAAGTAGGGGGTGTCGTAGTAGGGACTGAGCAACGCCCACTCGTTGTCTTTTGCCACGGGAGCCAGTTGCTGCAGGTCGCCGATGAGCAGCAGCTGAACGCCGCCGAAGGGTTTTGAACGGTCGCGGTATTTGCGCAGTTCTGTGTCGATGGCATCGAGCAGGTCGCAGCGCACCATTGATATTTCGTCGATGACCACGAGGTCGAGTGAACGGATGAGTGCTTTCTTCTGCTTGCTCATGCTGAACATACGCGACCGTTCCTTGTTCTGACCAGGGATGCAGGGACCGAAGGGCAGTTGGAAGAAGGAGTGGATGGTTTGTCCCTCGGCGTTGATGGCAGCCACACCCGTCGGAGCCAGCACCACCAGTCGTTTGGGTGTCAGTTCCTTCAGTTTGCGCAGGAAGGTTGTCTTGCCTGTGCCTGCCTTGCCCGTCAGGAAGACGGAAACGTTGGTGTCGGCGACAAACTGCCACGCCAGATTCATGTCGTTGTTGTGCATTATCTACTATTTACTACTGTTCTATGTAGAATATCGGTTCGTCCGTGGCGGGGTCAACAGGGTAGTAATGGATAGCCGAGTCGTTGAGCTTCAGGCACAGCGTGCTGACCAGTTTGTAAATCTCTGCGCCAGCCCAAATGACGGGACCATAGCCGTGTGCGGCAAAATTGTTTACCGGACGGTAGGCATAGAATGCGGGGTCGAAAGCCAGTCCTGTACCCACACAGGTGCCTTCTACCTGGCCTTTGCCGTTGACGTGGTCGTTCACGTAGTTCCATGCCAACAATGTCTGACCGATGTAGGGTTCGGGTTCAATCCAGCCCTTGTTGATGGCATGAGCCAAACAGTAGCAGTAGATAGCCGTGCAGGATGTTTCCAGGTATGTCTGGTTGTTGTCGAGCAACTGGTGCCATGCTCCGTCGAAATCCTGCAGGGGTAGCAGTCCGCTGAGATGTTCTTTGAATGCACGCATGATGGTGGGGTTCTGGTCGATGTCCAGCAATTCGCACGCCGTGAGCAAAGCCCATCCGTTGGCACGCCCCCAGAAGAAGGAGGGGCGGTAACTGTCCTGTTGGGATTCTACCCAACCGTGGCGATACAGTCGCTTTTCGTGCACCCACATCTTTTCGTGGAACAGGTTGAACTGGCGCAGGGCTTCGTCCATGTTGCCGTGCAGAGCCAGTGCAGGAATGCCCATGAACATATCGTCCAGCCACACGGTGTTGGCTACGGGGCGCATACGTGCAAACTGACCGTCTTTGTAGCGATATTGCTTGTTGGCGATATAGTCGTAGTAGCGTTCTATCTGTTCGGACAGGGCGGGTTGCTTCAGTTTTATCATGGCACAGCAGATGGCTCCGGCGTCGTCCAATGCTGCCGGACAGACCACTTGCTGCATCAGCGGGTCAATCTTCTCTCCCTTTTCCAGCCATGCCTTGAACTTCGGGGCTTGTCGGGCCAGGAACAGCATACGGTCGGCGGCGTACTTCGTGTAGGACGCGTCGCCGGTCAGTTCGCCGGCACGGAGCATGGCGGAATAGGTCACACCCCATTCGTAGCTTGTCAGCCGATAGTCACCCCGCTTCAGGGCTTTGCCTGTTTCGTCCAGTTCGGCAAAGGTGGTGGCTTCCAGATAGTTCTTCACACGGTCCATGGTGGCTTTCACGTCTTCGGCACGTGGCACGCCGTAGGGTGTTTTGTATTGTGGCTTCATCAGGTGGAGCGGAGCCGTCGCATCGTTCTGCACCTGCTGTGCCCAACTTGTAGAGAAATGACAAGTTAGTGCGATAAGGAATAAGGGCTTTATCATATTATAATAAGGTGTAAAAATGCTAATTCGCGGCAAATGTAGCAAAAAATCTGCTTTTATTCAACATTCTGGGCTGTTTTTTTGTTTTGTATTCTAAGGAATTTAGGAATTTGGGATGATTCGCCGAAAGGTAAAAGTCGTTGGTGGAATGTTCCTATTTTATTGAAAACGGTTGAAAAATTGTATTTGAAACGGTTGAAATGAACAAAAATAGAACCTTTTTGTATTTTATTTGTGTGCGAACACAATTTTTTCCCAAAAAAATTTGTTGCTTTCATAAATAGTCTTTACCTTTGCCGCGAATTTAAAGAAAACAATTTATAAGTTTAACTTTTAAAAAAGGTATTAGATTATGTTACAGGAAAAAGCAGGAAACATTGCAGGTCTCCTTTGGAACACGCTCTCAGAAGCTGAGACAGCACTCACATTTAAGCAAATCAAGAAAACAACAAAGCTCACAGAGAAGGATTTCCTTCTTGGTCTGGGTTGGTTGCTCCGCGAGGACAAGATTGCCGCCGCTGAAACAGGTGACGAGAAAGATCCATTTGCTTACTCTCTGAAGTAATTTAGAAGATTCCTTTTGCAAGTATATTGCAATAAAAATCGCTTGGCACAACAATGTCAAGCGATTTTTTGTTTTGCGATAATATCGCAAAGCCGTTCACAAGATTATTCCCACTGCGTTGGTAAAGTTTTACCACTGCATTGGTAAAATTTTACCACTGCATTGGTAATGATTTACCACTGCATTGGTAAAGCTTTTCCAAAGAATCGGTAAAACAGGAGGAAAAATGTGGCACTCCGCCTGCGCTTCAGCGGAACAAGAATGTTTTTCCATTTTTTCTTGAATGAATGAAAAAAAATATGTAATTTTGCGCCCTAAAGAACAAATTCAAATCAAACTATCACTAAAGTATTAAAACTTATGAATGCGAAAGTATTTACAGTCTGGATGCTTGCCTGGGCTATGCAGGCAAGCGTGTGTGTGGCACAGACGCAGTCGAGAATTCTGGAAGAGGGCGGCACAGGACCCTACAAGGCCGTGATGACCGAAGTGGAAGGACTGGCCGAACACACCGTCTTCTGTCCGCAGGATTTGTCTGCCTTCGACGAGAAAAATCCGCTGCCTGTGCTGGTATGGGGCAACGGCGCTTGCTCTAATTCTCCGTTTGAGCACATGAAGTTTCTGAACGAGATTGCTTCCTATGGCTATCTGGTCGTGGCTACGGGTAATATCCCGATGACGGACGAGTGGTACAGGGGACCGATGTCGAGAAGCGAACAGCAGATAGAGTCTATCGACTGGGTGTATGAGCAGAACAAGACGAAGAAGAGTCCTTACTACAAGAAGATTGACCTGAAGAACCTCTGTGTGGCAGGTATGTCGTGTGGCGGTTTGCAGTCGCTCTTCAACTGTGCCGACCCGCGCATTTCTGCTCTGATGATTTGCAACAGCGGACTGTTCAATCAGCAGAATGCCAATCAGGCTGTGGGTGGTATGCCGATGCCTCCGAAGGAAAAGCTGAAGGAAATCCATACGCCTGTCATTTATATCCTCGGTGGCAAGGAGGATATTGCCTACCAGAACGGCATGGACGATTTCCATCGCATTAATCATGTGCCTGCCATTGCCGCCAACCTGCCTGTGGGTCACGGCGGAACATACGGACAGCCCCATGGCGGTGAGTTTGCTGTGGTTGCCAAGGCTTGGCTCGACTGGCAGTTGAAGGCTGACGCTGAGGCTGCCAAGATGTTTGTGGGCAAGGACTGCGGTCTTTCGAAGCGTGAAGGCTGGACCATTGAGAAGAACGGACTGCAGGAATAAGGCTGTTTACCATTTACCATTTACCATTTACTATTTACCATATTCTTCATTCTTCATTCTTCATTTTACTTTAATATTTATAAATGAAATCTTTTAATTTTACTTTAATATTTATAAATGAAATCTTTTATGAAAATTTTTATGCTTCTGTTGCTTAGCGTTATGCTGCCGACAGTAGCCAATGCCCAGAACACAGGAAAGCGGGCAAGCTCCCTTTCCCGTCTTCTGATGAAACACACCTATAATGGCGAGTATGAATTGCCAAAGCTCCGCGTAGAAACGCCCCATCCTGCGAAGCGTGCTGCGGATGCCTCTGGTGCTCCACTCGAATTCAAAGACCGCGTATGGTTCCCTGGCGAGTGGGAAGAAGTCAAGGCTGTCGTCGTAAGTCCCCGATACAATTATCTCATACCAGGCTTTGAGACGGACATACGTTATAATGCCAGTCAACTCCTCAAAAATTGGGGTAAACTATATTATCAGGCAGATAGAAACTCCGAAGTACAATACTTGGGCAACGGCGAATGCAAGGCTCAGTTAGACGTGGAGACTGACGATGGTTTCGTGTTCCTCTACATCATGGACGGCATCCAGAGAGCTGGCGCCCAAGCATGGGTGCGCATCGAAGATGAAGCTGATGAGGCAATCATACGCGACGTCATGACTAAGTCAGGAATGCGCACCGACAATATGCAGTTCTTCGTGGCTCCAGGCAATGCTTTCTGGTTTCGTGACTGCGGACCTATCTGTTTCTATTATGGCGACGACGACAATCTTGCCATGCTCGACTTCCTCTATAGCCCTCAGCGTCCCACCGACGACCTGCTGCCATCTTTTCTGCACAGAAAGTTCGGCATCCCCAACTACTACAACGACATCACCTGGGAAGGCGGAAACTGCCTGGTTGACGGAGTGGGCGGACTTCTCACCTCTACTGCCGTTTACCAGAACAATGCCGACACCATTGGGCGCATGTGGTGGGATGGAGAGGATCTCAGCACCATCCGATGGAACAAGAAGTATTCATTCAGTCCGGCTGACGTTAAAGCTGCCCTCAGTGGTTTGGTCGGACAGCGTCAGACCATCATCCTTCCAAGGCTAAACTTCGATGGCGGTACAGGTCATATCGACCTCTATGCCGACGCCACCGACGAGAACTCTTTCCTGCTGACACAGATGCCGGAAACCTATGATTCCTGGACCGATTACGACATAGCCTTCGGCAATACCACCATACTGCTCAACAAGCGCAGTTTCTTTAAACGTAAATACTACGACGGCGGTTCCATTCCGTTCCCATCCTTCAATGACGGTTCTAATTGGCAAAGCGAAGAAGAGTATGGCCAGTGTGCCCAATCATATGCCAACCACTTGATTTGTAATAACTACATTCTTCAGCCCTGCTTCTCGCCAGTAGCTGACGACGGTTTGCCGACAGCAGATTGGGACCGTGCCAACATCAAGCAGATGGAAAAACTCTATCCAGGCTACACCTTCTATTGCATCGATATGCGCACTTTCAACGGTTTAGGCGGTTCCATCCATTGTGTCACCAAACAGATACCTGCCGACAATCCTGTCCGTATCATTCATAAGAATATCCATGGCTATGTCAATTCAGGCACCAACAACTACATCCCCTTCAGCGCCATTATCACGAACAAGAGTGGCATCAAGGAAACCAAGCTTTTCTATAGTGTCAATGGTGGAGACTGGAACGAGGTGGACCTTACAGCCAACGGCAACCGCTGGAGCTGTAAAGTGAATCTTTCGGCCCTCACAGGCGGACAGCCGCTTACCGCTAAAGGCATCGATATTGAATACTATATCCAGGCTACATCCAACAATGGTAAGACCGTCAGCAAGCCGCTCAATGCCCAATATGGCGCATTCTACAATTTTAACCTTACCACCAATGCCAAGTATGATAAAGACATGTTCGACTTCGAGACAGCTCCTATGTTGAAAGACTCTATCACCTTCCAGCTCGACGCTCGTTGGCTCGTAGAAGACACCAGCACCGACGAACCGACAACAGACATTACTGAGGTAAAGAGCCATGTCCCAGCCACCAATGTGTGGTACACTCTTGGCGGACTGCGTCTCGCCACTCATCCGACGGCTAAGGGCATCTATATTTTCAATGGTAAGAAAGTAGTAATCAAATAAACTGAACAATGAGTGAAAAGATAGCGGTGAATTCCTTGAAAGCATGGCTTTTGGGAATACGCCCAGCCAGTTTGGGCGGAGCATTGATGACTGTTTTTGTGGGTTCTGGATTGGCACACAATGTGTCGCCGGAGACATTCTCGTGGACGGTTGCCATCTTGTGTGGTGTCTTTGCCTGTTTCATGCAGGTATCTGCCAACCTGATTAATGATGTGGTGGATTTTAAGCGTGGACTGGACAAAGATGATCCGGAGCGCATAGACCGCATCTATGCCAATGGATTACTTACCCGAAAGGCGATGAACTGGGGCACGGTGGTGTGTCTGACGGTGGGCTGTCTTGTGGGACTTGTCATCCTCAGTCTTGTGAGGGAACATCTGGCATGGGGCGGATGGGAGATTGTGTTGATGGGCGCCGTGGTGGTAGCCTGCACATTCCTTTACAGTCTGGTCTTTGCCTATCACGGCATGGGCGATTTGGCCGTCTTGCTGTGCTTCGGACTGATACCCGTTTGCGGCACATTCTATGTCTTGACCTATACGCTGACGTGGGAAGCCCTATGGGTAGCAATTATAGCAGGGTGCTCCATCGACACCTTGCTCATACTGAACAATTATCGTGACAGGGACGAAGACCCTGCGGCAGGAAAATATACCAGCGTCGCCATTCTCGGCGAGCCTTTTGGCCGCTACCTCTATTTGTTTGCAGGTCTTATCTGTCTGGTCATGATTGCGCTATTGTTTGTTGGTGGCAGAATTTCGTGGATAGGTTTGCTTTATGCGTCCCTCCCTTATCTGGCGCTGCACCTCTATGCATGGCTGAAACTGAATCGCATCCGAGAGGGCGATGCACTCAATGAACTCTATTACGAAACGCCGCGCAACTTCTCGCTTCTCGGCCTTTTGCTGACGATAGCTTTGTGGTAAACAACGGATTTGACGGATGAAACGGATTTAAGCCTTTGATTATATAAGGCCTAAATCCGTTTCATCCGTTGTTTGTTAATTTGTTATCAGTAGAACTTCACGATATCATCCAACTTCCGATGATTGGGATGTCGAGGGTCTCCTTTGCGATAGCCAAGGGCGATGACGGCCATGACGGTCTCGTTCTCAGGAATGTTGAACAGTTGGCGCAAAGCATTGGCATCGCGCATTCCCATGATGAGTGTGTCGAACCCCATGGCACGAGCTTGCAGCACGAGGTAGCAGTTGCTCAGGCCGTTGTCGTAAGCACCCCATCCGTCGCCCACTTCGTTGGCAGGATTGCCCTGGAAGAAGCCAGACTTGCCACGCTCATAAGTCGAGACGATAAGCACGGGAGCATCCTTGATGCGGTCCTTGTTGCCACCCACGAGGTTCTGCACAGCCTCCAGCTTTTCGGGGCTAATGGCTACGTAATACTTCGAGGGTTGCTGGTTTGCCCATGAGGGGGCTTCCTGTGTGGCTAACAACAACTGGCGCACTTCGGCCTCGCTGATTTTCTTCGAAGCATCATAGCTGCGGATGCTTCTGCGTGAAGTTAATACTTCGTTGAAGGAAGGACTTTGCGACACCTTCTCTTGCGAACAGCCTGGCAGAACAAACAGTACTGCCAAGGCACTCATTACAAATAGTCTTTTCATTGTCGTCTGGTTATTTATTCTGTGTAACAATTGCTTATCCACGTGCCATGCAGTAGATGGCTTTCATGTCTTCAGCCTTGAGCACCTTGAACTGACCGCAGGTGCGCTGATAGTCACGGCTGCATTTGCGGGTCATTTCCTGGATTTCTTCATCGGTGACGTCACGGCCAATGAGTTCGCGGATGTTTACGGGCATACCAATGGCATGGTAGAAACGCTCCATGGCTTCAACACCCCGCAGGGCTGTGCCTTCTGGGTCGGTGAAGTCGTTGGGCACTTCCATTACATTGACGGCAAAGCGAACAAAGCGGCTTAGGTTTTCGTGCATGACATAGCGTGCCCAACTGGGCCAAATGGCTGCAAGGCCCGCACCGTGGGTGACATCGAACATACCACTCAATTCATGCTCCAACTGGTGTGTAGCCCAGTCGCCATTGTTACGGCAGCCCGTCACATCGTTGTGGGCCAAACTGCCGCCCCACATGATTTGTGCACGGTTTCGGTAGTCTTCGGGATTTTTCAGCACTTCAAACACGCAGGCTTTCATGGTGCGCATCAGGGCTTCGGCAATTTCGTCCGTCAGCGTCATGTCGCCGTCGGTGTTGAAGTAGCGTTCCATGGTGTGCATCATGATGTCGGTAACACCCGCAGCCGTCTGATAGGGTGGAAGTGTAAATGTACGGCGTGGGTTCATGATAGCAAACTTGGGACGCGACAGGTCGTTGGAGTAGCCGAGTTTCACGTCGCCGTCTTCGTTGGTGATGACGCTGGCTTCGCTCATCTCGCTGCCAGCAGCAGGAATCGTCAGTACAGCTGCCAGTGGCAACATCTTTGTTGGCTGCGCTTTGCCTAAGTAGAAGTCCCAGACATCACCGTCATAGCAGACACCGTATGCGATGCACTTTGACGAATCGATGACACTGCCTCCACCCACAGCAAGGATAAAGTCGATGCCTTCCTTTCGGCAGAGTTCGATGCCCTGTTTGGCTAAAGACAGTCGTGGATTGGGCACTACGCCACCCAGCTTGACAAACTGGATGCCTTCGTCCTGCAGTTGTTTGCACACCTTGTCGAGCAGTCCTGAGCGTTCTGCACTCTTTCCGCCATAATGTACCAGCACCTTTGTGCCGCCATATTTCTTAATCAGCCGAGCCACTTGCTCTTCTGAGTTTTCGCCGAACACCACTTCGGTCGGCGCATAAAATTTAAAGTCCTTCATTGTTGTGTGGGGTTATTTGAAAATTTTTTGTGCGAACAGGGTGAGGTAAATGCGCCAGTTGCGCCAGATGTGTCCACCGTCGTTCTCATAATATTCGTAAGGATACTGATGCGCATCGAGATAGGTTCGCAGGTCGTTGTTCATCTGCATCAGGAAATCCTCCTTGCCGATGGCAATCCAGTAAAGTTTGGGCTTTGAAGCAAAGAGGCGTGCCATCTGTTCGTCGAACTTTGCATCGTTCTTCTGCATGCGAGCGGCTGCCGACTGCAGGCCGTAGTAGTCGAACACGTCGGGGTAGAGCCGCGAAATGCCAAACGTGTGTCCGCCACCCATCGACAATCCCGTCACCGCACGGGCAGACCGCTTGGCAATGGTGCGGTAATGGCTGTCCACGAAACGGACAATGTCCATGAAGCTCTCTTCCATCGTTGCCTTTGCACCGCGTCTGTTGAACGCATTGCCGTCGGGTGTGTACATCCCTTCGTGCCACCAGCCTGGTGCTGCATTGCACGTGGGGTTGCCATTGGGCATCACTACAATCATCGGCACACACTTCCCTTCTGCAATCAGGTTGTCCATAATCTGCGATGCACGTCCCAGGTCGCCCCACGACGTTTCGTCGCCGCCGTGACCGTGTAGCAAATACATCGCAGGAAAACGTTTCTTGCCATCGTAAGCCGCTGGCAGATACACCGTCATGCGCCGCTGCTGTCCCAATGTGGGCGAGTCATACCACACGCGGCTCAACGTACCATGTGGCACGTTGTTCACTTGGTAAAGATGCCCCCTGTCGTCGGCATAGTTTGTCACGATGAAAATGTTGCTCAGGGTCGAGATGTCGCGGTTCACATAACTGTTCGCAGGGTCGATAAACCGTTGGCCATCCACCGTCAGACTGTAGGAATAAAGTTCGGGGTTGAGCGGGTCGGTTGTCACCGTCCATACGCCGCCCTCTTGTCGTGTCATGGGCAGCGTCTTGCTGTGGATTTCCTCAAAGTCGCCCCTTACGCTGACCTGCTGTGCCGAAGGGCAAAAGAAATTGAATGTTACTGTGCCATCGTCATGGACGACGGGCGATTGTACCCGAGAACGCTGTCCCAGTTGCTGCTGTGCCAAGCTACCCAGAGCCGCGAACAGGCAACCAGCAAGAAGTGTTAAATGTTTGTGTGCCATAATCTGTGGTTTAAATCTGTTAAATCTGTGCTGGTCTATGGTTGGTAACGTTGTTCGATGATGTCCCAATCGACAATTTGCCACAGCGCAGCGAGATGGTCAGGACGGCGGTTCTGATAGTCTAAATAGTAAGCGTGTTCCCATACATCGAAAGTCAGCAGCGGTTTCAGTCCGCGCTGTACAGGATTGGCAGCATTCGGCTCCTGCGTGATGACAAGCTTGCCGTCTTTGTCTGCCGACAGCCACACCCAGCCGCTGCCAAAGAGCGTTGCCCCCTTCTTCTGAAACTCTTCCTTGAAGGCATCGAATGAACCGAACTCGCGCTCGATGGCGAGTGCCAAAGCGCCTGTCGGAGCCGTCTTCTTGGGCTTTCCGCTGAACTGTGAGAAATAGAGGTTGTGGTTCAGAATCTGTCCGGCGTTGTTCAGGATTCCCCCTGTAGCCTTGCAGACAATTTCCTCCAATGTGGCTACTTCGAAACCGCTGTCCTGCAGCAGTCCGTTTAGGTTGTTCACATAGCCGGCCAGATGTTTCCCATGGTGAAAACCGATGGTCTCGCGGCTAATCACAGGCTCCAAAGCCTCTGGCGCATAGGGTAGCGCCATCAATTGCATTTTTTCCATACATTATTAATAATTTAAAGGTTGTTGGCTGCAAAGGTACGAAAAGAGTACATTCATTGTTTGCGTACTGTCGTCTTTTTCTTTAATCATGAAACATGGCTTTCCTTTGTTCATGTCGTCTGTAAGATGAGTGCGCAAAGATATGATAAATAGCTGAATCCTGCAAACATTTTGCGAAATATTATTTTGCTGTTTCTGCATCGAGCCAGCAGAGGAAGGCGACGAGGGAGGCGTTCCAGTTGATAGCAATTTCGTTAGAGGCGTAGGATTCGGTGACGTCAAGATAGGATTCGTCGGGATGGTTTGACGGGCATGGGGTCTTGAGGTCTTTCTTGTCTTGCTGTGCAGGGTTGGGACCACCGACCAACATGCCTGGGAAGGGGGCTTCCACATTGTCGGCGGCAGAGATGCGATGGTGGGGGTGCATGGGACTGCGGTCGCCGAAGCCCGTCACATAGCAATAGCCGGTGGCGTTGCGACCTAAGAGGTAGTCGGCGTTCTGCAGGGCGGCGCGACGGTATTTTGTGGTGCCGAGTATTTTGTCGGCATAGAGCAAGGCAAAGGCTTCGCAGCAGCAACGTTCTGCGAGACAACCCCAACCGAAGTCGCGGGGAGTGTTGCCATAGGGTGACTGAAAGCAGGAGGAGCCAATGTCTTTCACGGCAGCATTGCAGTAGTCGGTGAGCAGACGAAGCATGGAAGATGTGTCGTCCAGAGGGATTGGCGACAGCCATTCGAAAATGCCGAGTGCAGCAACGTTGCCCCACGAAGGTGTGGAGAATCGTTGGGGCTGGTGCTGACGGGCTTCGTCAAGGTATGATTGCTTGCCTGTGAGACGGTAGAGCGCAGAGGCTGCCCAGAAGATTTCGTCGCGGGCATTGCCGTCGCTGTAGGTGCCTGTCGTGATGGCTGGGTCTTTCAGTTGGTCCTGACGGTAGAATGCTGTGGGGTGTTCCTTTGCCCATTGGTAGGCTCGTTCACTGACGGCGGCGGCTATGGCAGAGAAGCCAGGATAGTCTTGCTGGAAGGGCTCGAAGAGTCGTGCTGCATCAGCCATCACAGCAGCAAAGTCGAGCGTGGCGGTCACACTTTTGGCTACGACGTAGCGGGGTTGGCGACATTCTGTAGGCATGATAAAACCCTCGAAGTTGGGTGTGGTCAGTTTGTGATACACGCCGCCATCGGTGGGGTCTTGCATGGTGAGGAGCCAGCGCAAGTTGAACATCATCTCGTCAAGGATGTCGGGTGTTTGGTTTTTACTTTCGGGGATGTCTGTGGATTGACTGGAGAAGTAGTCTCGCTGCCATTCGTATGCGGCGAACATCAGTCCGATGCTGAATGCTGAATTGACCACGTATTTGTTGTAGTCGCCTGCATCGTACCAACCGTAGGGTGAACGGATGATGGTGCCTGCAGGACGCAGGGCGGACGCTGCGGAGGGGTGGACAAATACGCAGGTGTCGGGATGTCCCAATGGCCGGTTGTATTTGCCACCTTGTTCAATCGGTACGCCAGAACGTATCAAGTAAAAAAGTCGTAGGGATGCTTTGGCGATATCATGGTATGGATGTTCTGCTACCACAAGGTCGCATTGTTCATTGCCTACACTGATGTGGTAACGTCCAGTAGCTGTCAGTTCGCCGAGGTCAACCACATAGCGCTTCTTGTCCGACCACGGCGAGAGAACTTCACGCACCCTTGCCTTGGGCTTCATGGTCTTGCCTGTGGGGGTTGTTACACGCACTTTGCCTGTGGGGTTTATGCCCTCCACGACGATGACTTTCTCTTGCCAGGGGTAGCAGCCCACCTGGTTTCGGCGAATGGCTAAGGGCTGCCAGGCCAGAAGGCTTAGTGCCATGAGCAGACAGCCTGCGAATGTCAAGGATGTTTTCATTATCGGAGCACTTCTTTTATGAAGATGGCGTCAAGTGTCCATGCGGCAGTTTCGTTGGTCCAAATTATGTCGGCACCTTGGAGGGTGGGGCGTCGGTCGAAGAAGTCTTTCCAGGCAATTTGTCGCAGTTTTTCATCGCCCAGCCGCCATGCGGCGTAGGCTGTGATGCGAGGAATGCGGAATTTGTTTTTGCTGATTTCGAGGGCTTTTTGTTTGTAGTCTTTGCAGTGGTTGAGCCACTGGGCAAAGAACTGCGGGTGGTCGATGCTTTGTTGCAATTCGTTCAGCAGTTCGAAACCGCCCATGATGGCGAGCAGATGGTTGGTGTTCTGGATGCTGCTGTCACATTCGTTGGTGATGATGCCTGTGGCGGGGTCGTAGCCCAGTGCTTTGGGACCTTCGAAGAAGCCGTGGGGGAAGGCGGCGATGGAGTTCATGCCGGCAAGGATTTTGGAGAGATAGACACTCTCTGCCTTTTCGGACGGGGGAGAGGGTTCGCTTCTTTCCCACTCGGTGAACCAGTTGCTGACGTAGCCCAGCCAGTCGGGACCGATGCGCAGACGTGCGGGGGCGGTGCAGGGGTATAGGCTGCGTGGTTCTGCCAGGCGCATGGGGTCGAGTGTATATAGTAATGTGTCGGCATCGCGTACTTCGTGCATGATGTCGCCTGTGCGTTCATCGGCGGTGAGGTAGTAGTAGAAGCGGTTCCACCAGGCTTCGCTGATGCGTGACTCCTTGGCTCCGCAGCCCCAGTGGATTACGTTGTGGCGGCTGCCCAGTCCGGCGTGGGGGCCGAGGTGGTAGGTATCGACTTCGCTGCAATGGCGCGTCATGGCTTCTGCCATGCGGAAGACCTGCGGGTTGCCTGTGCGCAGGAATTGGTACCAGAACATGGAGGGTGTGCCCAGTTCGGTATTGTCCCAGGCAAAGCCGCCCACGTCGTAACGCCATTCGTCGCGTGAAGCGTCGTAGGCATGCATCACGTCGCCGTAGTTGAAGTAGCCGTACCAACCGTGGCGGTCGATTTCTGCTTCGTAGAAGTCCATGATGTCTGCCAGCGAATGTTCGATGAGGCTGTCTTGGCTGTTCTCTATGGTGGGCAGGCTCCAGATGCCGAAGGCACGTTTGCGATGGAGATATTCGGGTGTGCAGACAAGGTGTGGTTCTTCTGTGGCGTTAATCAGGATGGTGCTTGTGCGTCCGATGCCCCAAGCTGTGCTCAGTCCAGGCTGCACATCTTCGTAGGCTGCTTCAAGTGTGTGGGCGATGGTGTCGTAGTGTGCAAAGCTGTAGGCTTCGGCTTCGGGTGAATAGAGGCTGATGGTCACTGTGGCGGTGTCGCTTCTCATGCCGCTTACAAGCAGGGTGGATGGGTAGCTTTGCCAGAAGTCCTTGAGGCGGAAGGTGGTTTGCGAGGTGCTGTCGCCCAGTGTGACTATGCCTGCGGAGCGGTGCCCCTCAATGGTGCCAATCCAGGGGGACTGGTGGGTGGCTCGCTTACGGATGGAGTAACCGCCAGGCGAGAGTTGTGAAAGGCGGAAGTCGTCCCATTGTGCGATGTTCCGCAGCATACTCTGTGTGATGGAGTCCATGTGCTGGAGGTTGATGGGGCGGCGAGCAATGAGGGGCTGGACGGAGAGTGTTTTTGCGTCATTATGTTCTTTCGTCATACTTTCCCCTGGAAAGCTCGCAAAGCGTTCATACATCTTTCCATGTATTGGCACTTTGAAGTGGATGCTGAGTTCGTGCAGTCCTTGTTGGTTGAGGGCACTATCGACCAACAGCGTGTGGACGAGTTTCATTTCCTTCGTGCCGGCATCTCTGCCTGCATACTGGTAAGTGCGGATGATGAAGTTCTTGCCTTTGTATTTGTGGACTTCGCGGAAGTGGCCTTTGGCTTCGACTTCGTGGGAAAGGATGGGGCAAATGGCTCCGTTCAGCGTAACGTAGAAGGGTGGGAAAGACTTCGGGGGCAGTGCTTTCACCATCTTTAGTCGATGGTATGGTTTCTTTGTGAGCAGCACAGAGTCGGTGCCTTCGGGCACAATGGCTGTGAAGGCTTGCCACTTTGCACTGCCGTCTTGCCACGACGCTAACCTCCAGGTGTCAAGGGGCAGTATGATGCCTTTGTTTGTCGTTAAGGTAAAGTCGGATGTGGTCACTTCGCCTTTGTCGAAAGGTACGCCGAAGGTGACAGGCCCGCTGCCTTTGTCGCCTACCCAACGGAGGACGATGGGATCATCGTCTGGATGGCTGCATGAGTATCGGAAGTTTCGGAGTTTGGCGTGGGCAAGGGTGGTGCGGAAACCGAAGTAGCCCTGTGTCAAAGGCTTGGGGTCAAGATAATCTACGAGGCATTCACCATCTATGATATAACGCACGCGCCCGTCGATTTGTTCCAGCCGAATCTTGTACCAGTGGTTGGGCTGGAGCAGGTGCTGTGCGTCGGTGTATTCTTTCAGGATGATGGGGCGGTAGTGTGCGGAGTCGATGCCGCGGCTGTCGCCTGTGTAGCGACGGAAACGCGTTGTGGTGTTCCAGTTGCCTCCATACCCCATGTAGTAAGTTTGCAGGGCATAGTGATCCACGAAGTTTGCGCCCTGTCGCCCCAACGGACGGTTTGCCATCCAGAAACAGTTGAGGTCGGAAATGCGTGGTCTGCCCTGTGTGTCGAGAAAGTGTTTGTCTTTTGTGATTTGTGCTTCGTATTCGATGATGGTGTTGCCCGTCATCTTTTCATCGCACCAGAGTGTCAGCCCTTTTGGTGCGACGATGTCTGCTTCGTTCCCTTTCCAGGTGACTGAAGAAGACGCATCCTCAGCTTCTACCGTCCAGGTCTGAGCCTGGGCGATAGTGCTGAGGATGAGAAAGAGTAATGATAAAAATTTTTTCACTGTAGTTTACAGTACACTCTTATAGAGTTCGATGATTTCTGCTTCGGTTACGTCGCGTGGGTTGCCTGGTGTGCAGACATCGGCTATAGCCTGTGCAGCCAGGGCTGGAATGTCGGCTTCGGTGATGTTCAGTTCGGTCAGATGCTGTGGAATGCCTACACGGATGCTGAGTGCCTTCACGGCGTCAACAGCTGCCTGTGCGGCCTGTTCCTTGCTCATGCCTGTGGTGTCAACACCCATTGCCTGTGCAATGACGCCGAACTTCTCGATGCACTTCGGCATGTTGAACTCCATGATGCGTGGCAGAAGGAGTGCGTTGGCTACGCCGTGTGGAATGTCGTGGAGCGATCCCATCGGGTGTGCCATGCCATGCACCAGTCCGAGACCTACGTTGGAGAAAGCCTGTGCAGCGATGTACTGTGCCAGAGCCATGCCTTCACGACCTACGGGGTTGGTAGGTTCTTCCACTGCCAATGGCAAGTTTTCGGCAATCATCTTGATGGCTTGCAGTTCGTACATGTCGCTCATTACCCATGCGCCCTTGGTGATGTAGCCTTCGATGGCGTGTGTCAGAGCGTCCATACCTGTGGCTGCAGTCAGTCCCTTGGGCAGGGTGTACATCAGTTCTGGGTCAACGATGGCTACGGCGGGGATGTCGTTGGGGTCAACGCAGACCATCTTTGCTTGACGTTCTTCATCGATGATGACGTAGTTGATGGTCACTTCAGCTCCAGTGCCAGCCGTAGTAGGCAGGGCGATGATGGGCACGGACTTTTTCTTCGTAGGGGCTACGCCTTCGAGGGATACAACATCGGAGAACTCTGGATTGTTGCTCACGATGCCGATGCCCTTGGCTGTGTCCATTGACGAACCGCCGCCGATGGCGATGATGCAGTCTGCACCGCTTTTCTTGAAGGCTTCCACACCTTGCTTCACGTTGGTCACAGTGGGGTTGGGCTTGATTTCGCTATAGATTTCGTATGGGAAGCCCACAGCATCGAGCACGTCGGTCACCATCTTGGTGGTGCCTACCTTGATGAGGCCCTTGTCGCTGCAGACGAGTGCTTTCTTAAAGCCCATGCGGTTAATAACTTCTGGCAGCTCTTTGCGAGCACCAGCGCCGAAGTAGGAAACTTCGTTGAGAATAAATCTCTGTGCCATAATAAAATTGAAAATTAGTGTTGATAATAGGAAAAAATAGGATTTCAGGTTAGTTCCAGACCGAATACTTCTTGCAATTTGAGCAGAGCCTCGTTTTCCTTACACATGATGTTGAATTGTTCGTTGTTGCTGTAGGTGGCTTTCTTGTCCGTTGTCTTGCGCAGACGAACTACGATTTTCAGGTTGCCACCTTCGATGCGCTTATTCATGTATCCCTCGATGCGAGGCGAAATGCTGCTCAGTTCCTTTTCTACCATCTGGTTGTTGGCAATGACTTCCACCGTCTGGTGGTCTTCCAGCAAGGTTGGTTCGATGCCTTTCATGCGCTGTGCCATGGCGATGTCCTCTTGTGGCAGGTGTTCGATAAACTCCTTCCAGACGATGACGACCGATGGCAGTTCGAGTGGAAGTGTAGTTGTAGCAGATGCCGTCGGGATGGCTGCAGCCGTGGCGGTGGTTGGTTGCTGGGTAGCAGGTTTTGTGACATTGCGGATAGAGAACGTCTTGCCCACGATTCGCTGGGCTGGTTGTTCGCTTTGATGAGCAGGCTGGTAGGCAGGAGCTGTATTTTCCTGTACCAGGTTGGAGGATTCTTGCGCAGGTGTAGGAGCTGCTTTTGCAGCGGCAGGCGCAGCAGCCTTGGGCGCTGTTCCTGCAAATATGGGTTTAATCTTCTTCTTAGGGCTACGCCCCGAACCAGGGACATCTTCGCCCTGTGCCGTCTGTGCCACTTCGATGAGGGTCAGCTCCACCAGCAGACGTTTGTTTTGGCTCTGCTTGTATTGCAGGTCGCAGTCGTTGCACAGGCGCATGGCGTTGAAAAGGAAACGCGGTGTGCACCTCTGTGCCTGCTGTTGGTAACGCTGACGAATTTCGTCGCTTGCCTCGATGAGCTTCACGGTCTGTGCGTCGCGGCTCATCAGCAGGTTGCGCAGGTGTGTGGCGAGTCCGTTGATGAAGTGCTGTCCGTCGAAACCCTTTTGCAGAATTTCGTTCAGTGTCAGGATGCAGTTCGTGATGTTTTCCGAAACGACCTGCTGTGCCACCTTCGGTGCTTGGGGCGATCCGTTGCCACATGCCAGGAAATAGTCGGTCAGGCGGAAATAGTAGTCGCTGTCCAGTACGTTGAGATTGGCAATGGTCTGCTGATAAGTGATGTTGCCTTGACAGAAGCTTGCCACCTGGTCGAAGATGGAGAGTGCGTCGCGCATACCTCCGTCGGCTTTCTGTGCTATCACATTCAGCGCAGCGGGTTCACAACTGATGCCTTCCTTGGCAGCCACATGGGCGAGGTGACTGACGATGTCATCAACAGCCATGCGGTTGAAGTCGTAAATCTGACAACGGCTCAAGATGGTAGCCAAGAGCTTGTGCTTCTCCGTCGTGGCAAGGATGAAGATGGCATGGCGGGGCGGTTCTTCCAATGTCTTGAGAAAAGCATTGAACGCCTGTGTGGAAAGCATGTGTACCTCGTCGATGATGAACACCTTATACTTGCCTATCTGCGGCGGAATGCGTACTTGCTCAATCAGCTGGCGGATGTCATCTACAGAGTTGTTTGAAGCGGCATCCAGTTCGTGGATGTTGTATGAACGCTGTTCGTTGAAAGCCTTGCACGATTCACATTCATTGCAAGCCTCTCCGTTTTCGAGCGGATGGAGGCAGTTGATGGTCTTGGCAAAAATGCGGGCGCAAGTGGTTTTACCCACGCCGCGCGGACCGCAGAACAGGTAGGCATGAGCCAGTTTCCCGTTCCTGATGGCATTCTTCAGCGTAGTGGTCAAAGCCGACTGCCCCACCACCGTGTCGAAGGTCATCGGGCGATATTTACGTGCAGAAACGATATAGTTTTCCATGAAATATTCATTTATTTGCGCAAAGGTAGTGCTTTTCTTGGAAAAACTCACTAACTTTGGCACAAAAAATCAAGAAATTCAACTTTCGGAAGTAACAAAAAGCGTTTTTCTCTATGGAATATGTATTTTTTTTTCTAAGGAATTTAGGGACTTAGGAACTTAGGAACCTTTAGCTCGGCGGTAGCCAATTTTTATCGATGCTCTGCATCGACCTTCCTTAATTCCTAAATTCCTTAGAATAAAAAAAACAACAAACACCTGTTCCTTAGAATAGTAAAAAAGAACAAGCAAAACGAAGAAAAATGATAAAAGAATTGCAAATTCGTGTTCTTCCCGAACAGGCAGCGGATGAACAAAGCATTCGGGAATACCTCTCGAAGGAGTATGCCGTCAGTCCTGAGAGTCTGACTGCAGTGCGTGTGCTGAAACGCAGTGTGGATGCCCGCCAGCGCACTATCTATGTGAACCTGAAGGTACGTATGTATGTGAACGAACAACCACAGGACGATGAGTACCAGCACACAGACTACCCCAATGTGGCGGGGCGTCCGCAGGCCATCGTCGTGGGAGCAGGTCCAGGCGGACTGTTTGCCGCCCTGCGGCTCATAGAACTGGGCATCCGCCCTGTCGTGGTGGAGCGGGGAAAGAACGTGCACGACCGCCGCAAGGACATCGCGCAGATCAGTCGCAGCCATCAGGTTGACCCCGAATCCAACTACTCCTTTGGCGAGGGTGGAGCAGGGGCATTCTCCGACGGAAAACTCTATACACGCAGCAAGAAACGTGGCAACGTGGAGAAGATTCTGAACGTGTTCTGTCAGCATGGAGCTTCCACCAACATTCTGTCCGATGCGCACCCCCACCTGGGCACCGACAAACTGCCTGGCATCATCGAAGCCATGCGCAACACCATCCTCCGCCAAGGCGGTGAAGTATATTTCCAGACCAAAATGCGGCGGCTGATCATCGCTGATGGCAAGGTGGAAGGCATCAACTGCGGCGACAAGGAATTTTATGGCCCTGTGATTTTGGCTACGGGCCACAGTTCACGCGACGTATATCGCTACCTTCACGCTGAAGGCATCGAGATAGAGGCAAAAGACCTCGCCGTGGGTGTACGTCTGGAACATCCCAGCCACAAGATTGACCAGATACAGTATCATCGTGGCGAAGGTCGCGGCAAATACCTGCCTGCTGCCGAATACAACTTTGTCACGCAGGTAGAGGGACGTGGTGTGTATAGTTTCTGCATGTGTCCAGGAGGCACGGTAGTACCTGCCGCCAGCGGACCCCGTCAAGTCGTGGTCAACGGCATGAGCAACTCGCAGCGCAACTCGCCCTGGAGCAATTCGGGCATGGTGGTGGAACTCCATGTGGCCGACCTCGACGACCCGTCTTTGAAAGGATTGCCGCCTGTCCCAGAAATAGAAGCAAAAGGCGGACCGCTTGCCATGCTCGAATTTCAGGAACGTCTGGAATACACCGCTTGGCTGCAAGGCGGAATGCGGCAGACAGCACCCGCCCAGCGCATGGCACACTTTGTTAACGGCAAGGGCAGTTACGACCTGCCCAGCACATCCTACACCCCAGGGCTCGTCAGCACACCCATCCACTTTTGGATGCCGCAGTTCATTGCCTCCCGTTTGCAGCAGGGCTTCAAGCATTTTGGTAAGATGTCGCACGGATTCCTCACCAACGATGCCGTACTGATTGGCGTGGAGACACGCACCTCTGCCCCCGTCCGCATCCTTCGCCACCGCGAAACCCTTCAGCACATCCGCATCCAGGGACTCTTCCCCTGCGGCGAAGGTGCTGGCTATGCCGGAGGTATCGTATCTGCCGCCATCGACGGAGAACGCTGTGCAGAGATGTTGGCGGAGTATCTGAAACAGTCGTAAATTCATCCTCCAAGTCCTCCCCCTAGAGGGGGAGTTAGAGGGGGTCTAGGTCGCAATGTACTGTTCTTGGGGTCTTCGCCGTCGCGGTACAATCTCAGTTCAATGGGCGTTGTCCCTTCGGCCACTGTGCCAACGACGTTGCATCTCACTTGCGCCTGCCCCGCCACCCAGACGAAGGCGAGCAAGATGGCGAGGATGGTTTGCTTTTTCATTTCACTTCTTGTTCGTCAATTCCTCAATTTTATTACGCAGTGCATCCATATCGTAGGGCTTGAACTCGCCTGGAAGCATATTACCGTCCTTATCAAACAAGATATACGTGGGATAATGTCTGACGCCTAAGTATTTCTCCACAGCTGACTGCTGACTGAGTGGAAGGTTGTAGTGGACGGAGTGTTCGCCAGCCAATTCATATTCAGCAATGACGCTTGCCCATGCTTTGTCCGATGAGTTATTGCAGAGGTAG